>JALRBS010000139.1 GCA_023262325.1 Ilumatobacteraceae bacterium | reverse complement strand
CCCATTGCAGTATCGAGCATGGCAAAGGGCACTCCGCCGTGCAACATGCCGTGCGGATTGAGATGGCGATCGTCGGCAGTAAGCGAGGCCGACGCGACGCCGTCGCCCCGCTCAATGGTGAAACCGAGCATTTCTTGCAACGGGAACGGCGTGGTTTGCTCCATCGTTTGACCGTATCTCGACATCGAGCGCGCCTCAGGTGTCGGATGAGGGGACGAGTCGATTGTTCCGAACATGGAGCCCATCGAGTCGATCTCACCGTTGACGACGGACTCAACGGAGTGCGGCCGACGGGCGCCGGCTCGGTCTGTGACGCGGTGACCGATAACACTCAACGCATGGAGTTTGGAATCTGCGTCGCATCACGTCCGTCCGATATTGGTTACGTGCAGCTCGCTGAACAACTCGGATACACGCACATGTGGGCGGCGGACAGCCAGATGATTTGGTCGGACGTGTACGCATTTCTTGCGCTCGCCGCCGTTGCGACATCAACGATCAACATCGGCACCGGAGTTGCGGTTGCGCCGACACGGCCAGCGCCGATCACCGCAGCGGCCCATGCCACGATTAACGAACTTGCTCCTGGTCGAACGTTCTGCGGAATCGGAACCGGGAACACCGCAATGCGCATCATGGGCCACCCGCCGATGCGGGTTGCAGAGTTCGATCGCTATCTCGCAGATCTTCGTGGGTTCCTTGATGGCGAAGAAGTTGATTACGAGTTTCGCGGTCGCATTGCTCCAACGCGTCATCTCATGCCATCGCACGGATTCGTTCGGTTTGAGCCGCGCATTCCGGTGTATGTGTCCGCGTTCGGACCGAAAGCGATGTCCCTCGCGGCACGACACGGCGACGGACTGGTCACCTCGGTGCCGCCGAGCCCTGCAGCGGTTGCGCACGCCCGCGAGCGCATCGAACACGCCGGACGGGAGATCGGTCGACCGATCACTCGTGCAACATTTCCGATGACGACACTGACGACAGCACTTGTGCTGCATCCAGGCGAGTCCCTTGACAGTGACCGAGTGCGACGACAGACGGGGGCGTTCGCGATTGCGAGCCTCCACTATTCGTACGAGCAGGTACAACAATTTGGTCGACGTCCACCCGAGTTCCTCTCCGACATCTGGGGTGAATACGTTGCAGAGGTCGAACGAACCCCGATCGAACGTCGGCATCTTCGAACGCACCTCGGACACAATTGTTGGGTCGTGCCCGAGGAGGAGCGATTCATCACACCCGAACTCATCGAACGCACATGCCTCGTGGGCACTCGCGACGAACTTCGTGCGAAGGTTGCCGAACTTGAGCGATCAGGGCTCGACCAAATCATTCTGCTGCCACCGCTCGACGAGAAAGACGCCGTGATCACCGACGTCGCCGCCGCGCTTATCGCCGGCTAACACGTCGCTGAACTCATCACCTAGTGTTCCACCGTGCTCGTTCGCCGAACGCTGTTCCTCATGGTTGGACTGGCATTTTTCGGCTTCAGCCTTGCGCTGGTTGTTCGCGCCAATCTCGGTCTGGCACCCTGGGATGTCTTCCATCAGGGCGTCTCAAACCAAATTGGCTGGTCGCTCGGCAGCGTCATCATCGCAACAAGTTTTGTTGTCGTGCTCCTCTGGATTCCTATTCGTGAGCGTCTCGGTTTCGGCACACTCGCCAACGCCGTGCTCGTCGGTGTCTGGGTTGATGTATCGCTGTGGCTTATGCCCGATGCCGAACACTCACTCCCCGTTCGTCTCGGCCT
>JALRBS010000051.1 GCA_023262325.1 Ilumatobacteraceae bacterium | reverse complement strand
ACTCGCTCTGGCACGCCCAATGTCCAGATGTCGCTTGCACTCTGGTCGGGTGTCAGCGCCCAGAGATCCCATCCCTGAAGCATGTCGAGAAGTTCGTCGGTGTTGGTGTAGCGGACGGTTGGCAAATGGAGGATTTCACCCATTGAGACGCGCACCGTGCGCCGTGTGTACGGATCGATACATGTCTCGTCAATGAACAACGCGTCGATGCCGAGCGCGTGTGCGCTGCGAGCGATTGCACCAAGATTTTCGGGGTCGTTCAGCCCCTCGAGCACGGCGACGCGCCGTGAAGCCTCGAGCACTGTCGAAACAGCGTCACGGTCGAGCGGTCGCCGACGGTTGGCCGAGGCGATGATGCCCCGGTGCAAGTCGAATCCGGTAATTGATGTCATCACCTCGCGAGAAACGGTGAACGCGTCGATCTCGATCGCGTTTGCATGAAGCAGGGCGTCGACTCGGTCAAATTTGTCACGAAGCGTCAGCACTGAGCGCAACATGTGCCCACTCGTCATCAATCGTTCGAGTGCGACCGGACCTTCGCAGATAAAAAACTCGTCGCCTTCGATTCGACGACGTTCTGCGATATCGGTGAGCGATCGATAGTCGGCGAGACGTTCGTCGTGTTCGTCCGTGATATCGATGGGTCGTGCGTTCACTTCGCCATCGGTATTGCGTATGTCCCTTGTGCGGTTGCGGTGATGCGGTCTGGGCGATCGTCAGTCCAGACGCGTACCGTGCCGACCGCCGAACGGCGTGTGACGATGTCGATATCTGCACGAGCCCACAAGACCTCACCGACTGCAGGGCGAAGGAATCGGATCGAGAGTTCACTTGTCAATGCCATCTGTTCGATGCGACCGAGCGCAGCGAATGTTGCGTACCACAGCACGGCATCCGCGGCGGCGAATTGTGTCGGTCCCGATATGAATCCGCCCGGACGAATATGTGATTCATCGACGTCAAGTCGTGTGATGGCGTACCGGTCACCAATCTCGACACAGCGATGATGTGAGCCCGGAAACGACTGACTGACCTCCGCGTTGATCGCAGCAACAGTGAGGGCAGATGGCTCGGTTGTCATCTCATCAACCTAGATCGCGCCACACTGGTGGACATGGCTCGGCTCGATGCTCACCGAATTTCGGCCTGGCGCGGTCTGCAGGCGCGTGTTGGCGAGGTCGAGCGCGCCATCGACGCGGCGCTACGCGAAGAGTGGGATATTCCGCTGAACTGGTTTGATGTGCTCGCCGCGTTGCAGCGTCTCGGCGGAAAAGCCCGTCCGTCGGAGGTTGCCGAAGAAATGGGCATGCCGCTGTCCAGCCTTACTCGTCGGTTTGATCGCCTTGAGGAGGACGGGTGGGTGACGCGCCGACGTGTGACGCTCAAGGGCGACCACCGTGCTGTGCTCGTCGAACTCACACGTCGCGGTCGCAATCTTTGGCGTGCGATGAATGTCACCTATCGGCGGGCGGTGCAGTCTGAGTTCGCGCAGCACCTTGATGGAGCATCAGTCGATGTCGTCCATTACGTCATCGACGCGCTTGCGCCTTCTCGCGAAGAGTTGCCGGTGGTCGACGACTTTGGTTTCGACTAACGGCGCTGTGGCTTGGTTACGCGTCGGCGTACATCGAGTCGATCGCGTCCTCATATCGGGTGTGAACACCTCGGCGCTTCAACTTTGATGTCGGCGTCAAGACATCGGAGTCCGGTAACCACTCTTCTCCGAGCACGACGAATTTCTTGATTTGCTCCACTTGCGCAAACTTTGTGTTCACCTCATCAACTCCG
>JALRBS010000005.1 GCA_023262325.1 Ilumatobacteraceae bacterium | reverse complement strand
GAGGCAGTGTCGTTACTCGCACAGCGCACCGCAAACCTCAACGAGGTCTTGTCCTCGTCACAAAAACGCGGTCAATGGGGTGAGCGCCTCGCTGAAGACATGATTCGCACCGCCGGACTTGTCGAAGGCGTCAACTACACGAAACAGGACACCACGGCCGGCGGCGGACGCCCCGACTTTCGATTCACAATGCCACCGGACCGTGTTCTGTTCATGGACGTCAAGTTTCCACTCGACCGCTATGCCGCACACCTTGCCGCTGATGATGAAACTCTTCGGGCCACGACGAGAACCGAGTTCGTCAAAGCGCTACGAGGGCATGTCGATGCACTCGCAAAACGTGACTACATCGATCAGTCGACAGAACTTGCAGTCGACTATGTGCTGATGTTCGTGCCAAACGAAAGCATTTCGGGCTTCGTCCACGAGTCTGATCCGCAACTCATCGACTGGGCGCTCGAACGTCGCGTTGTTCTCTGCTCTCCACTCACGCTGTACGCGTTTCTTGTTGTCATCAGGCAAGCAACTGACAGCTTTCACACCGAGCAGACCGCGGCTGACATCATGCAGCAAATCAACAAATTTGAAAAAGAATTTCTCAACTACTCGAGCGCTGTCGACAAGGTCAAGAAGTCATTCGACACCTTGCATCATGATCTCGAACAGATCGGCACCGGCGGCACGCGATTCAACAAACTCCGTGTTCCCGTTCGCGACATTGAACGCCTCCGCAAGCGTCAAGGCGTACCAGAACTCGAATCCGGCAGTGACGAACTAGTCGACGATTTGTGAGACCTGCATCGCTGGGCGCGAGTTCGTGTAGTTCGGCACATCACCCATCACTTCACCCATTCGCGGGTTTGCCATCGCCGTCTGCATCGCTTCGCTCGATTCGAAGTAAAACGACACCGCAGCAACCGACGGGCCATCTATGCCCCGTTCGAGTTCGATGCGCGATGGCGCAAACACTTCCTTGCACAACGGAATGTGAGTGTTTGCGTAGTAGTCATGATCGAAGGAGACGTCGTCACCCTTCGGGTAGGACACGGTGAGTTTGATCATGGGTCGAACGTAGTACATCGCTTTCGAGGTCTACGCACCGCACCGGCGAGCACAGTCGTTTGATGAGGCCGAATTTCTTCGGCGGTGCGTGGCGCAAGCACATCCGGGTTCACCGCATTGCCAAGCATTCGGTCGTCAGTGAATGTTGGCCGAAATCCTCCGCAATCTTTTGCGCCGTCTTGAGAAACACCACTTGAGAAACAGACGGACGTGGTGCCGCCCTATTACCTCCGGGCCTTCGCCATCAGCCCGTGTTCGCCCTTTCGGGCTATTTCACTCGACGCGCAGGCCGGAGATGGCTCGAGCGATCACCAACTGCTGGATCTCGCTCGTGCCTTCAAAGATCGTGTGGATCTTCGCGTCACGGTGCCAGCGCTCAACTGGATACTCGCGGGTGTAGCCATATCCACCAAGAATTTGAATGGCTTCTTCGGTCACTCGAACGGCGACCTCGGACGCCTTCCATTTCGACATCGAACCTTCGGCATTCGTGTAGCCACCATTGCGCGCCAGCCATGCCGCACGCCAGATGAGCAGACGACTCGCATCAATTTCGGTCACCATGTTCGCCAACTTGAACGCAATCGCCTGATTCATGATGATCGGCTTGCCGAACGCGTGACGTTCCTTCGCATAGTCGAGCGCGTACTCATAGGCCGCACGAGCGATGCCAAGTGCCTGTGCACCGACCGTTGGGCGGGTCGCCTCAAAGGTCTTCATCGCCGGCTGCGGAGCACCCGACTTGCCGGCCTCCCGGGCACGAGCCAACTTCGCGTCGAGTTTTTCTTTGCCTCCGAGCAGGCATCGTCCAGGAATCCGCACATCGTCAAGTACGACCTCAGCCGTGTGAGATGCACGAATGCCGTGCTTCATGTACTTCTGACCTTGCGACAGACCCTTCGTTCCAGGAGGGACAACAAACGAGGCTTGGCCACGACCCTTCAATTCGGGGTCGACTGCGGCAACGACCACGTGCACATTGGCGATCCCACCATTCGTGATCCACGCCTTCGTTCCGTTGAGCACCCATTCATCGTTCGCCTCGTCGTACACCGCACGAGTGCGAAGGTTCGACACATCGCTGCCAGCATCGGGTTCGCTCACACAAAACGCCCCGAGCTTCACGTCGTTCGCATCGCCATAACACTGCGGCACCCATTCCATGAGTTGCTCAGGTGTTCCATTGCCAGCGATACCGGCTGCTGCGAGACCAGATCCCATGATCGCCATGCCGAGCCCGGCATCACCCCAGAAGAGTTCTTCGACCGCGACTGGCAAGGTCAGCCCGGTGCGGTCTTGGCCGGCATTCATCAAGAACTCCCAGCCGTACAGACCTATCTTCGC
The DNA here is from genome assembly GCA_023262325.1 of Ilumatobacteraceae bacterium. GTDB lineage: Bacteria > Actinomycetota > Acidimicrobiia > Acidimicrobiales > Ilumatobacteraceae > Casp-actino5. The sequence goes on along the minus strand of JALRBS010000005.1, from coordinate 10,664 downwards.
TGCCTCTTCAACAATCGGATACGGGAACTCTTCGCGTTCGTCCCATTCGGCCGCATTCGGGCGCATCACGTCTTCGGCGAATCCGTGCGTCCAGTCTTTGATCTGTTGCTGGTCGTCGTTTAGTGCTAAAGAAAACTCGCTCATGCAAAGAAGTTACCGGCGGGTAATCAACGGCGCTCAACCGGAATTGCAAGAACTGACGTCGCAATCGTCTCGTAAATAAGGTTCGCGCCAGGGGTGTACACGTGCACACCGTCCCAGCGGTAGTTCAGACTTGTTGCAATCTCCTCGTTGGCACACCACGCATCAGGTCCTTCGATGAACCACACATCAGCACCGTCACTCACCGACCGCAGTAACTCATTGAGATGCGCAACGCGACTGTCGTCACCACGCTCAGGTAACGCTGGCACCCCGGCACCCTCAACATCTTGAGGTCGCATACACGCAACCTCAAGCAGCGCAACTTCGGCGCCAGCCTCCCGCAGCGCGGTCACACCAGTCGAGAGATTCGCAAGGAAACGTTCATCCCAGTCGTCGGAGCCGAACACAATGGTCTGTTCCGCCCCGTCTTCGTTGACGACGAGGTCGAAAACATCCCACGCCCCGATCACGACAAGTGCCACATCGGTATCCGTCGCAGCCGCCGCCCATTTCGATTGCCATCCAACGCAATACGCAAACTCATTTGAGAACGCACGTGCACTCGACACGCGACCTGCATCCCACACCGAGCAACCGTCGAGTGACCCATCGGACACATCGAAAAATTGATCAATCCCCGACGGCAAGTTGATCGCCAACGAATGGGCACTGGAGTCACCAACAATCGCGAGCGATCTCGGCAATATCGGCTGGGTTGTCGTCGTTGCCTCAACGGCACTCGTCGACGGGGTCAGGTCAGTAGTAGAGCTCGCACCCTCACCAGTGTCAGACGTTGGCGCTGCCGAACCACCGGTCACTACATCAGGCGTAACCGATGGTGTCAGATCGTCCTGCGCGCCGTCGATCGAGAACGCAACTTCCTCTCCCCCAACCGCCGCGTCATAAGTGTCTGCGGCGATATAGAACGTCGCAATCGCAATGATCGATGCACTCGACGCAACGAGGAGTGGGGCGCGAACACGTTCAGCACGCTCAGACCTCCACCAGCCCTCAACGCGTCGCTGTCGAACAGGAGTTTCGATCCAGCGATATGACGCCTCCGCAATAAGGCCTGCACAACACCCGGCAAGCAGGAACCGACCCATTGACCCCTGCGTCGCGCCGAACACAACGAACACCGGCCAATGCCAAAGATAGAGACCATATGAGCGCCGGCCGATCGCCGTAAGCACATTCGAACCAAACACCCATCGGCTACCGACGGCCCTCGGGTGCACAACAACACCAATTGCGACGAGCGACGACACTGCCGTAAGTGCAAGTCCCCACGGATACATGTAGCCCTGTGTGAGATGCGCGCCAATAAAAAGTGACATGAGCACGCCGAGCGACACTCCGAGCGACACGTCAAGCCCACGCGACGAGATCGCTCCCGCATTGGGTCGCTGCCAGGGCCGCCACACATACGCGGCACAGGCACCGAGCAACAGACCAGCCGCCCTCGTCGCGGTCGACAAGTAGGCAACGTTCGTGCGATCAAGTTGATGAAACAATCCGAACACGCCATCGGTTGGCGATGGCGCACCACGATGAATCCACCAACTCAATAACCATGCTGCGAGCACCCCGCAGGCGAGGACGCGCAGTCGCCATCGCTGACCGAGACGCTGCAACGCAACAAATGCCAGCGGCCAGATGACATACCACTGCTCCTCGACCGCAAGGCTCCAGAGATGCCGAAGCATCGACGGCGTGCCTGATGCAAAGTACGGCACATCACCGAGAATCTGACCCCAATTCGCGGTGTACAGCACCGCCCACGGCAGATCGCGGCGCATTTGTGAAACCTGTTCTGCAGACCCGATGAGCATCACCCACAGCGATGTCGCAACGAGCACCGCTGCAAGCGCTGGAAGGAGGCGTCGGATCCGTCGGATCCAGAACGCTTTGAGATTTATCGTCGAAGCTTTCGATCGCTCTTCGATGAGGAGGGTTGTGATGAGGTAACCCGAAACAACGAAAAACACTTCGACGCCCAAGAACCCGCCAACCATCCAGGTGAACCCGGCGTGATAACAGATGACCGCAAGCACCGAGACCGCGCGAAGCCCATCGAGCCCAGGCTGATAGCCCATCGAGGTCCTCGCCTCGACCGCACCCGAATTGTCATCGACGGAGGGTTGTGCCGTCACGTGTTGTCTCCACGGTCCACCCTGCATCTTGCAGTTCGGACCTGATGCGATCAGCAGTTGGGTAATCCTTCGCAGCCCGAGCCGCATCAAGTTCGGCCGCCAGCGCCTTTGCTTCATCCGGTATCTCTGAGCGACCCTCAAGTCGCAACCCGACCGCCGCACACATCTCAAACACTGCGGCGGCAAGTGCTCCAGCTCGATCAGCATCGCCGGCATCGATCGCCGAATTTGATTGACGAACTGTGTCAAAAATCAGAGCAGTTGCACGTGGCGTATCGAGGTCGTCGTTCATCGCTGCGGTGAACTCTGCAAGCACTTCGGTGTCCGCGTCGCACCGTTGGGCAACGTCGGCGAGGCGCGCCGCAAACGAGTCGAGCCCGGCGAGCGAGCGTCCCGCGGCGTCAAGGCCGTCACCGGAGATTCCGACCGGACTCCGGTAGTGCGACTGCAACAAGACCATTCGATACGCCCGCGGGTCGTAGGTCTCGATGAGGTCAAGCAAATTCGACACATTACCAAGCGACTTCGACATCTTTTCGCCCTCGGCATCAACGACAAACCCGTTGTGCATCCAATGTCGTGCGAACTCTCGCCCAAGCGCAACTGCTTGTGCACGCTCATTCTCATGATGAGGGAAACGAAGGTCTTGGCCGCCGCAATGCAAGTCGAATCCGTCACCGAGCAACCCGAGGCTCATGACCACACACTCCGAATGCCAGCCGGGGCGACCCTCTCCCCACGGTGACGGCCACGCCGGCTCTCCCGGTTTCGCAAGTTTCCACAACGCAAAATCAGCGGGATGACGTTTTTCGCTTGCACCGAACACCTCACGATCGCCACCCCCCGCAAGCATGTCATCGAGCGACTGATGCGCAAGCAACCCATAGCCCGGCACCGACTCGACCGACAGATACACACCATCAGAGGTCACGTACGCTGCATTTCGTTCAATGAGCGCGCCGATCATTGCGACCATTTCAACAACCCATTCGGTGGCGTGCGGCACATCGGTCGGACGGATGACATCGATGCCTTCCATTGCGGTGAACCACACCGATTCACACTTCGAGGTGATCTCCTCCCAAGGGCGTCCCTCACGATCGGCTCGATCGATAATTTTGTCGTCGATGTCGGTGATATTTGACACGAGCCGCACCTCAAGACCGGTCCACTCGAGATACCGCCGAAGAATGTCGTAGACCAGCGTCGCCCGGCCATGACCCAGATGAGGTGGTCCGTACACCGTTGGACCACACAAATAGATGCTCACTCGACCCGGTTCACGCAGGTTGAGTTCCCGAACGGAGCGTTCCGCTGTGTCATAAAGGTGCAGCACCAGTCCGAGGTTATTGCCGACGGCGTAGCCTTGTGACCCATGGCGAACGTCCCCGATAAACCAACCTTGGACGGAATCGAAGAGCACTGGTCGTCGGTATGGGACCGCGAGGGCATTTACGCCTTTAATCGAACGGCGACGAGAGACCATGTGTTCTCGATTGACACCCCGCCACCCACGGTGTCCGGTTCGTTGCACATGGGCCACGTATTTTCGTACACGCACACCGACGCCATCGCCCGCTTCCATCGAATGCGGGGTGCCTCGGTCTTCTATCCAATGGGCTGGGATGACAACGGGCTGCCAACCGAGCGACGAGTGCAGAACTATTTCGGGGTTCGCTGCGACCCATCACAGCCGTATGCCCAAGGATTCGAACCTCCATTTCGTGGCGACCCACCGAAAGACCACCAGGCCATTCCAATCTCACGGCCGAACTTTCTCGAACTCTGCGATGAGCTCGTTGCACTCGACGAACAAATCTTCGAAGACCTGTTTCGACGACTCGGACTTTCCGTTGACTGGTCGTTGCTCTACGCAACGATCGATGAACGATCACGCCGCGTGAGCCAACGGGCGTTCCTGCGCAATCTCGCTCGCGGCGAGGCGTACAGCGCTGAGGCGCCCACCCTGTGGGACGTCGACTTCCAAACCGCCGTCGCACAGGCAGAAATGGAAGACCGCGATCGACCCGGTGCATACCACCAACTCGCCTTTCACAAGAGCGATGGATCGGGCGACATCGTCATCGACACGACCCGACCCGAATTGCTTGCGGCTTGTGTTGCGCTCGTCGCTCACCCTGATGACGAACGTCACCAACCAAACTTCGGAACGACCGTCCGCACACCCCTCTACGGAGTCGAGGTGCCTGTTGTGGCGCACCCACTCGCCCAACCCGAAAAGGGAACCGGCATCGCAATGATCTGTACCTTCGGCGATGTCACCGACGTCATTTGGTGGCGCGAACTCCAACTGCCGACACGCGCCATCATCGGTCGCAACGGACGAATCATCGCCGATGCACCAAGCGGTGTCGATGCTGACGCCTACGCCGAGATCGCTGGACTCACCGTGAAACAGGCACAACGCCGAGTTGTCGACATGTTGACCGAGTCCGGCGAACTCATCGGCGAGCCACGACCGATCGAACACCCAGTGAAGTTTTACGAACGCGGAGAACGACCGCTCGAAATTGTTACCAGTCGCCAGTGGTACATCCGCAACGGTGGACGCGACCCTGATCTTCGCCAGTCGCTTGTCGGACGAGGCCACGACATCACGTGGCATCCGAGCCACATGCGACATCGCTACGAAAACTGGGTTGAAGGTCTCAACGGAGACTGGCTCGTGAGCCGCCAGCGATTTTTTGGCGTTCCATTTCCCGTCTGGTACCCGGTCGACGCATCCGGCGACCCGGTCTACGACTCGCCGATTCTCCCATCTGAAGCAATCCTGCCGATCGACCCATCGACCGATGTACCCGAGGGTTTCTCCCCCGATCAGCGCGATGTCCCGGGTGGATTCACCGGGGATCCTGACGTGCTTGACACGTGGGCAACAAGTTCGCTGAGCCCACACATCGCTGCACGCTGGGAGGACGACGCCGACCTCTTCTCGCGTGTATTCCCGATGGATATGCGACCGCAAGGCCACGACATCATTCGAACCTGGTTGTTCTCGTCGATGGTGCGCTCACATCACGAACACGGATGCGCACCGTGGTCACACGCCGCGCTCTCAGGGTGGATTCTTGACCCCGACCGAAAGAAGATGTCGAAGTCGAAAGGAAACGTTGTCACCCCGATGGCGCTGTTCGACTCGTACGGCACCGACGCCGTTCGGTACTGGGCGGCTTCTGCACGACCGGGTGTCGACACCGCCTTTAGCGAAGACCAGATGAAAGTTGGTCGAAAGCTCGCGAACAAGGTGTTGAACATCACACGGTTCGTTCACGGCCTTGGCGCTGTGCCGAACGACAGCGCCGCCGCTGAGCCCGTCGACCTCGCAATGCTCTCGCGCCTCGATCGCGTCATTAGTGAGGCAACCGAAGCCTTCATCGAATTTGATTACGCACGAGCGCTCGAACGAACCGAGTCGTTCTTTTGGTGGTTCTGCGATGACTACGTCGAGCTCGTGAAGACACGTGCCTACGACGTCGACCACGTGGGACGACCTTCAGCCCTCGTTGCGTTACACACCGCCGTACACGTCATGCACCGACTCTTTGCACCACTCATGCCCTTCGCAACCGAGGAAGCGTGGCGGTGGGACCACGAGACGAGTGTGCACACTGCGCTGTGGCCAACCACCACGGGTGCAACAGGGGACGCAAACCTGCTCGACCCCATTCTTGACGTGCTCGCTCAAGTGCGACGGGCAAAAACCGAGGCGAAGGTGAGCCAGCGTGCGGTCGTCGAACACGTCCACGTGTCAGCGCCACAACCAGTGCTCGATGCTCTCTCACTCGGACTAGACGATCTTCGGCGCGCAGGGTCGATCGACGACATTGAACTATCCGCAGGAGCGGCCGACACACTCGAGTGCGATGTGAGGCTCGCACCAACGGACGGATAGCAACCAGTTGGACGAGCAGAAACGTACTCGCACCACGCGGACCTGGCCACAACGGTTCACAATCGCTGCGACCGCTGTCGTTTCACTCGTTGCTTTGCTCGCTGGAGTCGCACTGTTCACCGGTCGATGGGTGCTCGCCCAACGACAATTCGTCGTTATCGTGCCGGCCGACGACGTGTCCGCAACTGCTGACGGATTGCCACTCGCGAACGATGTCGATGACGATCTCGTGAACCCGGCGGATCTCATCGTCGAACCGGCGATCGAGGTCGTCGCCGGAGATATCGAACCTGGCGCACGAAACTTTCTGCTCGTCGGCACCGACAACAACGCATGTATTGAGCCGGACTCGCCCTACGCGCCAGTTCTTCTCGGACGAGAGAATTTTGGTGAACGAGCCGACGTCATTCAAATATGGCGCGTCAATACCGACACCGGCGCGGTTGCCGCCCTGTCCTTCCCGCGAGACCTCTACGTCAGCATCTCCGGCGGACGTCGTGGACGAATCAACGCTTCGTTCGACAGCACAAACCCCACTGCGCTCATTTCAACGATTCAGTCAAATTTTGGCATCGAGATCGACCATTACGTTCAGGTCGACTTTTGCGCGTTCAAACGTCTCGTCGACTCCGTTGATGGCGTCGCGATCCCGTTCACCTACCCTACTCGTGACCGCGGGACCGGCCTTTCGATCGCAACCACCGGCTGTACCACGCTCACCGGCGACGACGCGCTCGCCTACGTGCGATCACGGAAGCTTGAATTTGAGCGACCTGCAGGCAGCGACAACTGGGTGATCGATCCATCAAGCGACTGGGGTCGCATTGCGCGGCAACAAGATTTCATTCGTCGAACGCTGGCCAAGGTCATCTCAGCCGGTCTTTATTCGCCATCTGTTGCGAATGGTCTCATCCAAGCCAACGCGTCCGACGTTGTCACCGACAGCGAACTTTCAATGAACCAAATGCTCGCTTTTGCCAACGTGCTTCGATCGGTGAACACCTTAGAAATCGGGTCGTACCAAGTTGAAGCAGTTGGTCGCATCGTGAGTGGTCAAGCGGTCTTGATTCCAACGCTGCAAGGCGATGCCATGCGCTCAATCCTCGACATCTTTCAAGGCGATTCAACCATTGAAGGTTCGCCCGTCAACCTGGCCGACATCGACACCACAACGACCACACTCGGAGCAGAGAACAACGCCAATATTCCGAATCCGGCGGGAGAACTCACACCACTTCGCCTTCTTCCTCGACAGAGTTCACCCGACGACAACACGATCGGTTGGGTTCCCGACGCCGCGATCACGTGTAACTGAAAAGGTCATCGAGGGCTCGAGCGACATCACTTGGACCTGCCACGCTGACACATCGAGCACCTACCTCAGCCGCAAAAGCCCGCGCATCATCGTCATCACCTTGCGGAGCGACGATGACGAGATCATCCAGGCCGGCACCGGCTGCAACAAGGTCATCTTTTGACGATTGCCGACAATCAGACAGCAAGATCGTGATGCAGTGCGACCGGCGGGAAATGCGGTGTTGCGCGGCTGCCTCGCGCAGCGCAGCGGCGACATTCGTGCTGCCGTGACCACGCAGTGCAAGCACCTCGTCGACAATGGTCGACGGCTCAACCGTCGCGTCGAACGTCATCGGACGAATGATGTCAACATCGCCAGCAAATGAGATGACGGCGTGCGCATCGGGGGCACGCAGGACAACGACGGCAGCCGCGAGGGTCGCCGATGCGAGCGCCTCGCCGCTCATCGAACCGGAGCGGTCGATGACGAGCACGATCGATGACTGCGGACGCTCCCAGTCAAGTACCCGCAACTGCTCAACAGAGAGCGGCGCTCCACCCGACTCGGCGAGTGCCTCAACCGCAGCATCGATGTCGACATCTCCCCCATCGATAAATGGTCGAGATTTCAGACGTCCGACCTTGCGGCGTGCCGCGTTGCCGCGCTTCGCAACGTCGACGACAACCCGTTCCGCGATTCGTCTCGCCTTATTCCGGAGCGACTCGTCCACCGCCTGAGACATCTCGACGAGAAGGGACAACACTGCGTCCGCATCTGAGGAGAGCAGGGCGTCAACCGCCGTCAGGTCGACGGTACCTACCTCGGGCGAGACACTCTCGAACAACTCGTTGTTAGAAAGTTGCCGTCGAGAGCGCTGCGGTTGTGGTCGACCACCCGCGCCACGTTGGTCTGGGGTTCGACTCAGCCCGTCCGATTCGCCATCGTCGGGCTCTCCACTTTTCCCTGGGGAGGGCCATCCTCGTTCGGTGTTCGTGTCGAAAAGTGTTCTCGCCATAACTCGGTGATGACGTCCTCGGGCGTACGAGAACAGCCATCTCGAAGCCGAACTCTTCCCGAGAGTGCAACGAGCGCGGCGTCAAGTGTCACCGAATCATCGTCAGCGGCGCAACGTCGGAGTGCAGCAAGTTCACGGGCTACGACACACAGATCGATCGCTCCTCGAACGGACGAACCCGTACGGAGATCGGCATGAGTCCGCGTCGAACGGACAACCGACACAGCGGCGTTAACAACCCAGTGATCGCCCTCACCGGCCGCAACCGAAGTAATCGATGTTTCATCATCATGGGACTGGTACCCCATCGCCACACGGCACACCCGGTCGTAAATTGCTCCTGCAATTCGAGCGGTACCGACCGCGTCAAACGGGTTCATCGCAGCAACAAGACTGAACCCCGGGCTCGCAGCGACCCGCCCAAGCCGAGGAATGTGCAGTTCCCGCTCGCTCATGACCGTCACCAACGCGTTCAAGGTCTCTTCGGGAACTCGGTTGATCTCCTCGACGTACAGCAATGAACCGTTACGAAGTGCACGAACGAGCGGACCATCAACGAAGATGTCGGGCACATAGCCCTCGCTCAACACCAGCGCCGGATCGAACGAACCGATAAGCCGGGCGGGAGTGAGTTCAGCGGTCCCCTCGACGAATTCGAATCCGAGCCCGAGCACCTGCGCGACGTGACGCAACAGCGTCGACTTTCCTGTGCCCGGAGGTCCCTCCAACAGCACATGTCGGTCAGCCGCCAACGCCGCAATCACAAGTTCCGCCTCGCGACGGCGACCCACTACATCGCGCGCAAGGTTCGCCACAGCGTCATGGGGAACAGTCATCGGAGCGCGCCGCTGCGTCAGTCGTACAGAATGACGCCGCGAATGTTCTCTCCGTTACGCATCGCCTCGTATCCCTCATTGATCTGATCGAGGGTGTATGTCTTCGTGACGAGCTCGTCGAGCTTCAACTGGCCCTGGGTGTACAACTCCATCAAACGCGGAATATCTGTTCGGATGTTCGCCGAACCGAACAGCGAGCCAACGATTTCCTTCTCGAACAGCGTCAAGAATGCACCAGGAATCGAAATTGTCTGCTCGTGTGTCGGGTGAATGTTCGTCACGACCGTGCGCGACTTCTTCGCGCTCAACCAGAACGCTTCACCGAGCGCACTTCCGTCGCCAACGCCCATCGTCATGATGACTTTGTCGAAACCGCGTCCCCACGTCGACTCGCCAAGATTCTCGAGTGCCTCGGTAATCGACGCGTAGGTGTGGGTTGCACCGAATTCCATCGCCATTTCGCGTTTGAATTCGACGGGGTCGATCGCCGCAATCGCTCGAGCACCCGCAAGTCGAGCACCCTGAATCGCATTCGATCCGATGCCACCGCAACCGACGACCGCAACGAAATCACCAGGCTTCACATCCGCGGCGTAAACCGCCGATCCCCAACCGGTGACAACGCCACACCCGAGCAAACAGGCCTTATCGAGCGGCCAATCCTTGTCGATCTTCACGCAGCTCGCTTCGTTGACCACGGTGTGCTCAGCGAACGTCCCGAGCAGACACATGAGCGTGAGATCCCGGCCGTCCACCGTGTGGTGCCGCGCCGTGCCATCGCTGATCTGCATGCCCTTCGCAAATTCAGTTCCCCCGACATCGCAGAGGTTTGAGTGACCCTGCGAACAGGGACCACAACGCCCACAGGCTGGAATAAATCCGAAAACGACATGATCGCCGGGCTCCAGCCAGTTGACCCCTTCGCCTACCTCGAGGACAACACCTGCGCCTTCGTGGCCACCGATGATCGGCATCTCTGCGGTTGCCCCGGCGAGGTCTCCCGTGACGAGATGCTCATCTGAGTGACACATACCCGACGCGACGAGTTTGACGAGCACCTCGCCACGTTTTGGCGGATCAAGCTCGATCTCTTCGACGCTCCACGGTGCGTGAAGTTCATGCAGGATTGCTGCTCGAGTCCTCATTTCGTTGTACCCCCGCTGCTTCGGGCCACTCTGTGACCATTGACTTCCTCGAACAGTAGTCAGCGAACGCCTCGAGAGCCACAGCGGGCACCGCACGATGTACGATCGCGGCATGAACCCAACTGATGAACTCCAGGTGGAAGAGGTGCGTGCCAGCGAGG
>JALRBS010000037.1 GCA_023262325.1 Ilumatobacteraceae bacterium | reverse complement strand
TCGCTGAGCCCACGTCCCATAGTTCGTGCGCTCGCGCCCACTTGGCGTCGCCGTCACGATCTCTTTGTGCGGATGGAATCTCTCAGCCCGATCGAACAAATGCGCAATATTGAGCGGAACTTCTTGCATCAAACCCTTCACAATCCAACACGGTACTGGTGATGCCCACAGTCAGCCAGAGGTGAACGAGATAGCGTCGCCGAGATGGCTCTCGCAGATCGCGCAACTCATCGACCTTCGTCTGCCGTAGGCCCGATGGCGATCGCTGCATTCGTCATCCTCGTCGTGTGCACGAACATTGCCGCCGTCGTCTGGGCTCGGCTGCTCACGAGTTCACCCGAACTGCTCCTCGCACTCTCATCTCGAAATCGCTACCTTGCGCTCACGCTCGGTGCAGATATCAATCGGGTCGCGTATTGGGCGATCGGCTGCGCACGGCTCGCCCTCGCGTTTGGCGTCTGCCACGTAGCCGGCCGAGCCTATGGAGACCACATTCTCAGGGTATTTACGAGATACCTCGGGGTTGAGGAGGAATCGATCGAGAGGCTTCGCTCAGCATTTGATCGCGCCGACTGGGCCATCGTGCCTATCTTCGTCGGGTCGAACATCGTCGCTGCGATCAGCGGTATCCAACGAACCGCCGCAACACGACTCGCGTTCCTCGTGGCATTCGGGCTTGTCGCACGACTCGCTCTCTTGCAACTTCTTGCGAACCTCTTCGCCGACCAGCTCGACTCACTCATCGGCTACGTACAGAAATACTCGTGGTGGATAGTTGGAGCGTCAGTGCTCTTCGTTGCGCTCACCAACATGCGAAATACCCGCCGTTGAGTACCCGGCGTTGCCTCGCCTGTTAACGTCTTCTCATCGGATCTCGACGCCGAATTCATACATAAGGAGTGCCATGCACACGTACGAATGTTCTTCCTGCGGAATGACCGTCAATGCAACATGCGGGGCCTGCGACGCGCCGCTCGAGAACGACGTCTTGACACGCGACGACGGCTCAACCGTGCAGATCTCCAAGTGCCCGAACGGGCACGGAAAGATCAAGTCGCCGCTCTGCTGCGGCGCCGATATGACCTGCAGTCTTGGCTGATCACCTGCACCGCTGACAGGCTGCATAGCCGCTGTTGATCACAACAGCGCATCGAGACCGACGGTGAGCCCAGGGAATTCACTGACGCGCCTGCAGGCAAGCAGCACGCCGGGCATGAAACTTGTTCGATCGTACGAATCTTGGCGAATCGTCAACGATTGACCCTCTGCACCCAAGATGACCTCTTGGTGAGCGATCATTCCGCGCATTCGAACCGAATGCATTCGCACACCATTCGGTCCGGCGCCGCCCCGTGCCCCAGCGACATGTTCCTGTGTCGTCGGATCCGGCGACCACCCTGACTCTCGCGGATGCATGACCTGTGCGGTCGCCAACGCGGTTCCCGACGGCGCATCGACCTTCGCATCATGGTGGAGTTCAATAATTTCGGCGGTGTCAAAATGAGGCGCCGCCATCGCAGCAAACCGCATCATGAGCACCGCTGAGATCGCGAAATTGGCAGCAACAACACAATTTGCCGTTGACGATGCAAACGCATCAGCGATCAACGTCATGTCATCATCGGTGAGACCAGTCGTCCCGACAACCGCATGAATTCCGTGCATCGCAAGGAATGGCAACGTCACGCGAGCGGCCTCAGCGATGGTGAAGTCAACTGCAACGTCGCACCCGGCTGTCACGAGCGTCTGCAGTTCTCGAGTGATTTCAAGACCGCACACCTGACCACCGACGGTGTCGACTGCCGCTACAAGCACGAGGTCGTCTGCTGCAGTGACAGCGTCGCATACGGCACGACCCATGCGCCCGTTCGCACCGATGACACCCACCCGAAGCTCAGCCATGGGATGACCGTAGTCCGTCAATTCGGTCCGAGAGCGACAGTGAGACGGGGTCCACCGAAGATGTCGTGAGCGACTCGCGCCGCATCATCAAGGGTGACTCGGTTCCATCGTTCAATCTGCTCGTCGATCGAACGAACCGTGCCAATCGTCGACAACATGCCACCAAGCCGTGACATCCGAGCGCCTGAATCTTCAAGCCCAAGCTCGTACGCTCCGATGAGGTAGCCACGGGCAACCGCGAGTTCTTCCTCGGTTGGACCACCGGACGCCATCCGGTCAACTTCCCCAGCGATCCTGCGTTCGACTTCGTCTGATCGGTGAGGTTGTGCAGCCGCATACACCGACCATGATCCTGCGTCTGAGAATGTACTGATACCGGAGAACACCGAATACACAAGGCCACGGCGTTCACGAATTTCGTCAAAGAGTCGGCTTGAAAGACCACCACCAAGCGCATGATTCACAATGTCGAGGGCCTCTCGATCCTGGTGGTCACGTTCTAACGACCGACCACCAACCACGAGATGCACCTGTTCGGTGTGATCTTGCCACCGCAGGTCTGATCCCATGCCACCTGGCGCCGATCGTGTTGGGGCACCATCGCCATGCCGCAGCGAGCCAAAGGCTCGCTCGACGTCACCGATCATTTCGTCGGCGTCAACTCCTCCTGCGATTGCAACAACAATGCGTTCGGCCGTGTAGTGCTCCGCATGAAAGTCGCGAATGTTCGTCGATGTCAGCGCTCGCACCGTTTCGGCGGTACCGCCCGGGTCGCGGCCGAGCGAATGGTCATGAAACATTTGCTCCCCGAACATGCGATGGACGACATCGTCGGGAACGTCATCGTCCATGGCGAGCTCCTCGAGAATGACATCCCGCTCGCTCTCAACATCCGCATCACGAAGCGCCGGACGGTGGATGACCTCACCGAGCAACTGAATTGCAGTCGTTGCGTCACGCGCTGGCAAACGGCAGAAAAACGCCGTGTGCTCCCTGGATGTGTACGCATTGATGTCACCACCGCAACGGTCGACCGCGAGCGAGATATCTCGAGCACTACGCGCTGCCGTGCCTTTGAACAGCAGATGTTCGAGAAAGTGGCTTGACCCGGCGAGTAGTGGCGCCTCGTCGCGCGAGCCAATGCCAACCCACACACCGACCGAGACCGCGCGCGTCGTCGCCATCGGGTCGACCGCAATCGTCAACCCATTGTCGAGAACGACGACGCGTTCGGTCATCGATATGGTCCGGAGATCTCAGCGATGACGTCGACGGCCGTCGCCGCCCCGTCGCTCGCCGCCGCGTCGCTCGCCGCCCGGCCCGAGATCACCAAGTTCATCAGCGAGTTCAGCGTCAAAGCTGTCGTCGAAACTGACCGACTCAATGTCACCAGAGGCTGCTGCGGCTGGCTGCGGCTGTTCAGCAGCGTTGTCGCTTGCGACGATGTCTCCGGCGGGGCTGAGCGACACCTTGCCACGATCGTCGATCTCATCGACAACAACTTCAACTTCGTCACCGAGTGACAGCACGTCCTCGACTGCATTGATGCGCTTGCCGCGACCAATCTTCGAGATGTGCAGCAGGCCGTCACGACCAGGAAGAATGTTGACGAAAGCACCGAACTTTGTGATGTTCACAACGCGGCCCATGTACGTCTTGCCGAGCTCTGCCTTTGGCGGATCAACAATCGCGAGAATCGCCGATCGAGCCTCTTCCATTCGCCAGGACTCGACCGCTCCAATGGTCACAATTCCGACCGCGCCGTCATCGTCGACGCTGATGTCGGCACCCGTTTCGGCCTGGATGGTGTTGATGATCTTGCCCTTCGGCCCGATGACCTCGCCGACCTTGTCGATCGGAATGGTGAGGGTGACAATCTTTGGCGCAGTCTCCGCAACCTCGGTACGAGGAGCCGAAATCGCAGCATTCATCACGTCGAGGATCTGCATGCGTGCCTCACGCGCCTGCTGAAGTGCATCGGCAAGTACTTGAGCCGGAATGCCGTCAATCTTCGTATCGAGCTGCAACGCAGTGATCGCATCCTCCGTGCCAGCGACCTTGAAATCCATGTCGCCGAAGGCGTCCTCGGCTCCGAGA
>JALRBS010000196.1 GCA_023262325.1 Ilumatobacteraceae bacterium | reverse complement strand
GTGACTCATTCCTCCCACAGCTCGCTGGGCGAGCTGTGGAGTTTGCACTATCTCCTCCATCTACGGTATCGGGTGCAAATGCAGGGGTAGGAGCTGGTACCGGACCCAGAATGAAGTCGGTTGTCGAGGCGGATCGCCGTGATCGAGGTGTTTCAGCAACAGCTGCACACCGCACGTGTTCCACACCAGCGGTGCGCAATGCGCCGCTTGCCGCTGCCAATGTTGCTCCCGTGGTAACAACATCGTCGATCAGCAACACCTTCCGCCATTTCGTTGCGGTCGATCGGAACGCGGGTGCCTGCAATCGTTCAGGCCGGGTCAACAATTTTTGTTCATCGCCTTCGACACGCTCAAGCAACGAACGGACGGGCAGACCGAGCTGCGCCGCAACAGTTCGTGCGATGATCTCGCTTTGATCAAACCCTCGACGCTTCGCACGAGATCGAGAGGTCGGTGCCCACGTGACGACCTCAACGTCTGCTCCCGGTCGGATCCCATCTCGAATGAGTTCTCGGGCGAGCAGCCCGCCAAGCAGACCGGCGGCCCCTCGCGCATTTCGATACTTCAACCCGATGATCAGTTTGCGCACAACGCCCTCGTAGCTGACTGCACTGGGAATGTGCCCATCGGTGCGACCAGCGCGATGATGTCGGTGCGCGGCGACCAGGTCAAGTCGACATTGCACGCACACTGACGCGCCGCGGCGACGACAACCGGCACATTCGGCCGGCAGCACGGCGTCAGCAAACGCAGTGAGTGCGTTGCGAAACGTAGCGACGAAATGTTGTTCGATGGTCATACCCTCATCGTGACGAAGGGGTGTGACGATCTGTCGGCTCAGTACCGGTAGTGGTCCGCCTTAAACGGTCCCGAAGGTTCCACACCGAGGTACTCGGCCTGTTCGTCGGTGAGTTTCGTCAGACGAACTCCGAGCGCTTCAAGATGGAAGCCTGCCACCCGCTCATCAAGATGCTTCGGCAGCACATGCACACCAAGCGGATAACGGTCTGGATAGTTGAACAGCTCGATCTGCGCAAGCACCTGATTCGAGAACGAGCAACTCATGACGAAACTCGGATGACCAGTTGCGCATCCGAGGTTCACGAGTCGACCCTCTGCAAGCACGATGACCTGATGGCCGTCTTCAAAACGCCACACGTCGGTACCTGGCTTCAGTTCATCTCGCACCGCTCCCGATCGAGCAAGTCCTGCCATATCGATTTCGTTGTCAAAGTGGCCGATATTGCAGACGATCGCGTTGTGTTTCATCTGTCGCATGTGGTCGCTCGTCACAATGTCAGCATTGCCAGTCGCCGTGACGAAAATGTCGGCGGTGGCGACGACTTCGTCAAGCGGCAGTACCTGCAGACCTTCCATCGCTGCCTGCAGCGCGTTAATGGGGTCGATTTCGGTAACGATCACTCGACACCCTTGGCCGCGCAAGGACTGCACACATCCCTTTCCGACGTCACCGTAGCCGCAGACGACCGCAACCTTGCCACCGAGCATCACATCGGTTGCTCGGCTGATCGAGTCGACAAGCGAATGACGACAGCCGTAGAGATTGTCGAACTTTGATTTCGTCACCGAGTCGTTCACGTTGATCGCAGGGAACAGCAGAGATCCGTCATCGGCCATTTTGTAGAGGCGCTTTACGCCCGTCGTCGTCTCTTCAGTGACGCCCTTGATGTGTGACGCCATGCGAGTCCACTTCGACGGATCATCTTTCAACGTTCGTTGAAGGAGACCCAAGATGATTGCAAGTTCCTGGTTTCCGGCTTCCGTTGGATCGGGAACCTTGCCGGCCTTCTCGTACTCGACACCCTTGTGCAGCAGGAGCGTTGCGTCGCCACCATCATCGAGAATCATGTTCGGACCGTCGTAGCCCTCCCAGGTCATCATCTGCTCGGTGCACCACCAGTACTCCTCAAGCGTTTCGCCCTTCCAGGCGAACACCGGCACACCCTGAGGGTTTTCGGGCGTGCCCTGTGGTCCGACGGCGACAGCCGCAGCAGCGTGATCCTGCGTCGAGAAAATGTTGCATGATGCCCAGCGAACTTCGGCACCGAGAGCGGTGAGCGTTTCGATCAGGACCGCAGTCTGAATCGTCATGTGCAGCGAACCTGAAATACGCGCTCCGGCGAGTGGTTTCTGCGAGGCGAATTCACGTCGAATCGCCATCAGGCCAGGCATTTCGTGCTCAGCGAGCACCATCTCCTTGCGACCAAACGGGGCAAGGGCAAGATCGGCAACACGAAAATCTCGGGCGGCCGCGGTTCGGGCGTCAACGGTCATGGCGGTACTCCTCGGGGGGTGTCAAGAGACGGGTGAAATGTTGAGGAACGAGCCGGGACCTCCTGGCCCGTTCACGACAGCCCGCCATTGACC
>JALRBS010000193.1 GCA_023262325.1 Ilumatobacteraceae bacterium | reverse complement strand
GGGCGCGGGCGAACGCGGTCCCGGCTCGTGATGCCGTAGTGCTCACTTCGTCCCGACGACGGCGCTGGGCGGCTGCCCGCGGCCGTCCGCGGCCGACTAGCCCGCGGCGATTGCAACCATCACGGCGGCGAGCAGCATTCGCGTCGTCCAACCGATCGTGCGAATCCAGTTTGAGCGAACAAGCCGGCTGACAATGTCGTGCACCGCGCGCGAGTCAGTGACGGTGGTGAGTTCAGCGTGGCGCGGCACTTGTAGTGAAATCGTGCTCGCAAGGACGACTGCGAGGATGAGTCCACTCAATGTCGGCAACAGTCGACTCATGGCACCCGGTGGGTTAGCAAAGAGCGCTACCGCACAGATCCCTTCGGTCACCATCGGGAGTCCGACAACGTACGAGGTGCGTCGTTGATTGTCGATCGCGTAGGCCGGCGAGCAGTCGACAGGTATGTGTGCGAACAGTGGGTAATGAACGATCTGGGTGAACCAAATGACGCCTGTCATCACACCGGCGGCACAGAGGTTGACAAGTGCAAGAGTCATTCCGCATAGCCTGACCTCTCATGGCGAGCGAGTCCACCTCTGCCCGAGACACGAAAGTGTGTTCGCGGTGTGGTCGTCGCATCGAGTGGCGTAAGAAATGGGCGCAACACTGGGATGAGGTGAAGTGGTGCTCACAAGCGTGCCGCTCGAAAGGTGTACAACAACTCGATCGTCAGTGTGAGCACGTCATTCGGGAGGCACTCCTGCACGAGGCCGGGTTGACCATCACAGACGATGTGGTTTCACGGCGTGTGTCACCCGAGAACCCTGACGAGGTTCGTGAGACAGTTCGATGTGCTGCTCGTCGTCTCGTTGCAACGGGCGTCTGTGAACTTGTTCAAGGTGGTCGAGTCGTGGACCCTTCGACTGCTCGCGGATCATTTGAGATTCGTTTGCTTCGTTGACGGACTTAGCGAAGTCGTGACGGTGTCATTCGCATGGCGCCGTCGAGACGGATGTCCACACCATTCAACATCGTGTTGCTCACGATGTGGGCGCATAGAGCGGCGAACTCCTCGCCCTTGCCGAAACGTGGAGGAAACGGTGTCGTTGCTGCCATCGCGTCGGTGTATTCCTGTGGCATCCCAGCGACGAGAGGAGTGTCGAAAGATCCTGGCGAGATTGACACTGCACGAATGCCGTACGGTGCGAGGTCTCGTGCAAGCGGCAGTGTCATGCCGCGAACTCCACCCTTCGATGCCGAATACGCAACTCCCCCGTCCACACCGTCGGTTGCCGCAATCGATGCAGTCGTAATGATCACCCCGCGCTCGTCGTCGTCCCCGACGGGTTCAAGGTCGTGCATCGCCCACGCTGCGAGGCGAACGAAGTTGAACAGACCAACGAGGTTGACGGCAACAACTTTTTCGAACAGGTCGAGCGAGTGTGGACCGTGTCGACCAACGACCTGCTTACCGGCCCCGATGCCTGCGCATGCGATTGCGACCCGCGGCGGGCCGATCGTTGCAACGAGTTCGCTGAACGCTTCTTCGAGTGATTCTCCAGACGCAACGTCGCATGAAAGAAATCGCGCACCCGTCTCAGCGGCGACCGCCCGCCCACCTTCTTCGTTGCGGTCGAGAATGCCTACGTCAGCGCCATGTGATGCAAACAATTTCGCCGTCGCTGCGCCAAGCCCGGATGCGCCTCCGGTGATGAATACCGTTTCGCCGTGTACCTGCACAGTGCAACGTTAGGTCAGGGTCGCGGTGGTGCGATCGTCGGAGTTTCACGCTGGCGCGCCGCGAGTTGCGGAGTGCATACAGTGTCCCCATGGGACTTTTCAGCCGATCGGGTGATTCGAACCGCAAGCACACATGTTGGCCGCAGGGTCGCGACCTTGTTGACGGCCTGCAACCAGAATCATTTGCAGATCACGATTTTCGACCGGCGCCGACAGGACACATCAACTCATTGGGTGCCGCCTTCGACTGGGTTGAGGTCTGTGCCCGTTGCGGTGCCGAGGACTGGCCTGTCGATCGACGGGTTAAGAAGGTCGAACGAACACGTCGAATCGACGAAGTTGATGCCGTCGTGATCCATCTCCCGGAGTGGGACGATGCAACGAGCAGGTGCCCCCAACAAACGGATGCCAGCGGATTCCACGAACCTGCCTACAAGAAGTTGTCAGTGACAAAAAATCTCATCGTTCAATATGAGACGAGGTTTCTCACTGATAAGTCGCACTACAAGACATTCGTGCGTCGATCGGGCAAGGTCGGTCGAAGGTCAGCGGATGGCAACGTCAACGTGTGGCGATGCGGCCATTGCGGGACGATCGTCAGGAGTTTCACCGAGAAGTCGCCCGACGTGACCATGGCGATCTCGGTGTGACTGTCGACTCGCATTCGATTCCATCGCCGTCGCGGTTCGAATCTCAGAGGTAACCCGGTAGTTCATCGTGATTTGTCGCAATGCCTTCAGCGCAGACGAAACCGCATGATCGTTATACAAAACCAACGGCTCGGTCCATTGCCAGACAAACGAATCGTTGTGCGGTTAGACAATTAAATTTGTCTATGAAACACTCTTTTGGTGAGAAGCAAAAGTTTCGCTCGCTGTTTACTGGCATCCCTCTTCGCAATCACGATCACCGTAAATTGCGGCGGCAGCGAAGGTGAATCCTCAGAAACAGGCGTGAATCCGTCGAGTTCCACGATCTCCCAGGTTGACGAACCCGCTGATTCGACGGATGGCACTCAAAGCGTTCCCACAAACGACGTGGACGAATCTGGGTCGAACACGGATGACCCGCTTGTTGTTCTGCTCGCTGACGAATTCATGAATGATCCGGATGCGCCACCAGGGCTGTCCGAAGAGACTGCCATCTGTATCGCACAGTTTGTAGTCGACACGACAGGAATCAGCGGACTTTCAGACTTGGAGCAGTTAGAGAACGACTCCGCGGACATCGATTCACTGTGGATGCAAGGCCTTACGGACTGCCTTGACAGTGAGGAGGTCCTCCATCTGTTCGTTGCTGAATTAGGCGGAACAGAAGAACAAACTGCGTGCCTCCTCAACTCTTTGGGTGACAACACAGACGATCTGGTGGCTCTCTTCTCCTCCGACGGGCAACCTGAATCTGACGAAGAAATGGCGTTCATATTTACCCTGATGGCAGCAGCTATCGAGTGTGGCATCGACATCATGGATGACGCCGAGATGGGATTTGATGACGGGAGTTTCGACGAGGATGATGAATACTCAGCGAGTTGGGAAATCATTCCTCATCCAATATGTCCCAACGGCGAACCATGTGTCTGTATTGACGTCGACGGAAGTTGTGATGATGGAGATGATGATTGGGGTTGGATCAACCTGGGCGAGGAGGAATATTTCTGCTCGAACGACGGCAAGGACTATGCCGAACTCATGGGCGGATCACTCTGCGCAGACACCGCCGAAAATGCCTAATCGTTGCCTCGGTTACGCGATCTAGCACGGCGGATTTTCAGATTGGGAAGCCGTACGAGCAGAAGCGACGACATCATGGAACGACTTGGTTGGTCTCGCGAGAGACCAACCACTCAACACGACACCGCCTACCCACCCGGTGTCGCCGCACCTAAATTGTGCGCGCCAACACTGTTCTAAGGAGCACCCGGTAGCGATTCGCACGGCTCGCCGTCATCGTCGCCATCAAGCAGCGCAACATCTCCAAATGCGGCGAAGTACCTGTCAAACCACTCCTTCGCGTCGCCATAAGTAGCGAAGTCTGAACAGTTCTTCGAGTTACCTGGGTTGACGAGGTCATCTGTGTCAGCGGGTTCGTCAATCGGAGTTGATGAATTCTCGTCATCGTTGGCCTGCGCAGGCTCGGTCTGAGAGGCGACGTCACCCAGAGCCACGCCAGACGATCCAAGGACAAGCTGCCCTTCCTGACCACATGTAGTCAACATTTCTACAAGGCTTTCGTACTCGCGTTCGTCGACGCTGAGATCGAACGTCGACTTCGTCAAGACAACCTGGGTTGCAAGTGAGCACCATGCTGAACGGGCTGGTCGCCAGTCGCTCACATCACGATCGCTCTTCGAGATATTTGATGCAGCCGACACGGCAACCAGATTTGGTCTGAAATTTGCAAATGCTGTTTTCGTCTCGGTCGACCATGACGCGCCTCCCGATCGGTGCGCCTCTGCAAGGGCAACGATGTGATCGATATGCACCTGCGAAGGTGACCCCGACACGATCACCTCGTCATATGCCGAGTACCAATCTGCTTCAACAATGGTGCAGCGATCGAAAATATCGACCTGTGGAAGGCCGATCACCTCAGCCGCAAGGACATCGTCTCGGGTGTCACACCCTGACCCGTCAACGTCCAACCAATGAGGCCAGGCCGAGCGATCGTACGCAATCCCACCATCGCTTTCAGGTTTGACAGAGAGAGACGCCAGCGTTGCCAGTATTCCCGTTGTATCTCGGTCATCGTTCGTAAATGGAGAGTCGTAGCATTCGCCCTGACCGGTCGTGCTCAGGTTTAAAGCATCACCGAGAACTTGCGACAACTCTTCGGTAAGTCGATCTCGCCCGACACTTGTGAGATGGATTCCGTCAGAAGCAACGAGATCTGCGTTCAGACTGACCAGTTCTGACCACTCAATCACACGGATACCGCCTTCACTGGCCGAGATCTGTCGTATTGCCTCATTCACCTGCTGGCGGCTTGGTTCAAACTCTGCGACCGTGATGAGCACCACCGCTCGCGGTGCAACGCTCTGTACGACCGACGCCAGTTCTTTCCCAAAGTCCAAGGGACTCCCGGCCAGATTGCTACCGAGACCGATGACAATCACGTCCCAATCAAGACCCTGTTCGGGCAGTAAGCGCTCGTTGATAACGAGATCAGCGAAATCAACGAAGCGCCCCTTCTCCGCATCGATTTCGACATTCCAACCACGGGAGGTGAGCTCGTCACACAGTCGCCCTCCATAGCGAGTAGTTGTTGCAGCGAGCACCGAGTCGCCAATTATCAGCACGCGTTGGCCGTCAATAGGACCAGGAGACGTTGTCGTTGAGCGTTCACCCGCACCTTCGTCAATACTGCCAATTTCTTCGTCGGGTTCACCACCATCGACCTCATCAGGTGGCTCGTCTTGGGGAGTCGTGGAAGCGGTCAATGTTTCGTCAATGAGTGTCGTTTCCGACCTGGCGTCCTCAATCACCGAATCGACTTCATCAAGAACCAGCCCAGGCGAGCAACCAACAATCAGGACGAGAAAGACAAGTCGACGGAATGGCATCTGAGCGATCCTTTTAACGTAATCCGAAACGGTGGATTGATGCCGTAACCCAATTGTCTCGCTCCTACCGGGACGGTGTGCCTCCGCGCGGAGTTAAGGACAGGGTGCTCTGCAGCCGGAGTATGTCCGATGATGCGCTTGCTCGAAAAGCGCAGGCTCATGTGCAGATTGATGAGCAGTTGGTTCCTGCTGGTTGGCATGTGGGTGATCCTGACCAGATCGATTAGGTGGGTCAAAAACCAAAGCACCCGCCCCCACTTGTCTCTCTGTCTTGCAAACACGCCTCGACATCCGTAAACGAGGCAGATGACGCACCAGAGCGATCGAGCCGAACGGGGACAAACGAAACCCCTGCCTGAGCAGGGGTTTCGGAGTGGAGCTAAAGGGAATTGAACCCTTGACCTCTTCCATGCCATGGAAGCGCTCTACCAACTGAGCTATAGCCCCGAAGCGGCGTCACGATACCGACGGCCCGACGTCGAGCACAACCGGCCGATGCCCAAGTCAGCGACACCTAGGATGCGGCCATGTCGACTCTGACCGGCGAGACCGTCGAACTCCTGCAGGCCATGATCCGAAACGCCTGCGTCAACGACGGCCGGCCCGAGTCGGGCGATGAGACACGAAATGCCGACACCCTGCAGCACTTCCTTGAAGGCGCTGGGCTCGAGACCGAGCGCTACACCGCGGTGCACGGCCGCGAATCCATCGTCGCTCGGATTGAGGGCACCGACCCCGACGCTCCGTCGCTCTGCCTCATGGGCCACACCGACGTCGTGCCGGTGAGCCCCGACGGCTGGAGCCGCGATCCCTTCGGCGGCGAGCTCGTCCGCAACGACGAGGGAGTCGAGGAGGTCTGGGGGCGCGGAGCCGTCGACATGTTGAACCTCACCTCGTCGATGGCGGTTGCCTTCCGCCACCTGGCCCGCAGCGGCTTCAAGCCAAAGGGAGACCTCATCTACTTCGGGGTTGCCGATGAGGAGGCCGGCGGGGTGTGGGGTGCCGAGTGGATGTTTGAACATCACCCCGAGGTGATCGACGCCACCTATTGCCTCACCGAACTCGGCGGCTGGTCATCGGTCGACGACCACGGCCATCGACACGTGACGGTGAACATCGGTGAGAAGGGCCTCAACTGG
>JALRBS010000090.1 GCA_023262325.1 Ilumatobacteraceae bacterium | reverse complement strand
GTGATCGGGTTGTCGTAGGCCTCGCCAGTACGGCCGTTGTACAGCGTCGCTTTGCCGTTCGTGCCAACGAGTCGGTCGCCGTCGATGCTCTCCGGCGTGAGGTTGCCGAGCACCTGCTGAATCGTTGGGTGCTTGCCAGCCTTCTCGAGTTCGTCCCAGTTCGCTCCGTCGAAGACCGGAGTCGCGACGAACACCGACGGGTCGGTGCTTGGACGGGTCTTGCGCTCAATGCCACGGACTGGCGAGTTACCAACAGTCTCACCGCTCTTCGGATCGGACCAGCCCCAACGTGCGCCGTAGCCGAGGTGCGCCTCGAGCACCTGACCGACGTTCATTCGGCTCGGCACGCCGAGTGGGTTGAGAATGATGTCGACCGGTGTTCCGTCAGCGAGGTACGGCATGTCTTCAATTGGCAGCACCTTCGAGATGACGCCCTTGTTGCCGTGGCGTCCAGCGAGTTTGTCGCCGACCGAAATCTTTCGGGTTTGGGCGACGTACACGCGGACGAGTTGGTTCACGCCGGGAGCGAGTTCGTCGCCTTCTTCTCGGTTTGACACCTTGACATCGATGACCTTGCCAGATTCGCCGTGCGGCACCTTAAGGCTCGTGTCACGAACCTCACGTGCCTTCTCACCAAAGATGGCTCGAAGGAGTCGTTCCTCGGGAGTGAGCTCTGTTTCACCCTTCGGTGTCACCTTGCCGACGAGCACATCGCCAGGGCCAACTTCGGCGCCAATGCGAATGATGCCTCGCTCGTCAAGATCGGCGAGGATGTCGTCCGAAAGGTTCGGAATGTCTCGGGTGATTTCTTCCGGGCCAAGTTTCGTATCACGTGCATCAATTTCATGGACGTGAATGTGAATCGAGGTGAGCACATCGTCTTTGACGAGACGCTCCGAAAGAATGATCGCGTCCTCGAAGTTGTAACCCTCCCATGGCATAAACGCAACGAGGAGGTTTTTGCCGAGTGCGAGTTCACCGCGATCGGTTGACGGTCCGTCAGCGAGAATCGTTCCCTTCTTCACCTTGTCACCCTCTGCCACGCGAACTCGGTGGTTGATGCAGGTGTCCTGGTTCGAACGACGGAACTTCGACAAGAGGTACGTCGTCTTGCCCGTGTTCGTGTAGTTCACGGTGATCGTCTCGCCGGTGATTTCTGCAACAACACCATCGCCGGTTGCTTCGATGAGGTCGGCAGCATCGCGTGCAGCGCGACTTTCGATGCCGGTTCCGATGTACGGCGCCTCCGCACGCAACAACGGCACTGCCTGTCGCTGCATGTTTGCACCCATGAGTGCACGGTTGGCATCGTCGTGCTCGAGGAATGGAATGAGCGCCGTCGCAACCGAAACGATCTGCTTCGGCGACACGTCCATGAAGTCGACCTCGCTCGGAGCAACGAAGCCGATATCGGTTGTTGCGCCGAAGAAGCTTTCCTGCTCAAGCATCTTTCGAAGGTCGTCGAGGCTCGCTGCCTGAGGTGAACGTCGGACGAGCACGCGCTCGTTCTTGAACGTGCCATCAGGATTCAGCGGTGCGTTCGCCTGAGCGACGACGTAGTCCTCTTCTTCGTCTGCAGCCATGTAGACGATTTCGCCAGTGACCTTGCCGTTGACGACTCGGCGATACGGGCTCTCAATAAATCCAAACTCGTTGACGCGGGCGAAGCTCGACAGACCGCCGATGAGACCGATGTTTGGGCCCTCTGGGGTTTCGATTGGGCACATACGTCCGTAGTGCGAGAAGTGCACGTCACGGACTTCGAAGCCAGCGCGTTCACGGCTGAGACCACCGGGGCCGAGCGCCGACAGGCGGCGGCGGTGTGTGAGCCCAGAAAGCGGGTTGACCTGGTCCATGAACTGCGAAAGCTGCGACGTTCCGAAGAACTCCTTGATCGCTGCCTGAACTGGGCGAATGTTGACGAGCGTGTTCGGGGTGATCGCCTCGACGTCCTGCGTGGTCATGCGCTCACGAACGACGCGCTCCATTCGGCTGAGACCGATTCGCACCTGGTTCTGGATGAGTTCGCCAACCGAGCGAATACGACGGTTCGCGAAGTGGTCCTGATCGTCGAGTCGGTAGCCCGGCTCTTGCTTCACGAGATTAAGCATGTAGGTGATCGCCGCAAGCACTTCACAGCGGCTGAGCACGTGCTGATCTTCGGTTGGAAGGTCGAGCAACGGTTCGCCTTCGAGGTTGACACCGTCGAGTCCGAACAACTCGCCGAGCTTCGCGACTTCTGCACCAAGCTTTCGGGTCATCTTGTAACGACCAACGCGGCTGAGGTCGTAACGACGGCTCTCAAAGAATGCGTTCCGGAAATACGCCTTGGCCGACTCGACGGTCGGCGGCTCACCCGGCCGCGCACGCTTGTAAATCTCAACGAGTGCTTCCTCGCGGGTCGCAGCGTTGTCACGCTCTTTGTCCCACTGATCCTCGAGGAAGTCAAAATGACGCACGAAACGATCGAGGAAACCTGGTGCGTTCTCTTCGTCGTAACCGAGTGCACGGAGCAGCGTGAAGATGCCAATGCGACGCTTGCGAGCGACTCGAGTTCCACAGGTGACGTGCTTACCCGGGCGGTGCTCCACGTCGAATTCCATCCACTCACCTCGGTAGGGGTGAATGGTGCCCTTCACAAGCTGGTGCTTCGTGAGGTTTCGCAGACGGTAACGCTCGCCAGGTTCGAAGATGACGCCAGGGCTACGGACGAGTTGCGACACGACGACGCGCTCTGTGCCGTTGATGATGAAGGTGCCCTTCTCAGTCATCATCGGGAATTCACCCATGAACTGCATTTGCTCTTTGATTTCGCCGGTGTGCGCATTGAGGAATCGCGCTCGCACGAAGATCTGAGACTGATACGTCATGTTGTGCTGGCGGCAGTGCTCAACCGAGTACTTCGGCTCTGGGCGCAAGTCGGGATCGAACGGGTCAAACTCGAGTTCGAGCTGGAGGTTCTCCGAGAAGTCCTTAATCGGCGAAATATCGCGGAAGGTATTCGCAAGGCCTTCCTCTAGGAACCACTTGAAACTCTCTCGCTGGATCGCGAGAAGGTCTGGCAACTCCAACGGCTCCTCAAGATTGCCGAAGGAGTAACGCTCACGGGTGGTCGAACGGTTGGCCACGGTTCACCTCAGATTCTTTGCGGCACGGACAATCGGGCGCGCCACATCTACACCTGGGTGAGGAGTAGACAAGAGGCGACACACGGCAACGGACGATCCTATCGCCCTCCGGCGAGGATCGTCAACGTGACGCTGCGTCTCTTGTTGCCCGCCAAACACACGGCGTGCTGTGGCGGACAACGTACGAAATCAACGCCGCTTTGTCAAGCACCCAGACGCGACAGTGGGCCCCGGGGGAACTTCCCCCGGGGCCCACTGAACAGAATCAGAAGGTCACTTCAGTTCGACTGAAGCACCAGCCTCTTCGAGCTTGGCCTTCGCTGCCTCAGCGGCATCCTTGGCTGCGCCCTCAAGCACGGCCTTCGGTGCAGCGTCAACGAGGTCCTTGGCTTCCTTGAGGCCGAGGCTCGTGAGCTCACGAACGACCTTGATGACCTGGATCTTCTGGCCACCAGCATCGGCGAGGATGACGTCGAAGCTGTCCTTTTCTTCGTCTGCGGCGTCTCCGCCACCGGCGCCACCGGCTGCAGGTGCGGCTGCGACAGCAACAGGTGCTGCAGCGGTGACGTCAAAGCGCTCTTCGAACGCGTCGAGGAGCTCTTTGAGCTCGATAACTGTCATGTTTGAAATTGCGTCGAGGATGTCTTCCTTGGTCGACATGTTGTTTCTCCTAAATGTTGAAATGGTGTAACGGTGTGTGGTGCCGCTTAGGCGGCTTGTTTATCGATAAGTGCGGCAAGGCCGTACGCGAAATTGCGTGGCAATGCCTGCAGCAGACCTGCGGTCTTGACGAGTGGTGCCTGTAGCGCTCCAGCGAGGCGTGCGAGCAGTTCTTCGCGTGATGGAAGTTCTGCGAGCGCCGCAACGTCTGATGCCGAGAGCACATTCGCTCCGAGAACACCGCCTTTGACGACGAGATTCGGGTTTGTCGCAGCGTTATCACGTAGCGCTTTCGCAGCGGCGGCGATATCTCCGCTCACAAAAGTCAGAGCTGTCGGTCCAACGAGAACGTCGTTGAGACCAGCAACACCGGCTTCGGTCGCGGCAAATCGAGCGAGCGTATTTTTGTACACGGTGTGCTCTGCGCCAACGCCGCGCAATGATGCTCGCAATGTCGTGATCTGCTTGACGGTCATTCCGCGGTATTCCGAAACGAACACGGCATCTGCGGAACGCAAACGCTCGGTGATCTCGGCGACGGTGTCGACTTTCTCCTGACGTGGAGCTCGAGTCGCAGTGTCGGTCATGGTGCTTTCCTCCTTTCTCAATGTCGGTGGCTCGCATTGGGCGACACCACACGACGGACCATCTCAACGATGGGAGCCGGAGGCAGCACCTCGGTTGGCGACTTCGTCATTACCCCGTCTGCGAAACCGCGTCTGGGACCAACTGTCTTTGGCGAGCAATTGCTATGTACGCGGCACGTTATCTGCGTGCTACGAAATGGACACCTTTCAGTCGAGGTCGCCACGCAGGCGACCGGTGTCGATACGGACACCTGGGCTCTGCGTTGTCGACACTGTGACCTTCCGGATGTAACGACCTTTTGCACTTGCCGGCTTTGCACGCTGGATCTCGTCGATCACCGCACGGAAGTTCTCTTCCAGTGCAGCTTGTTCGAACGAAGCCTTGCCAAGTTGAACGTGCACGTTGCCATAACGATCGGTGCGGTACTCGACCTTGCCGCCCTTGAACTCTTCAACCGCGCGACCAACGTCATTCGTGACGGTTCCTGTCTTGGGGTTGGGCATGAGTCCGCGAGGTCCGAGGACACGGCCAAGGCGGCCGACGAGCGGCATCATGTCGGGCGTCGCAATGGTGAGATCGAAGTCCATCTTGCCGGCCTCGATCTGCTCTGCGAGATCATCTGAACCCACGATGTCTGCACCGGCGGCTCGGGCTTCTTCGGCGGCGGGGCCTGCGGCGAAGACCGCAACGCGGATGTCCTGGCCGGTTCCGCTTGGAAGCGCAACGGTGCCGCGCACCATTTGGTCTGCTTTTCGCGGGTCAACGCCGAGGCGAATCGCCACCTCAACGGTTTCGTCAAATTTCGCCTTGGCGATGGTCTTGACGATGCCGAACGCCTCGGTCGGGGCGTAGAACGACTCCCGATCAAATGCTTTCAGCGAATCTGCGTATTTCTTTCCTGACATTGTTGTCTCCCTCGTGAGTTGTCATCCCCCAGGCGAGGTTGTCCCGGGCCGGATGAGGTGTATTCGTTGGTTGGCGTCGCCGGTGTCAGCCGACAGCGATTCCCATCGATCGTGCGGTGCCGCGCACCTGCTGCTTTGCCGCCTCAAGGTCGTTGGCATTGAGGTCTGGCATCTTGATCTTCGCGATTTCTTCGACATCTGCCTCTGAAATCGTCGCTGCGGTCTCGGTGCCGGGACGCTGTGATGCCTTTGCGATGCCAGCCTTCTGACGGATGAGCACCGGAGTTGGCGGCGTCTTCAAGATAAACGTGAACGTTCGGTCTTCGAAGATCGTGATCTCGGTCGGCACGACGGTTCCTGCTTGCGACTCGGTCGCGGCGTTGTACGCCTTGACGAAATCCATGATTGCAATACCGTGCGGTCCGAGCGCGGTACCGACAGGGGGTGCCGGGGACGCCTTTCCTGCTTCGATTTGGATCTTGACGACCGCTGCGACTTTCTTCTTAGCCATTGCTCTCTCTATTTCTCTACGTACATCGTTGCTCTGAAGGTGCTCAGAGCTTCGACACCTGACTGAAGTCCATTTCGACAAGTGTGTCGCGACCGAAAATGTTCACGAGCACCTTGAGTTTCATGTGATCAGCGTTGATCTCTGCAATCTCACCCGCAAAGTCGGCAAATGGGCCTTCCTTGACACGAACGGCCTCGCCCACCTCGTAATCGAGCTTTGGTTTCGGACGGGCAACGGCCTCGGCGCCCTCTGCCTTCGGCGCAAGGAACGTGCGGACCTCTCGACGGCGAAGTGGGGTCGGACGCTGGCCTCGGTCACTCTGACCAACGAACCCGGTGACACCTGGCGTGTTGCGGATGCAGTACCACGACTCATCGTCCATCTCGCATCGCACGAGAAGGTAACCCGGGAAGACCTTGCGCTGAACGGTTTGCTTCTTGCCGTTCTTGAACTCGACGACCTCTTCCATCGGGATGACGACCTCGTAGATCTTGTGCTCCATATCCATCGACTGAATACGAGCCTCAAGGTTTGCAGTGACCTTCTTTTCGTAGCCCGACTGCGTGTGGACGACATACCAACTTCCAGGTCGCGTCCAGGGGTCATCTTCAATTGGCGCATCGTCAGCCGACGGGGCCGAAGTTTCGACATCGGCGGGAGACGCCTCAACGTCAACTGCGGCGCCATCCTCGACGATGATGTCCTGTGTCTGGGTCTCGTCCATCGTGTTGTGCTCCTGTGCGTTCATGCGTAGAACCACTGCATTAGCGAGCCGAGACCAAAGTCGATCCCGGAAACGTAGGCGGTGTAGACGACGACGGTGACGAGCACGATGAGTGAATACCGAATGACCTCGGGTCGCTCGGGCCACGCAACCTTGCGCATTTCGTCTCGTACCTCACGCAGGTACTGGCGTGGTCCGACTCGGTCACGAGTGACAGGACGAGCAGAGCGCGTCGGAGCACCCTTGTCATCAAGGGCACCCTGTCGCTTTAGCAAGCGCTTCTGTTCTCGGTTCAGATCATCCAGTGACATGTTTCGTGTTTTCGTGTTTTCGCAGCGGCGCTGCAGCAGGGCAGGAGGGACTCGAACCCCCGACCGTCGGTTTTGGAGACCGATGCTCTACCAACTGAGCTACTGCCCTCGGGAGGGTCGCCAGCGTACCAGCGACCCTCGGATCAATGGCAGGTCCGCGTCAGCGGGTCTCCTTGTGAAGCGTGTGCTTCCGCTCGTTGCTGCAGTACTTGTTCATCTCGAGACGCTCGCGATCGTTGATCTTGGACTTCATCGTGATGTAGTTACGCCGCTTGCACTCGGTGCATTCGAGGGTGATCTTCACCCTCTTGTCTGACTTGGCCATGATTCATTGCCTCACTTGATGATTTTGGTGACACGGCCCGCGCCAACGGTCCGACCACCCTCACGGATCGCGAAACGCAAACCCTCGTCCATCGCAATCGGCTTACCCAACTGCACCGTCATCGTCACATTGTCACCAGGCATCACCATCTCAGTACCCGACGGCAACTCAACAGTCCCCGTCACATCCGTCGTACGGAAAAAGAACTGCGGACGATAATTGTTGAAGAACGGCTTATGACGGCCACCCTCCTCCTTCGTCAACACATACACCTGACCCTCAAAATCAGTATGAGGCGTAATCGAACCAGGCTTACACAACACCTGACCACGCTCAACATCTTCCTTATCGGTACCACGCAACAACGCACC
This sequence comes from Ilumatobacteraceae bacterium, assembly GCA_023262325.1. Lineage (GTDB taxonomy): Bacteria > Actinomycetota > Acidimicrobiia > Acidimicrobiales > Ilumatobacteraceae > Casp-actino5. The sequence goes on along the minus strand of JALRBS010000090.1, from coordinate 185 downwards.
AATATTGTCCCCAGCCTGACCCTCATCAAGCAACTTACGGAACATCTCCACACCAGTACACGTCGTCTTCTGCGTATCACGCAACCCGACAATCTCAACCTCATCACCAGTATGAATCACACCCTGCTCAACCTTGCCGGTCACCACCGTGCCACGACCAGTAATCGTGAACACATCCTCAATCG
>JALRBS010000085.1 GCA_023262325.1 Ilumatobacteraceae bacterium | reverse complement strand
TGCTCGACTCGCCGACTACATCCGTGGGTCGAGCACGTTTCGCGTTCCGCTGGATTGGACGATCGATCGATCCCTCATCGTTGATCTGGTGCGGGCACGCCTCGTCGAACTTGATGGCTAACAGGGTCGGTCGTTCGCGCGGTCGATCGCTGATCGAGCGGCGCGAAGGTGGTCGGGACCGAGACCACAACACCCACCGACTGCGCTCACTCCGATTCGGAGCCATCGCTCGCAGTACCCACCGAAATCCGCAGGGCTCATCACCTCAGTGAAGTTCCATGATGGCATTTCAAAATGGCCACTATCGGGGTAGATAACCAGTGGTTCGTTGGTGACGCCACGAACAACCTTAAGAACGTCCTCAATGATGTCGGCACGGGTGTGCATGACGCTCACCGCGTCGACGCTTCCAGATGCGAGCCCAAGCAATTCAACAAGGGGCGTCGCAGAGTGCGGGTCGAATGAAATCACATCACCCGATTGTCCCCGGCGTGCGCTGATCCCAAACCACACCGGCAGTCCCGTCGATCGTGCCGCATCGAGCACGATCGCGGCACGATCGGGCTGGTACATCATCTCGAGGAGCAGGACGTCGACACCCGCGTCGGCGAGTGCGGTGGCATGGCGTACGCAATCCTCATGAAATCGTGGTGGCACGAGGCCGAGCGACGGGTCGACAACATCGGTGCCCGGCAGCACCGGAATCATGTGCGACATCGAGCCTGCAATCGCAACGAGATGTGGCGACGATGCGATCGCTTCACGCACGGCATCAACTGCCGCATTCACGATCGCGATGTGTTGGTCGTCATACCCCGCAGCGCGCAACATCGATGGACCGCTCGCAAAGGTGTTTGCGGTAATGAGTTCTGCTCCGATGTCGACGTAGTCGCGGTGAATGTCGACGAGCACACTCCGATGCTGAAGTGTGGATGGTCCACACCATGCAGCCGGGTCCATCTCAACGCCTCGCCGCTCGAGCTCGGTACCGGTCGCAGCGTCGATCAAAAACCGGCGCCGAGTGGCAAGCGCGTCTGCAATGTGGGCGTACGACACAGCACGAACCTAGCGTCGAGCCCCACCGCCATTGAGTGCTGAGTCCTTACTTCGGCGGGAGTGATGACGCAAACGACAACCCCTTTTCGAGCCAGGTTCGAAGTCCGTCACCTTCGAGACCACGCGGGTCGACGTAGACAAAACCCTTCATCGATCGGCCGGTGAAATCCATCTCAGATGCATCAGGGTCGGAGAGCGCTGACTCCCAGTGTTCGGGACCGACGCGCACCATGAGCCGATCGCCGACAATGCCGACTGCCATGTTCCCGTTGCAGAGCAGACAAAGACCGCCAAACATTCGTTTTTCGGAGATCGACAGATCTCCAGCGAGTTCATCGCGTATTCGGTCGGCGAGTTCCGCATCGAATGCCATGTCGGTGCCTCGCCTAAGTCCAGTCAGAAAACGGATTGAACGCTATTTCCCACAGGTGACCATCGAGGTCGGCGACATATCCGGAGTACCCACCCCAGGGTGTTGCGCCAGGCTCCTTCACAACAGTCGCGCCGGCGGCAACAAATTCTGCATATGCGATGTCGACCGCCTCGGGCGACGGTTCGTTGTGAGCGACACTCTGCCCACGAAACTCATCGCCGTCGGAGGTCAGCACGCCAGCATCAGCGGCGAGGTCATCCCAACCAAAGAGCCCAAGCACGACACCGTCAAGTTCAAAAAATGCGACGTCGTCGTGGTCATTCGAACACACCCAGCCGAGTCGTTCATAGAAGGCACGTGCGCTCGGCAGGTTGCGCGTGCCGAGGGTGATGAGAGAAATCTTCGGCTTCACTGCCATGACCTAGTCATTCGTGAGTGCGTTGAACTGATTCATATACGAAGAGAGGTCGAAGTAGTCGCGCCACACCGTGATGCGATCGTCGACAACGTGAAAGAAGCCCGCAACCGGCAGTTCGAGCCAACCTGATCCGAGCTTGAAGCGATCGAGACGCTCGTTGATGACGACGTCATCCACCGCCCACTGTCTGCTCACCACCCATTGGACCTCTCGTGCGGGAGCGAGAAACCCGTTGAGCACATCAGCGACGGCCTGTCTCCCGACAATCGGGCTCATCGGCATGTTCTCGTACGAAATCTCATCATGGAGAAACGAAATCGCATGGTCAACATCACGTTGTTCAATTGCAGCGATGAACTCGTTCACACAGTGAATCGGCGTCATCCCCTCACCTTAGGACCCCGCCCATAACGACAGCGCAGCGACAAAGACCGGGAGAAGCCCAAGATGAACCAGCCCGCGTCTCCACCGCATCGCCTCGGGTCACCTACGGTTGTTCTCACACGGAAGGGGGCACACGGTGACAGTCGGTCATGCGGACAGCGATATCGAACTTTCAATTGTGATGCCTTGTCTCAATGAAGCGGAAACGCTTGAGAGTTGTGTTGCTCAAGCGCACGCGTTTCTCGCCGAGGCTCAGGTTGTCGGGGAAGTTGTCGTCGCTGATAACGGCAGTACCGACGGCTCGCCAGATATCGCTACGGCTGCCGGAGCGAGAGTTGTTCACGTCGCCACCAAGGGCTACGGCGCAGCATTGCTTGGCGGCATTTCGGCGGCGCGTGGGCGATTTGTTGCGATGGGCGACGCCGATGACAGTTACGACTTTGGGTCGCTCATGCCGTTTCTCGAGCGTCTTCGTGCCGGCGACTCACTGGTGATGGGTAACCGGTTTCGCGGAGGAATCGACAAGGGTGCGATGCCGTGGCTTCATCGATATGTCGGAAACCCGCTGCTGTCGATGCTTGGACGGATGCTCTTTCGAGTGCGCGTCGGTGACTTTCATTGTGGACTTCGTGCATTCGATCGCAAGGCGTTGCTCGGTCTGCAGTTGCGAACAACGGGAATGGAGTTCGCAAGCGAGATCGTCGTGAAGTCCGCGCTTGAGGGACTTCAGATCGGCGAGGTTCCGACGCGACTTCGACGCGATGGACGCAGTCGCCCGCCTCATCTTCGAAGCTTTCGTGATGGCTGGCGGCACCTGAGGTTTCTGCTGTTATTCAGTCCTCGTTGGCTGTTGCTCTACCCCGGCGCGCTGGCAACGATCGGTGGGCTCGCACTCACCGCGTTGCTCACGAGAGGTTCAATAGCTGTGGCATCCGTTCACTTTGATGTCGGCAGCCTGCTGTACGCAATCGCGCTCACAATTCTCGGATATCAGACACTCGTCTTCGCCGCGCTGAGTCGCGTGTACGCGCAG
>JALRBS010000069.1 GCA_023262325.1 Ilumatobacteraceae bacterium | reverse complement strand
CGAGGGTGCGGGCGCCGATGAACGCGAACACGACGACAACGACGAGTGCCACCGCAGTGCCGGCCGCCGTCCACGTCGTATACCGGCGTCGCAACTCCGCGGAAGCGGTCACGATCCCGCCACGCGATACAGCTGCCGACGTTCAATCTCATGGGCGACACTTAACGGAACAAGAAAATCAAGTGGTCGGCCATCAGCAACACGCGCACGAAGGTCGCTGCTCGACACCTCAAGGTGCGGTACTTCGACATGCACCCACGAACCCGTCTTGGGCTGTGGCGGATGCGTCACAACCCCCGGGCGGTCGACAACAACGAGGGTTGACAAGGCCGCGACCTCGTCGCATCGTTCCCAAGAGTCGAAGCCATTCGCAGCATCGGCTCCAACGATCGTGAAGTACTGCGCATTCGAATTGCGCTCGTGCAGTGCAGCGAGGGTATTCGCAGTGAACGACGGGCCCCCCAGTTCGATCTCAAGCGAACTTGCAGCAAGTCCATCAACTTGAGCCACCGCAGCACATACAAGAGCGAATCGATCTTCCGGCGGGCTCACCGCTCGAACACCATCTTTTTGCCAAGGATGGTTCGCCACCATGAGCAACACCTCGTCAAGGCGCAATGCATGGCGCACATTGACCGCTACGGCGAGATGCCCTAGGTGTGGAGGGTCAAATGTTCCACCGAACACCCCAATTCGGCGCGCATTCTGGGGTTCCGTGGGCACATCCGACGAGCCTAGGTGCCTTCTACCGCCTTTGGCACGTACTTCGACTCGTTGGGACTTGACAGGTGTGTTACAGTCGAAATTCGGCCTGAACGTGACTTGTCATGATCAACGCCACGACATACCCCCCATAACACCCCCTCACCATGTGAATTCGGGTTGTGCCATGCACATGGCACCTCACGGTTCGCTCGGCTTGGGAGTACGCCTCCGAGCCGGATCACAGGGAGCGATGACTATCGCCGCCTGCCCAACGGGTCGGGTGCACCACATAACACAGGCATCTGACCCGCCTCGATGTGCGCAACGTCACATCGAGAACGGGAATGACATACGAACAGAACAAGTTGGAATAAACGACATGAACGACTCAATTGGTCTCTACCTCAACGACATCGGCAAGGTGCCGTTGCTCACCGCAGAAGATGAGCGCGAACTTTCGCGTCGCATCGAAGAAGGCCGCGAGGCGCAGGCAAAGCTCGATTCGGGCAAGCGCAGCGCCGACCTCAAGGCAAAGGTTGCTTCGGCTGCCGAAGCAAAGGACCGGTTCATCCGGTCGAACCTCCGTCTCGTGGTGTCGATCGCCCGCCGCTACCCACTCCCCCAGGGAATGGACCTTCTCGACCTCATCCAAGAAGGAAACCTTGGTCTTGAGCATGCGGTCGACAAGTTCGACTGGCGACGAGGATTCAAGTTCTCGACCTATGCGACGTTCTGGATTCGACAGGCCATCGGTCGTGCGCTCGATCAGAAGGCAAGCCTCATTCGAATTCCTGGTGACCGCTCCGCAAGCCTGCGTGCTGCACTGCGACAGGCGTCAGGCGATGGCGAGACCCTCGACCAGGCAAACGCTGAACTCCATCGTCTCACGACGCCAGTCAGCCTTGACAAGACCGTCGGCGACGACGGCGATGCGACGCTTGGCGACCTCATGGCGAATGGTGACCCAACGCCAGAAGATGCCGTCATGGTTGGAGTTGAAAGCGACCTGCTCAACGAGTTGCTCGGCACCCTCGAACCACGCGCCCGTTACGCCGTTGAAGCACGATTCGGGCTTCTTGACGGTGAGCGAAAGAGTTTCCGAGAAGTCGGCGAGAGCCTCGGCGTCACTGCAGAAGCAGCCCGCCGTCTCGTGAGCCGCGCAGTTGCCGGTCTCCGCGACGACGCCGGCGACATCCTCAGCGTCTGAGATCCAGCCACCACCCGGTGGCATGAAGAAACGAGCGACCGATCTTCGGTCGCTCGTTTGCTTTTCAGTCGGTTCACTCCGAGGTCGCAGAACAGTCGCACCGATAGCATCCAGCACCATGGCGTCACAGTGGAGTCCCTCCTCGTGGACTGATCACCCAATCAATCAGCAGCCGGTCTGGCCTGATGAGGGTGCATACGATCGCGCGCTGAAACAGATCGCAGGAATGCCACCTCTCGTGTTTGCCGGTGAGGCCCGCTCGCTGCAATCAAGCCTCGCCCGAGTCGCCGCCGGCAACGCATTTCTTCTGCAAGCCGGAGACTGCGCCGAGAACTTCGAAGAGTTCTCTGCCGACAACATTCGAGAAAAGTTGCGGGTCATCCTGCAGATGGCGGTCGTGCTCACCTATTCGATGGGCGTGCCTGTCGTCAAAGTTGGTCGTATCGCCGGACAATTCGCGAAACCACGGTCCTCAGATACCGAACGCGTCGGCGATCTTGAGATCCCGTCGTTCCGAGGCCACATTGTTAACGACGCGGCACCGACACCGGCTGCTCGAATTCCAGACCCTGAACGCCTCGTTCGCGCCTACCACCAGTCGGCATCGACATTGAATCTCGTTCGAGCATTCACCAAAGGTGGATTCGCTGCGCTCGATCGCGTGCACGCATGGAACCAAGAGTTCGTTGCCTCGAGCGAAGAAGGTCGCCGTTACGACCAAATGGCAACCGAAATTGATCGGGCGCTCCGCTTCATGGGAGCGATCGGCATGGATGTCGAATCGAACTCAAACCTTCGAGAAGTCGACGTGTGGACAAGCCACGAAGCGCTCTTGCTCGGCTACGAAGAAGCACTCACACGGCGCGACTCGACCACCGGCAACTGGTACGACTGCTCGGCCCACATGTTGTGGATTGGTGAACGCACGCGAAATCTCGACGGAGCTCACGTCGAATTTCTCCGTGGCGTCGGCAACCCGATCGGGTGCAAAGTCGGACCCTCAATGACTGGCGAAGAAGTCATCGCACTCTGCGAAGCACTGAACCCGGCAATGATTCCTGGTCGACTCACCCTCATCACACGCATGGGCGCCGACATCGCCGAAGAACGCCTCCGGCCGCTCCTTCGTGCGGTGAAAGACTCCGGGCATCCCGTTGTGTGGGCATGTGACCCGATGCACGGCAACACCTTCACCTCTGAAACCGGTAAGAAGACCCGACATCTCGATGCGGTCATCGCTGAAATCGAAGGATTCGTCCGAGCACACCGTGCCGAAGGAACGTGGCCCGGTGGTATTCACGTCGAACTCACCGGCGAAAACGTCACCGAATGTCTCGGCGGTGTTGACGCCATCGCAGCAAGCGACCTCGACGATCGCTACGAGACAATTTGTGACC
>JALRBS010000216.1 GCA_023262325.1 Ilumatobacteraceae bacterium | reverse complement strand
GGACTCGAAGTGCTGCGCATCATCAACGAACCGACTGCGGCTGCTCTCGCGTACGGTCTCGACAAGGGTGCGGAAGACGAAACTGTGCTCGTGTTCGACCTTGGCGGTGGAACGTTCGACGTCTCCGTTCTCGAGATTGGTGATGGCGTCTTTGAAGTGAAGTCGACTCACGGCGACACGACGCTTGGTGGCGATGACTGGGACCAGCGTGTCATCGACTGGCTCGTGAGCCAGTTCAAGAACGCTCAGGGTGTCGATCTCTCGGCCGATCGAATGGCGATGCAGCGTCTGAAGGAAGCCGCTGAGAAGGCAAAAATTGAACTCAGCCAGGTGCAGTCCACGCAGATCAACCTGCCGTTCATCACTGCGAATGCCGATGGCCCACTCCACCTTGACGAATCGCTTTCACGATCGAAGTTTCAAGAGATGACTGCCGACCTCATCGAACGTTGCCGTGTGCCGTTTGAACAGGCAATTAAGGATGCGGGACTGTCGAAGGGCGATCTCAATCACGTCATTCTCGTTGGCGGTTCTACCCGTATGCCTGCGGTGACCGAGCTCGTGCACTCGCTCACCGGCAAAGAGCCGAACAAGACAGTGAACCCCGACGAAGTCGTCGCGGTCGGCGCGGCAGTACAGGCCGGCGTGTTGCGTGGCGACGTGAAGGATGTGCTCCTTCTCGACGTCACTCCACTCAGCCTTGGTATCGAAACAAAAGGCGGTGTGATGACGCGCCTGATCGAGCGCAACACGACGATTCCGACGAAGCGCACCGAGGTATTCACCACTGCTGAGGACATGCAGCCTTCGGTTGAAATCCACGTGCTGCAAGGTGAACGTGAGATGGCGGCGTATAACAAGACGCTTGGCAAGTTCCAGCTCGTTGATCTTCCACCGGCGCCGCGCGGTGTGCCTCAGATTGAAGTCACTTTCGACATCGACGCAAACGGCATCGTTCATGTGTCGGCGAAAGACCGAGCGACAAATAAAGAGCAGTCGATGACGATTACCGGTCAGTCGACCCTCGACAAAGATGCGATCAATCAGATGGTCAAAGACGCGGAAGCGCACGCTGAAGAGGACCGAGCACGGCGTGAAGAAGCCGAGATTCGTAACAACGCTGACTCGCTCGTCTACCAGACCGAAAAGGTGCTTCGCGAGCAGGGTGAAACGGTGTCAGCCGAAGAGAAGGCGGCGGTCGAAGGTCCACTCGCCGATCTGAAGTCGGCCCTCGAAGGATCCGAAACCAGCGCAATTAAAGAAGCAACCGAGAAGCTCATGGCGGCGAGCCAAGAGTTCAGCCAGAAGTTGTACGAAGCAGCCGCTCGAGACAACGCGGCGGGAACGTCAGCGTCGGGTTCGTCGGAGACCGCGGCGGATGACGACATCGTCGATGCCGAAATTGTTGACGAACAGTGACTGACATGAATTCACCGTCCGACGATGACGTGATGGATCCCCAAGACGAACGTGGCTCCGAGGTGGAGGACTTCACCTCGGAGACCATCCGTCCCAGCGAACCCCGCGCGCAGCAGGCGTCCGATTTCGGAGCGGGCGATTCGATCGACCTTGACGGCCTTGACGAGCTCACCGAAGACGTTGTCGAGGAAGTCGTCGATGAAACTGCCGCGGAACTCGAACGTTTCCGTGATCTCGCAATGCGAACACAAGCCGACTTCGAAAATTATCGAAAGCGGGCGGCACAACAGATCGCTGACGAAGTCGACCGCGCAACCGGCCGGCTCGCCGAGGCGTTATTGCCGGTACTTGACGCCACCGAGGCAGCATTCGTGCGACATCCCGACGAGGTGGGACCGCTGCTCAATCTGTTGCTCGGTGAGTTACGCAAGGCGGGTCTTGAGAGTCTCGATATTGCCGATCAGCCGTTCGACCCATCGAACGCCGAAGCCGTTGCTCACGAGCCCGGCGAAGGCGGCGACATTGTCGTTGCCGAGGTGCTTCGTAGCGGGTACTCCTGGAAGGGCAGAACTCTTCGACCTGCGATGGTGCGGACGAGAGACTGAGGTCAACGATGGCAGCGCAGCGCGAGTGGTTCGAGACGAACTACTACGAGGTGCTCGGTGTGTCACCCGAATCGACACCGAAGGAGATCACGAGGGCCTATCGCAAGCTCGCTCGTGAACTCCACCCCGATAAGAATCCCGGAAACTCCGCTGCCGAGGAGCGGTTTAAGTCGGTGAGTGCTGCGTACGACGTACTCGGTGACGAGACGAAACGTGCCGAATACGACGAAGTTCGACGACTGGGGCCTATGGCGGCCGGTGGCGGACCTGGTGGATTCAGTTTCAACGTTGGCGATATGGACGGGTTTGGCGACCTGTTCAGCCAGATGTTTTCCTCGGGTCGAAGTCGTGGCGCCGGAGGTGGACCACGCCGCGGTGCGGATCAAACGACGACGCTCACGCTTTCGTTTGTTGACGCAGCACACGGCGTCACGACGAGCCTCAACGTCGTCAGCGAAGGCTCCTGCGGGTCGTGCGGGGGGTCGGGTGCAAAAGCTGGCACACCGATTAACCCGTGTGGTGTCTGTAACGGTCGCGGTGTCGTCGACGACAATCAAGGGCCGTTCTCGTTCTCCTCACCATGTCGCCAGTGCCATGGACGAGGACGCCTCATCGAACGACCATGCGAGCAGTGTGGTGGCTTGGGAACATCGACGGGCCAAAGAAGTGTCAACGTTCGTATCCCGGCAGGTGTCAACGATCGCCAGACGATCAGACTGAAAGGCAAGGGCGCACCAGGTCGCAATGGTGGTCCTGCGGGCGACTTACTCGTCGAAATTCATGTAACCCCGCACCCACGATTCAGCCGAGACGGCGACAATCTCCTCGTCGCCGTTCCGGTCACTTTCGCCGAGGCGGCGCTCGGAGCGGATATCGACGTGCCGACACTGGAGGGCGACACCGTGCGCCTTCGGGTGCGCCCTGGAACGCAAAGCGGATCGCGGCATCGTGTTGGTGGACGAGGGATTACGACATCGAAACGTGGCCAACGCGATCGCGGCGACCTCATCGTTCGCGTTGTCGTCGACGTCCCGCGAGAAATCGATGACGAGCAACGGGCGGCGATCGAACGTCTCGCTGAGGTGTTCCGGCGCGACCCCCGCAATGAAGCGAATTACGATGGGGAGTCATCATGAACGTGCGGGGGCCACACCAAGCGGTGTATGTCATTTCGGTGGCAGCAGAACTCGCTGGCATGCATCCGCAGACGCTTCGAATTTACGAACGACGTGGGCTCGTACAGCCTGCCCGAACAACCGGTGGCAACCGTCGGTACAGCGACCACGACATCGACTTGTTGCGTCGAATTGCAGAACTCGTCGATTCGGGCATGAATCTCGAGGGCATCCGTCGCGTCATGGAACTTGAAGCAGAAGTTGCGAGGTTGAGGTCTGAACTCGCAGAAACACAACGTCAGGTTGTCGAGGCCGTGAGCGATGCGGAGCGTCGGAATCGACGAGATCTCGTGCCGCTTCGGCAAAGCATCGCGATCTACGGCGAGCGGTTCAGGTTCCCCGACGTCTGATTCGTATCGGATGGTTGTCGCTCGTGCGGCACTGACCGGTTGCGAGGTTGAAGCGCCACCCGTGAAGGGTGCAGACAAAGTCGTCACCATCGATTTCACCGAAGGTTGCGAGGTCGGCGTTGCGATGCGGGCAACGTCGTTGCACGACGAAGTCACCAACGACGACGTCATCGGCGTCGTCACGTGTGTTGCGACTGGCAGATTTGCTCTTCGCTTCCGCCTCCGTCCGGCTCATACGGTCGTGGTTGAGCGACTTTAAGAAGTTGTAGACATTTTCGTTGTAGGGGCCCGCTCGCCACGCTCGAAATCGGCACGAGAGCAGCAGCGAATTTGACCAGTCGACCGCTCGCTCATTGACAACCTGCTCAAGAAGTTCACGTTCGATGTCGAAGCGGAATCCACACGACTCTGTTTGGGAATGCTCCGGTGTTGACGCGCGAATCTTTCCGGCGGCGACATCGATGATGATGTCGAGCGTCGTCGAGTCATCACCTTGCGTTCGGATGACGATCGGCGCGCCAATCGCCTCGCACACTGTCGGCGCAAGCGCCATGAGCGGCTCCCACCATGCGGCGAGCCGCGACACGATGTCGCTGTGCTCGACGCTCCAGCTGCGATGGAGCTCCTCGAGCCAGGGTTTCCAGTCGTTCCGGTAACGCTCCAGATAGGCGGCCTTGTCAGTGAAGATCGCGTCGACCTCAGCACTTGAAATCGGATGCGAGACCGATATCTCGTCGCCGTTGAGCTCGATTACCGTTCCAGGAATTGCGAGAATCCCTGTTCGACCGTTGTTATGAAGACGGTCCACAAACCACTGTTGGTCGGGGAAAATGCTCGCCTCATCGCCGGTCACCATATTGAGGTCGAACAGGTCATCGTCAAGAAATGCGGGAGGGCCGGCACTTGGCACGACGGCTCTTGCGTTTACTGCTTCGACATAGCGCATGGCGCGACTGGACTGGCTCTCGACTTTCTCACGACAGAGGCGCAACCGCTCTTCAGCGTCGAGCTCATAGACCATCGGGTACCAGATGGCTCCCGAGAACTGGAGCCAGTGCAGGTCGATAGGACCATGTTGGGAGAGCGTGCCGGTATCGGTTGTGCGGCAATCATTCTGATTGACGAGACGATGCACGCCGTCACTTACGACGAGTGCAGAATCGCCCCCGGGACCGTCCGTAATTGACGTCTCAACATGAATGGCAACCGTGAGACCATTAGCGAGTTCGAGCGGGACACCGTTTTGGGTTCCTATGAACTCGGTGAATCCGAGACGCTCTAATCGCTGACGTTGTTCAGTACTCGGAAAGTCGGGTAGGAGTATCGGAATCTCGCGACGAAGGTTGTTGCGCAGCCATGCCTCGTCCTGGTGATCGCCGTGCAGGTGTGAGAGATAGAGGAAGTCGGCACTGTGCAACTTTTCAACGAGTTCATCCGGCAGCTGATCGTTTCTCGGAAAGACGAACCATGAGCCAAGGAATGCGGGCTCGAACCATGGGTCACAGAGAATCGTGCCCGCAGCGCATTCGATGAGAATTCCTGCGTGTCCGATCGAGGTAGCGCGCACGTTGAACTATGCAACAGGGGGATCGGTCGACTGTTGGCCGCCACGAGAGACGTGCTCAGTCCACTTCGTTCCGTTCCAATATCGAAGTTCAAATCGTCGAGATGGATCTGCATACCATCCGGCAGGTGCGGTGGCTGCTGACGCAGCCGACTCTGCGACCTCGGGCACCGACGACTCTTTCATCCCCCAGCCTTCTCCGTCGGATGAGTCAGAAGTTGCGGCGGTCGCTGCCGATGCCTCAGATGTGGATGGCGCCGCGGATGATGTCGACGCCGCTGCGGTCCTTGGTCGAGAGAGATAGGCAACGATGTCGGTTCCAGCGGGGACGATGCCCTCAACCTTCCATCCATCGGCAGACATTTCCTCGAGCTTGGAGGTCAGGCTCGCCGATTCGTAGGTCGACACGCTGGTCGAAGTGAATTCGAGCATGCTCGAACTTTACCGGTTGTGCATGACAGCAACCGCTCGTGGCAGGCAGACTATGAGAATGCAACTTGCCCTCACCGGTTACGAAATCACCGACATGATTGAAACGCTTACGGCGTTTCTCGCACTCTGTGTCGGCGCCGGTGCACTCGTGGTGCTTGCTGCGATGGTGTTGCGGTGGCAGGCGGTACTTGACGCAGTCGTCGAACTTCGTACGACCATCACGCTTTGTGTCGCAGGCGGTGCAATGGCGGGCTCGCTGTATTTCTCTGAGGTTGCCAATTACATTCCGTGCCGACTCTGCTGGTTTCAGCGAATCGCGATGTATCCGCTTGCAATTATCGGTCTCGTTGCCTTTATTCGTCGTGACCGCAACGCCCGTTTCTATGCCATTCCGATTGCCGCGATTGGGTCGTTGATTTCGATGTGGCACTACCTCATCGAGTGGCGACCGGCGCTCGATAGCGGAGCGTGCGCAGCGAGTGGTCCGGCCTGTTCTGATATTTGGTTTCGTTCATTCGGATTCGTCACCCTGGCGTTCATGGCGTTGATGGGATTTCTCGCGATTCTCGTCGTCAACCTCATCCCTGAGCGGTCCTCGCAGTGAGCCGTCGAGCCGCTGGTATCGCGGCGCTGAGCATTCTGTTGAGCCTCGTGGGTTGTTCGAGCGACGAGCTCGTGTACGTCTTTGAGACGACCACCTCGGTGGCGGCCACGACCGAGGCTGACTCGACGGTTCTCGAGAGGAGAACTGATGATGGAGTTGCTGAAGATGCGTCGTCGCGAGTGGCGGGGGCATCAACGACCTCGACGAGCCTGGTGGTGTCAACAACGACATCTGAGGTGAGCGAATTTCCTGGCGAGTACGACGGTCAATTGCGCCATGTCGATGTCGTTGGCGACGTGTTGCCGCCACTCACGAATCCTCACTCCGACGAGGCTGTCGGCATGTCGATCCCGCAACTGGTTGGCGAGGACTATGACGGGAACGACGTCTCGTTTGGTCCGGAGGACGGTGTTGCAACCCTTGTTGTCTTTCTCGCTCACTGGTGCCCGCATTGCAATAATGAGGTGCCAGAAATCAACCTTGTTCGCGATGCCGATGCATGGCCGGCCGGGCTTCGCGTGATCGGCGTCAGTACCGCTGTCGCCCCTGACCGTCCGAACTTTCCTCCTCAGCGGTGGCTCGTCGAAAAGGACTGGACCTATCCGGTGATTGCCGATGCAATCGACTTTGAACGTGCCACCTTCGTCGCTGGCGAGGCGTATGGCGTCACCGGCTTCCCGTTTATGACTCTCGTGGACGAGCAAGGCAAGGTGAGGGGAAGGTGGTCGGGCGAAATCGGCGCAGATGGGCTTGTCAGCCTGGTTTCGTCGCTGCTCGATCCGCCAGCAGACGCGTAAGCGCTGGGGTGATCGACCACGCCTGAGTAATTCGTCGTACTCGTTCTGCGGCATCGGGTTGAGGCTGACCAGTTCGAGTTGCGCGAATCATGAGATTCTTCGCAGTGTGATCGTTGTCGACAAATTCGACGACATCGCTTCGCCAACCTAACGACGCGAGGATGTCGGCACGAATCGTGTCGGTGAGAAGATCACCAAGTCGTTCTCGCACGATGTTGTGGCGCACGAGGATGTCGTATGCGTCGGGCGACGGTGAATGGGACATCTGTTCTTGAAGGTCGTGCTGGCAGCACGGTGCGACGAGCACGAACGAACTATTCCACGAGATTGCAGCCGCGAGAGCGTCGTCAGTTGCGGTGTCGCACGCGTGAAGAGCGATCACGATGTTTGGCTCCTCGCCCTGAGCCGGTGTCCAGTCTGCGATTGCACCTTCAACGAACGAAATCGAGCCCCAGCCGAGCGCGCGTACGGTGGCATTGAGCCGGGCGATGAGATCCGATTTCAGATCAACACCTGTCGTCACGACATCGAACCCACAATCGATGAGGTGATGGTGCGCGGCAAGGGTTAACACGCCTGAACCGCAGCCAAGATCGACAAGGCGAAGTGCGGTGCCTTCGTCGAGATCGGCGACGAGCGAATGGAGGCTCTCGACAAACTGTTGTACCTGCCGGAATTTGTCACGGGCGGTCGGCTTCACCCGACCTTCAGAAGTTGAAATACCGACCTCGATGAGAAATGCCGCATTCTCATCAATGAGGTACTGCCGGTGGCGGTCATGCGAACGGTCAGGCGCAGATCGTGTTGGAGCGTGCCGAACTTGCTGCACCCTTCCTTTCTTTGACACGGTCACCTGTATCTCGAATTCGGTTGAGCGCACAATTGCCGACTTCATCCCGTCGTCAAAGAGTTCGCACAGCTTTTCGCCTGCATCGGCGAGATCAAGGTTGACGACATCAGTTTTTCGACCATCAAAACATTCGAACTGGATGTATGACCTACCCGCAAGGTCGACAGGGCGGACCCGAACTCGTTCGTATCGTGGCGCCTCCTGTGGTCGGCGCCCACGCAGGATCGCGTCAACGAACGTCTCGGAGCCGAAGAGGGCGATGACATCGGCGAGTTGCTCACGGTCAATCGTCATCGCGTGAGTTCCTTCGTCGCAGCGGTGAGAAGTGACTGCCACACATCCTCATCCTCGTATCCGAGTGCCCAAAGCGCAACTCCGGTGAAACCGGACCGGCGAACAAGTTCGACGCGCGCGGCGACGCCGTCGGCGTCGACCCAGTGCAGTTCTCGTGTTTGCACGCAACTCGTGGTTCCGTCGTCGAACTCGAGATCGTAGGTGGCAGTCCATTCGACGTTTTCGACGTCCTGAATCGGTTCGAGGTTGCGAAGTGTGATGAGTTCAGCGAGCGAGGCGTTCGTCAGCCCCGTGCGACCCGGCGCATCCGATGGACAAATGCCCGTCACTGCGACCGGCCAGTTGTAGCCATACGACGGGATGCCAATGACGACCTTTGAATGGAACTCCTCTGGTACCGCGAGTGCGATGCCGCGGAGCACCTCGCTCACCCACGAGACCGGAGCGATCGGTCCGGGGTCGATAACCGAGTAGTCGTACGCCATGATGCGAAGTGAGTCGACGTGCGCTGCGATCGTTCCGTGGTCGTACACCCAATAGCCGGGGTCTCCGGTCATGTCGATGTCGTAGACCGCGGGCACGCTGACGGCGAGCGTTCGCCCGTCGGCGTGTAAGGCATCCGCGAGGTCAATGATGAATGCCACCCAGTTTGGCTGTGTGTCGAACCACGTCGCTGGATCGTCAGCGAAGGCAAATTGCTCGTAGTCGATGTCGATGCCGTCTGCATCAAGCGATCGCGCGAACTCGAGAATCGTCGCAATGTGAGCAGCGCGGGTGACCGGATTCGACAGAATTGATGCCATCGAACCCGCTGGCATCCGATCGAGTATCGACGGGACGACCTCGACCTCGTGTTGGCGTAATTCCTCGAGGTAACTCGACGTGAGTTTCTCGGGCGCGTACGTCTCGAGACCGATCGTGTCGTAACCGGTTGTGGCATACCAGAAGGGGGAGGCGGCTCGCAGTGAGTCAAGACGGGCGGTTGGCACAACTGGTGCACCTTCTGTGCCGTCGACCGCCCAGTACGGGATCCACGCATCGATCGTCGAAATCGGGGGCACTGGACCCAGAGTTGTGCTCGACGTCTCACCATTTCCAGTACCTCGACTGAAGCCGAAGGCAACGATGAACGAGGCGAGTAGCACGAGCGAGGCAAGCGCGGCGCGACTTCGTTTCGTTGAGTCTCGATGTCGTTGGGCCGCTGGCTTCGTGACCTCATCGTGCAACGACTCTGCGGTGAGCCCGACCAGTGTCTCGCGGATCAGAACGCCCTCCGCAGCCTCGAGAGGTTTCACGTTCGGAACAGCGATCACTTTGCATCCTGCGGCGCGTGCAGAAGCGACTCCGGTTGGCGAGTCCTCGATGGCGATGCACATGCGAGGGTCAACCTGCAGTAACTCTGCCGCCCGAAGGTAAGGAGCGGGGTGCGGCTTACCCGGGCTCACTTCGTCGCCGAATACCGAGATATCGAATGAGTGAGGAGGAAGTTCAGCGAGCACCGCCTCTCCGAAGTTTCTCCACGACATTGTCACCAGCGCGCATGGAATGCCGTTTGCGTTGAGATCTGCGAGCAGTTCGCGCGCACCGGGTCTCCATGGAATATCAAGTCGGCAGGCGGCGATGACATCGTCGAGCAATCGGTCGACGACTTCTCGCGGCGTCAGTGGAAGGTTGCCATGTTCGATCATGTACGCCGCGGTGTCGTTGAGGTCAAAGCCGACGACTGCATGGGCACGTTCGATCGGCCATTCACCTCCGTGTGACTCAACGAGTGCGCGTTCGGCAGCGATCCAGTACGGCTCGGTGTCGACGAGAGTGCCGTCCATGTCCCACAGCACGGCTGCGGGTCGACCGCTCATATCTTCAGGTCATTCCTCAACGAGTTCGATGAGGGTGCCGAAACTTCCTTTTGGATGCACGAAAGCAACTGTCGTCCCACGGCTTCCGGGCCGGGGCGCGTGGTCGATTGGTGTTGCTCCCGCAGCGATCATCGAGGCGAGCGCCTCGCCGCAATCGGCGACGCGGTAGCCGATGTGGTGCAAACCTTCGCCGCGCTTTTCAATCGCTTTCGCAACCGGCGAATCGTCCCGAGTTGGGGTCAGCAGTTGCACGTAACTGTCGGCGACTTTGAGCAAGGCTTCTTCAACTCCGTCGGACTCAACAACCTCTCGGTGGTCGACGGTTGCACCAAATGCACGGTGGTAGTAGTCGATCGCAGCCTCAAGGTCACGGACAGCGATGGCGACGTGGTCGATCTCAGTAAGCAGCATTGCAATAGTTTGCCCGAGAACTCACCCTGCGTGGCGTCGGAAGAGGGTGATTTTGTCCTCCCCAATTCGTTCGCGCTTCGCAGGATCAGCGATACCGAGTCCTTCTTCGGGCGCAAGGCACAGCACGCCAACCTTGCCTTCGACCTCGTTGCGATGAACTGAGCGAGCGGCCTCACCGACATCGTCGAGTGGGTGCACAGTGCTGAGCAACGGGTGAATGCGGCCCTGATCGATGAGACGATTGGCGGCCCACGACTCGGCGTAGTTCGCAAAATGGGAAGAAAGGAGTCGCTTCAACTTCATCCAGAAATGCCGGTTGTCGAATTCGACCATGTACCCCGAGGTTGCAGCACAGGTGACGACAGTTCCGCCGCGTTTCACGGCAAAAATTGAGGCACCAAGAGTCGATCGACCGGGGTGCTCAAACACGATGTCCGGGTCTTCACCAATGAGTTCTCGAATTCGCCCGCCAAAACGTCGCCACTCGGTCTCATCCTGCGTGTGCTCGTCCTTCCAGAACGCATACTGCTCGGCGCGCCGGTCGATGACTGCCTCACATCCCATCGCGTTGAGCAGTGCCGCCCGCTCAGGCGACGAGACAACGCCAACCGGGGTGCCTCCCCCGTTGAGCACATACTGAATCGCATAGCCACCGATTCCGCCGGTAGCTCCCCACACGAGTACGGAGTCGCCTTGTTTCATGCGCGCCCCGTTGTCGCTCACGATCATGCGGTAACTCGTCGAATTGCAGAGCGCGTTGACCGCGGATTCCTCCCAGGTGAGGTGAGTGGGTTTTGGCATGAGTTGGTTGGCCTTGACGACGCTGAGTTCGGCGAGACCACCGAAATTCGTTTCAAATCCCCAGATGCGTTGATTCGTTGCGAGCATGGAATCGTCGTGAGCGCTCGGGTCTTGGTCGTCAACGTGATTGCAATGCACGGTGACATGGTCGCCTGGCTTCCAGTTGCGAACGGCCGAACCGACACGGAGGACGACTCCGGAAGCATCCGATCCAATGATGTGCTCATCACGACGATGGCGCGCCGCCCACTCTGATTCGCGCGCAAGGCGGTCAAGAAACCCAAATGTTGGAAGCGGTTCAAAGATTGAGGTCCACACGGTGTTGAAGTTGATCGACGACGCCATGACGGCCAGATAGACCTCGTCAGGTGCGAGTTCGGGCCTCGCAACTTCGTCGACGTGAAGCGACTTGCGGGGGTCTTTCTCCGCTGAGGGCACACCTTCGAACATCGCCACTTCGTCGCGCCGAACGTATGCGGCACGGAACGACTCGGGGAGTGCGAGCGATGCAAGTTCCTCACCCGGAGCGCCCTCGAGAATTGCGGCGCGAATCGCAGAAACTTCAGAATTCGACGTCGTCATACTTGAACGGTACTGGCGAGTAACCGGCTGTTCCAAAGTGGGGGCAAGGTACTACCTTTGTCGGCATGTCGACAAAGCTCATCGCAGGCGCACGCACCCCCATTGGACGAATGAGTGGCGCATTCGCGTCAATGTCGGCGGCGCAGCTTGGCTCGGCAGCAATCGCTGCAGCGCTCGAACGCGCTGGTGTGCAACCTGGCGAAGTTGATCACGTCATCATGGGTCAGGTGCTCATGGCGGGGCAAGGACAGGTTCCCGCCCGACAGGCTGCCGCAGGTGCGGGAATTCCGATGTCGATTCCGTCGGTGAACGTCAACAAGGTCTGTCTGTCAGGCCTCAACGCGATTTATCTCGCACATCAGATGATCGCCTCCGGCGATGCTGACATCGTCGTTGCTGGCGGTATGGAATCGATGACGAACGCGCCACATCTGCTCGCTGGTGCTCGAGGCGGATACCGCTATGGGAACACTGAGCTCGAAGATGCGATCATTAAAGACGGCTTATGGTGTGCGTTTGATGCCTGTCTGATGGGCACCGGTACTGAGCAGTACGCAGCTGGTTCAATATCACGTAGTGAGCAGGATCGCGTCGCCGCCGCCTCGCATGAGCGCGCCGCCGACGCCACGAAGAACGGTCGGCTCGCTGATGAGATCGTTCCAGTCGTTGTCCCCCAGCGTCGCGGTGATGGCATCACCGTCACTGAGGACGAAGGTATTCGCCCAGATACGACGTCGGAAAGCCTCGCTGGTCTTCGCGGTGCGTTTGGTGGAGAGGGAACGATTACCGCCGGCAATGCTTCGCAGATCAGTGACGGAGCGTCAGCACTCGTAGTCATGTCGGCGCGAGCGGCTGCCGACCGTGGTGTGACAGCACTTGCCGAGTATGTCTCGTATGGAATGGTCGCTGGACCGGACAACCCTTCGCTGCTGTTGCAACCAGCGAACGCGATTCGTTCAGCCCTCGCGAAAGCTGATCTCGCCGTCTCTGATATTTCGTTGTTCGAAATTAATGAAGCCTTCGCCGCAGTTGGCATCGCATCGATCGCCGACCTTGGCATCAGCGATGAGATCGTGAACGTGAATGGCGGTGCGATTGCCCTCGGTCATCCAATTGGCATGAGTGGTAACCGCCTTGCCCTCACCCTTGCGCACGAACTTCGACGTCGTGGCGGAGGTTACGGCGCTGCTGCGTTGTGCGGCGGTGGCGGACAGGGTGACGCTCTCATTCTCAAAGTGTGAGGCCACGCGGCTCGAGCGACTCACTGCTCGTGAATGCGGGTTCTGCCCTCGAACGCACGGCCGAGGGTGAGCTCATCGGCGTATTCGAGGTCGCCTCCCACCGGAAGTCCACTTGCGAGGCGAGTTACCGTGATGCCGAGCGGCGACAGCAGTCGGGCGAGATATAAGGCAGTGACTTCACCTTCGGTATTCGGGTTGGTGCAAATGACAACTTCTTTGACGGTGTCACCGCCCAGACGCGTGAGTAGTTCACGAATTTTGAGCTGATCCGGTCCGATTCCTTCGAGCGGATTCATCGCTCCGAGCAACACGTGGTACTTGCCCTTGAACTCTCCAGTTCTCTCGATCGCGATGATGTCACGTGATTCTTCGACGACGCAGATAATGCTCGCGTCTCGTCGATCATCGGCGCAGATGGGGCACAGCGATGACTCAGCGACGTTGAAGCAAATTTCGCAGAATTG
Organism: Ilumatobacteraceae bacterium; assembly: GCA_023262325.1. Classification (GTDB taxonomy): domain Bacteria; phylum Actinomycetota; class Acidimicrobiia; order Acidimicrobiales; family Ilumatobacteraceae; genus Casp-actino5. Next base: position 6,085 of record JALRBS010000216.1, on the reverse strand, counting down.
CACTCGTGCCTTCGCCTCGCGAATGGCATCTGCAAGTCGATGCGCGTCAACTTCTTCAACTTTGAGGAGGTGGAAGGCGATTCGCTGTGCCGATTTTGGACCGATTCCCGGAAGCCGTCCGAGTTCGTCGATCAGTGCCTGTACCGGTGGTGTGTGAACGGCTGCCATGTCGGCTACTCCTCGGGGGCAACGAGTCGAGTGCCGGGAAAGATGTCAGCGATGTCTTGTTCGGGTGAACGCATTGGAGCAGTTGGCGCGTTGGTGACCTCTGAAGGATCGATCGGTTCATCCTCGATCGCTGATGCCTTCTCCGGCACAGTAGATGCCGTCGCAACGCCGAGTGACAGATCGACCGCCGTACCAAGCACGACCGCAAGACGTTGCTCGACCTCCGCGCGGTGCGGTTCGCACTTGCCGGCGTGCACCGTGCTTGGAAGTTGTAACTCGATCTTCAGACCTTCGGCTGTTGATGTCACTGCGTGCACCGATGCCGGAGCAAAGAGCGCTCGCGCCATGCCCGCCAGTGATGAGCGCACGTCGGACTCCCACCGCGCGCTGACTGACCCGAGATCATGATCCGTATTATTCGATGACGTCGACGCAGTGGTATCGACGGCTATGTCATCGACTGGTCGAGCATCATCTGTAGATGGTGACGGTGCTGGGGGCGAACTCGTCGGTCGCGGAGCACCTCCGGTTGCGTCGCCGCGCTTCGCGCGACCACCGATGACCGCTCGCCCGGTTCGGTCATCGCGCGGCTCACTCGTCTCGGGCGACGCCGTAGGTCGCTCTTGTAGTGCCTTTTCAACCTTTGCGAGCCGGGCGGCAAGCGCAGAAGCGTCACCGCCGACATCGTCGCGTGTGAGTTGGACAAGCGCGACCTCAAGCATGATTCGTGGGTCTGGTGCAAAACGCATTTCGACAAGCGCGGCCCCGAGACGCTCCATGGCTCGAACGATTGTTGCGGTGCCAAGTTCTCGTGCTGACGCAGCGAGGTCGTCGATGCGATCGTTGCGAACTGACACAAGTTCTGGGGACATGATCGAAAGAAACATGTCGCGTAGGTGTCGTAACAGGTCTTCACACAGCGTGCGCGGGTCGTTTCCCTGACCGATCGCATGGGCAACCGCGCTGAGTGCGATCCCGGTATTCGAATCCTGGAGCGCCCGAACAAATTCGTCGAGATCAAGTTCCCCGGCGAACTCACCACCCGTCGCGGCAAGCAGTTCAAGGGCCGAGAGCGTGTCGCGTGCCGAGCCGCCGCCTTTCGCGAGGGCAGCATCAACAACGCGGTCATCAATATCGATACCGGCGTCGGATGCGACCCAACGGACATGCTCAGCGAGTGTGTCCGTTGGTAGAAGGTGAAATTGCAGATGTTGTGTACGGGACCGGATCGTGTCCTTGAGTTTTTGCGGATCAGTGGTCGCCAGGACGAACACGACGTGCGATGGCGGTTCCTCGAGCACCTTGAGAAGCGCGGCGGATGCGCCGGCACTTAGCATGTGCACTTCGTCGAGGATGTACACCTTGTGACGACCGGGGGTGCCGAGCGACACCTTGTCGATGAGATTTCGGATGTCTTCGACCGAATTGTTTGAGGCTGCATCAAGTTCGAAAACGTCGTAACTGTTGCCGTGTTCGACTGCGCGACAGGACTCGCACTCGCAACAAGGTTCGCCGTCTTCCGGATTTGTGCAGTTGAGTACTTTGGCGAGAATGCGAGCAGTCGTCGTCTTTCCTGTGCCGCGTGGCCCAGAGAACAAGTAGGCCTGGCCCTCGCGGCCAGTGCGGACCGCCTCGCGCAGGGCACGCACGATGTGATCTTGGCCCTTGAGTTCGCTGAAGCGACGCGGGCGATAGCGGCGGTAAAGCGACTGTGTTGCCATGTCGATGCCACACTACCGCGAGGGGATGACAGTGGCCGGAGAGGTGCGGCAACTAGCGTTATTTTGTGGACTGCGCAGCCGAAGCCCCTCGTCGATTGGTGCGCGCCATCCTGCGTGGAGTTCTCGTTTCACTCGGCGCCGCCGCAGTTGCGGTTGGCGGTATTCCTACCATTGCATCGGCTCAGTCAGGCGAGAACTCGCTTTCGGCATCGAATCCGGCGGACGGTGCGACCCTTGGAACGTCACCTGCACTGATGACGTTCACATTTACTCAGCCGGTTGGCGCGAATGAACCATTCACTGTTGCCGTTGGCTGCGGCGTTCCAGCCCAGCCGCAGAGCACGGGCATCCCGTTGCTCGGAGACGATGATGTCACCTTCACCGTTGAGGTGTTGTCTCCGTTCCCGAAGGGCGCCTGCACAATCACCTGGCTGTTGCGCGACGAACTCGATCAGCCGATCGCGACTGATCTCATTGCGTTCTCGGTAGCGGCCGACACACCTACCGCGTCAGGGGACAGCACCGCGGTGACGATTCCTGTCGCATCGAGTGCGTCGACGGTATCCGTAGGCGACGATGTTGCTGCGGTGGGATCGAAGGGTGGCGCTGTGTGGTTCGGTGGCCTCATTTCGACCTACTCGATCATGGTGCTGTTCGGAGCCGTCTTCATCATTGGTTTTGGCTGGCCTGAAGGTCCTTTGTATGAACTCACCCAGCGTTTCACGATGTGGGTGTGGGGGTTTGCGGTTCTCGGCACGTACTTGCACACCGCTGCGGTGACCGCATCGTTGACGGGCTCGTCATTTACTGCCTCGATGAGTCCGCTGAGTTGGACGAGCACCTTCACCTCAGGAGTCGTCGGCGCTGCCGCCGTCGCGCGGCTCCTCGCCGTAGTCCTGTCAGGTTGGGTGTCGTATCGGCCAGAAGCGGTGCTTGACGATGTATCGAGGCCGCTCGCACTCACTGCACCTGCCGTGGCGGTGGCAACACTCGCCTTTGGAAGAGTTGCCGGCGACGTGGTCATCATTGGGCTTCTCGTCGGAATTCTCCACGTTATGGCAGTTGCAGTTTGGCTTGGCGGGGCCGTCGTCGTGAGTCGGGCGGTGCTCCACGGACCAGGTGAGAGTGATCTCGTCATTGCGGTGCGTAGCTACGCGCGTCTGTCGTTCCCTGCAATTGTCGTTGTCGTACTGACCGGTGTTGCAGAAACAATGCGACTCGACGGCGGCGCGCTCTTCACGAGTTCGCACGGACGGGTGCTCATCCTCAAATCGATTGCCGTCGTCTTCATGCTGTTCGTCGCCCTGAAGGCTCGAGCACTCGTCAGCGTTCGGCTGGCTCGTGCCGAGGTCATGAATCGGCGCGATGCCGCGCGGTTCCGACGCGTCTTCGGCACCGAGGCGATGATCGGTGTCGTCGTGCTCATGTTCAGCGGATGGTTGCTCTCGATCAACCCGCCGAAGGTTTCGTTGATCCCAGACCGCACATATGCACTCGTGCTTCCACTTGCCGATGAATCGTCCGGCTTCTCGGCTGAGGTTTCTCTTGATCCGGGCCAATTCGGGCTCAATGCCCTCGAGGTTGAGGTGCTCACGACTCCTGCACCGATCGTCGATCTTCGACTTGAATTCGACCCTGAGGTCGGAAGTTACGGACGCGGCACAATTCAGGACATTCCGTTGTCGAATACTGGTATTGCACGACTCGCCGCCGCCGATGGACTTCCGTTTGATGTCACCGGAAATTGGACGGTGACATTGACTGCAGTCTTCGAAACCGGGCTATCCGCACAGGTGTCGAGCCCGCTCATCATCGTTGCCGAAGATGGCACCGTGCCAACGACAACGACGACGATCGTCATTTCGACCTCGGTCGTACCTGCCGACGGCTCAACCGATACGACGTCGACAACGGTCGATGCGACGCAGGCGACCACGGCATCTGTGGTTCCTGTCGATTAGCGTTTACTCCGTGTCGACAATGAAGGAACGCCTCGAGGATCTGCTGTCGCGTAAGGAGGCTGCCCGCCATGCTGGCTCGGAGCGGGCCGTTGAGCGGCAACATTCAAAGGGCAAGATGCTCGCTCGAGAGCGGATCGACTATCTCCTCGACCCCGGGAGTTTCCACGAACTCGACATGCTCGCCCGCCATCGAGCGCATCTCGCCGGTCTTGAAGATCACCCGTACACCGACGGCGTGATCACCGGTTGGGGAACGATCGATGGTCGGAAGGTCTTTATCTTCAGCCAAGACTTCACGGTGTTCGGCGGCGCCCTTGGCGAGGTGTTCGCCGAAAAAATTCACAAGGTGATGGATCTCGCGTTGTCCACTGGGGCACCGATGATCGGACTTAACGACGGTGCTGGTGCCCGAATTCAGGAAGGGGTCGTCAGCCTTGCGTCGTATGGTGGCATCTTCCGACGCAACGTCATGTCGTCAGGAGTCATTCCGCAGATCTCGGTCATTCTTGGACCCTGTGCAGGTGGCGCGGTGTACTCGCCGGCAATGACTGACTTTATATTTATGGTGCGAGAGTCATCGCACATGTTCATCACGGGTCCCGACGTCGTGAAGACGGTGACCGGTGAGGATGTGACCCTTGAGGCGCTTGGGGGTGCCATGGCGCACGCATCAAAGTCGGGCGTTGCGACGTTTGTTTCCGACGACGAGCAGTCGTGCCTCGACGAGGTCAAGTATCTGCTCTCGATGTTGCCGCAAAACAATCTTGAAAGCCCGCCATCGGTCGAATCGACCGATGATCCAAACCGGCTGTGCCCCGAACTCGACACCATTCTTCCTGACAGCCCGAGCATGCCCTACGACATGTCGCAGGTCATCAGTGCGGTTGTCGACGACGGCGAATTTATGGAGTATTTCCCGCACTGGGCGAAGTCGATTATTTGCGGGTTTGCCCGTGTTGACGGGCAGACCGTTGGCGTCGTTGGAAACCAGCCAATGATCTTTGCCGGCGTGCTCGATATCGAGTCGTCAGAAAAGGCAGCGCGTTTTGTTCGTACCTGTGATGCGTTCAACATTCCGTTACTTGTCTTCGTCGATGTTCCTGGCTTTTTGCCCGGTGTTGACCAGGAGCATGAGGGCATCATTCGTCACGGAGCGAAACTGCTCTACGCATTCTGCGAGGCGAGCGTGCCACGCATCCAGATCATTACGCGTAAGGCATACGGCGGCGCGTACGTCGTGATGAATTCGAAGTCGGTTGGCGCGGACCTTGCCTTCGCTTGGCCGTCAGCCGAACTTGCAGTGATGGGACCTCAGGGTGCTGTTGAGATTATTTATCGACGCGAGTTGCAACAGGCACAAGACCCTGTTGCTCGACGTGCCGAACTGGTGAATCAGTACACGGAGCGCTATGCGAATCCATATGCGGCTGCCGAGCGCGGATTTGTCGATGATGTCATCACGCCATCAGAAACCCGTCAGAAAGTTGTTGCTGCGCTGCGCGTGCTTCAATCGAAACGTGAGGAGCTTCCCGAACGTAAACACGGGAACGTGCCGCTATGAGCGACCCGACGATTGCGTCGATTAGTCCTGCCCCAACTGATGAAGAGGCGGCAGCGATTGTTGCGGCAGTCGAGGCGCTGTGGCCGCGCCCCGTTATTGGAACGCAGCAACCCGATCGTGAATCGGCGTGGCGTTTTGGCAGTCGGCCTTGGCTGCAGTCACCGCTCACTGCGCGACGCCATATTCGGCGCCCGTGGTACTGATGTCGTCGTTGTCATCTGACATCACGTACACGGTCGGTGAACTCACCGATGCGATCAATCTGCGCCTGCGAGATGGATTCGGCGATGGAGTGTGGGTCGTCGGTGAAATTAGTGGAGTCCGAGTTGTCAACGGCCACACCTATTTTTCGCTCGTTGAAGACGAGCAGGGTGCCAAGGCGACGATGAGTGCCGCGCTGTTTGCGAATGCCCAACGGTCCCTTCGTCCCGTGCTTCAGGCCCACCGGCTCGACATCGCTGATGGAACGAAGGTACGTGTCTTTGGGCAACTTGATGTGTACGCGCCAACCGGGCGTCTCAGCCTCAAAATTTCTGATATCGATCCGAAATTCACCTTGGGTGATATTTCGGCATCACGAGAGCGGGTGCTCGCGCTGCTCGCTGAGCAGGGACTTCTGCGAAAGACCTTACAGAACTGCTTCTCACACTTGGCGATAGCGCCATGGTGCAAGC
>JALRBS010000153.1 GCA_023262325.1 Ilumatobacteraceae bacterium | reverse complement strand
GAGACTGAACTCGGCATCCCGGTGAAGTGCGTTGGGGTTGGTGAAGGTATCGCTGATCTCACCCCGTTCGACCCGCAAGAATTCGTCGAGGCGCTCGTGGGGGAGTGACGGGAACTTTCCTGCACTTTGAAACGTCCAAGTCGATATCAATATGAATTTCAACCGTGCGTCTGAGGAGGCGTCAACATGAAATCGTTCGTTCGGTCAGCCCTCGCGTTTGCTGGGTTATCGATTGCGCTCGTCGGCTGCTTTGCCGATGACACTGACAACGCCCAACTTTCACCGCCAGAGGTCATCAAAGTTGGGGGTGTTGACGGGGGCAATCCTGCCGCGAATGAAGAAGCGGCAATGGAAGCAACGGTGGCCGCCGACAGAGCAGAGTCGCTTGATAGCGCCATGGGTATGGCGGACGATATGGCGATGATGCCGGGCTACTGGACGGTCATCACCGATTTCACCGTCGGCGACTCGCTCGGCGCGCTACCCACCAATTCGACGGGTTACGTCTATCGAACCGGAACCTCGGTGTCTGAGGCCGTCGCGGTGCGACTTGCCGAAACCTTTGGCGTTGACCCAACGCCGCAGTCTCGTCCTCCCGAATACCAGACTGAGTGGGCATTCGGTCCAGAGGACGGCACTGCACCGCAGCTCACGATCGACGCCTACAGCCAGCACTACTGGTGGTACAGCCCCGCTTGGGCGACCGATGAATCCGCCGGACGCGATTACTCGTGCACAGAGTCGATCGACGAGAACGGCGAGGTGACGGTCGACTGTCCTGAACCTGAGCCGCCCGTGAACGTTCCGACGGCTGCAGAAGCAGAACAAATGGCACGCGAGTACATACGTTCGGCAGGTTTCGATCCGGATGCGTTGACCTACACCGTGAGCGCGGATGAGTGGTACGCGTCGGTGTACGCGATTCGGAGTCTGCTGACCGATGTTGAGGTTTCAGCGGAGAACTGGAGTTTCGGCTTCGGCGCTGAAGGTCGCGTGGATTGGGCGGGAGGCTCATTCACCGCCCCTGAGGCCGTTGGTCCGTATCCATTGATTGATCTTGATACGGCAATTGAGCGACTGAAGGGTTGGTATCTGCAGGGTGCTCCGATGGGTGCTGTCGACACAGCGATGACTGGCGAGGAAGCTGCGTCATCTGACATGACGGTAGCGGTTGCACCGATGCCCGCTGATGATTCGGCGACCGAAGATGTGATGGTCGATGAAAGCTGGGTCGACCCGATGCAAGAGGAGCAGACTGGCCCAACCGAAATTACGGTGAGCCTCGTTGATGTCGTTGCCGATCTGTGGTGGGCGACCGATGTCGACGGGAACACGTGGCTCGTACCCGCCTATCGATTCATCGGTGATGATGGCGGTTGGTACACGGTTCCTGCGGTGACCGACGAGTATCTCATCGAGACGCCAGTCGTTGCGTACGACGAACCAACTGCGGTTGAGGCCGAACCTCCAGCGGATTCCGCTGGCTCTGGATCGACCGGTGCGGGTTCGAGCGGGTCATTTGGCGATGGAGCAAACGTTGCCGAAGATCTCGCCCGAGCACTCGATGCTTCGGGTATCGATCTTGACCCTGAGCTTGTGAAGGTTGTCGAAGAATTACTGGCGGCTGGTCTGCTCACCGAGGACGAATTCGCCGATGCTGCAGCGTCGTTCGGGGCAACAATGCGCGTTGTCGAGCGCGATGGCGAGATGCTCGCGGTCACCGAGGATTATTCAGCATCGCGAGTCAATGTCGTGGTTGCGGACGGCTACGTCATCGGTATCGACTCGCTCGGGTAGCTCGGCGCCGTCGACAATGCGCGTCTAGCCGCGCTGGGTCACTGCGAGGGTGGTCGCAGTGAGTAGCCGAGCGCGTCAGTCCACGCTCGATGAATCGCGGTACGGCCAAGGCCTTCCCTCGTCAGCGAGTCCCATGTTTCGTACGATGTAGTGGTGGCGATGATGGCCAGTCGTTCACGCCGATCCTTCGGACGGAGTGCAGCGAGTTCGCGATCAAAGTGCTGTTCGATCTGATCGCGAAGAGTTGCACGCAGCCGATCGACTGCGTGCAATAGCTCAGGTATGTCAACTGCTCGAGCCCGCGCGAGTCGTGAGACGGGATGCACCGTCTCGTAGTAGCTGATTCGAGAGTCGCACAGCGTTCGAATGCGGCGATCAAGTGCGTGCTCACCGATATTGGGTATCTCGAGAAGGTGGTCGTAGCGCTCAAAGAATCGAACGATCGATTGGTAGCGGAGATCGTCAAGATTCTCGAAGTATCGAAAGAGTGAGGCGGTCGACACGCCAGAACGTTCGGCGACAACTTCGGCTGTTGGTGGTCCGTGTCCTTCGAGAATGAGGTCGATTGCGGCGTCGATCGCGGTGAGGCGACCAGCCTCTCGGCGTCGTCGGCGCCCATCGGTTTCGGTAGAAGTGGTTTCGTTCATGACAAATCTTTTGAGACTCTGAATCTCAAAACATCTTGACAGACTCGCGCCGACCGTGCAACAGTTTGACCATGGAGTGGACCGGGGAATCCGCAGGTGCTGTGGTCGGAGCAACGATTGCCGAGTCGACGCCACAGTTCTCGATACCGGTGCACCCGCCGGTGGGAGCACCGAATGTCGTCGTCGTGCTGCTTGACGACACCGGCTTCGCGCAACTCGGATGCTTCGGTTCCGACATCGACACACCGAATATTGATCGTCTTGCGTCGAGCGGCGTGAAGTTCACAAATTTTCATGTCACGCCATTGTGTTCGCCGACCCGCGCTGCCCTGATGACGGGTCGGTCACAGCACGCCGTAGGTATGCGGTCGGTGTCGAATTTTCGAACTGGATTTCCGAATCAGCTCGGCCATATTTCTGCACGGGCAACGACGATCGCCGAGGTGTTGCGCTCACACGGGTACGCCACGTTTTGTACCGGCAAGTGGCATCTTGCCCCGATGGATGAGTGTTCTGCGGCCGGGCCGTTCACTCACTGGCCGCTCGCTCGGGGTTTCGATCGGTTCTACGGATTTCTCGAAGGAGAAACCGATCAATTCCATCCCCAACTTGTCTGCGATAACCACCCGATTGAGGCACCGGGGTTGCCAGAAGATGGCTATCACCTCAGCGAAGATCTCGTCGACCAATTGTTACGCATGATCAGTGACAGCAAAGGTGTGCGGCCCGACCGTCCGTTCTTTGCATACGTTCCGTTCGGCGCAACCCACGCGCCACATCAGGCGCCACAGGCCTACCTCGAAAAGTATCGAGGTCGCTATGACGAAGGCTGGGATGTCATACGAGAGCGTTGGTATCAGCGGCAACTTGAACTCGGAGTCATTCCTGAAGGGACGGCGCTCGCCCCGCGAAATCCGGGGGTCGAAGCGTGGAGCGAACTTCCCGACAATCAACGCGCGCTCGCCGCTCGCCTCCAGGAGGCGTTCGCCGCCTTCCTCGATCACACCGATACGCAGATCGGCAGGTTGATTGATGGGCTCTCAGCGATGGGCGAACTCGACAACACGTTGCTCATCCTTCTCGCTGATAACGGTGCCTCTCAAGAGGGGGGTCCCTTCGGGGTGATGCACGAAATGAAGTTCTTCAACTTCATTCTTGAAACTCCCGATGAGGCGATTGCGCGTATTGATGACATCGGCGGCCCGCACAGCCATACGAATTATCCGTGGGGTTGGGCGCAGTGCGGAAACAGTCCATTCAAGTGGTACAAGCAGAACACCCACGAAGGTGGTGTCCACGTGCCTCTTATTGTGCGCTGGCCATCGAAATTTGGCGTCGAGGGATCGATCCGGCGGCAGTTTGTCAGCGTTTCTGATATTGCGCCGACAATCTATGAGCTCGTCGGAGCCACATCACCGCAGGTTTTTCACGGTGTTGAACAGATGCCGGTGACGGGTCATTCGTTCGCTTCGGTGCTCGCCGATGCTGCAACGCCTTCCGTGAACACGCTTCAATACTTCGAAAACGCTGGTTCACGCGCGCTCATCGCTCGACTCGATGGCCAATGGTGGAAAGCTGTTTCAAAGCACACCTCAGGCAAGAATTACGACCACGAACCATGGGAGCTATACCTGCTCGACGACGACTGGTCGGAGTGCGATGACCTTGCGGAGCGCAACCCGCAGCGACTCGAACAACTCGTTGCGTTGTGGTGGGAAGAAGCACATCGGCACGGGGTGTTACCACTCGATGACCGCATGACCGAACTGTTTGCGGTTCGACCTGCGGCGCACACCCCGCACCCCGTTGACCGCCGGTACGTGTACCGACCGCCGATGTCACCGATTCCAGGACAAGCAACGGTTGCCCCCGTTGGTCGGCGGTTCGATCTCACCGCCAAAGTGACGCGTCGACAGGGCGACTCCGGGGTCATCTGGGCGACCGGAACCGAGAACTCTGGGGTCACGGTGTTCGTGCAAGACGATCGGCTCGTCGTCGACTACAACGCGTTCAACGATCACACAATCCTTGAGTCCGCCATCCCGATCCCAGATGGCAACGCGACCTTGCAGGTCACTTTCGAGCGCACGAGCAGAACTGCGGGTTGGTGCGAATTGGCGATTGATGGCCGACCGGTCGGACGAGCCGAACTGCCCTTCATGATGCGAATGGTGTCATCGGTTGGTGCGAGCGTCGGCTACAACCATGGATCCGCGGTGTCGGAGCGTTATGACGCACCATTTGCCTTTGAGGGCACATTGCATGAGGTCATCATCGAGTTGCCGCAACGGCGCGATACGAACGATGCGCAAGCCACTGCGCGATCAGAAATGGCCCGACAATGACGATCACGATCACATTGCTCGGAACGGGCAGCCCGATTCCAGACCCGAACCGAGCCGGACCTTCGACCTTGATTTCTGCTGGGGGCGAACATCTGCTAGTTGACGCCGGACGTGGCGTGCTCATGCGCCTAGCCGCCGCTGGCGTTGGAGCACCCCAACTTTCGGCGGTGTTACTCACACATCTGCATAGCGATCACATCACCGATCTCAACGACATCATCACGACACGTTGGGTGATGACGCTCGAGCCAACTCCACTCACCGTTGTTGGTCCGGTTGGCACAAAATCCGTTGTCGATCACCTGCTTGCGTCCCTTGCGCCGGACATTGCGTACCGCACCGCACATCATGGCGACCTCAACCACGAACCCCCGGTCGAGGTGATTGAGGTGACCGACGGTCAGGTGGCGCTCGACACCGCGATGTCAGTGAGTTGTGCCCCAACGGACCATCGCCCGGTGGAACCGAGTGTTGGCTACCGCATCGAACACGGCGGGGCAAGCGTCGTCCTGGCGGGCGACACCGTGCCGTGTGACGGGCTCGATGGGTTAACCGCTGGCGCCGATGCGCTGGTGCACACGGTGATTCGCAAAGACATCATCGCCGCGCTACCGATGCAGCGAATTCGAGACACCCTTGACTATCACTCGTCGCCGAGCGAGGCGGGAGCAACCGCGACTCGAGCCGGTGTCAGGACGCTGGTGTTGACGCATTACGTGCCACCACTGCAGCCAGGAACCGAGGAGGAGTGGCGAGGGATCGCGGCTGAAGAGTTCGCCGGACGGATCGAACTTGGCCCCGACCTTCACCGCATCGAAATTCAGCCAAGGTCCACGCAGGCCGACTAAGCGAGGGAGCCATCATGCGCGTGCTGAGAACCCCAGAGGATCGATTTGTCGATCTTCCAGACTTTGCCTTTTCGCCGAATTACGTCGAGATTGATGACGGGGAGGGCGGTTCGCTCCGGATTCACTACCTCGATGAAGGCCCGAGAGATGGCGCAACAGTGCTCTGCATGCACGGCGAGCCCTCGTGGTGCTACCTGTACCGGCACATGATCCCCCTGCTCGTCGAGGGAGGGTGTCGTGTGATCGCCCCTGATCTCGTCGGATTCGGGAAGAGCGATAAACCCGCAGAGAAATCTGACTACACCTACAACCGTCACGTTGCGTGGATGCAGGCTGCAATCATCGACCACCTCGACATCTCCGATGCGACATTCTTTGGACAGGATTGGGGAGGTCTCATCGGCCTTCGGCTCGTCGCAGAGAATCCGGACCGATTCTCACGAGTCGTCATCGGCAATACCGGATTGCCGACTGGTGACCATCGGCTGAGCGAGGCATTTCTTGCATGGCAGAAGTACAGCCAGACCTCACCGGTGTTTGACATCGGCATGCTCGTGAATTCGGCGACATCCCGCAACCTTTCACCGCACGAAGTTGCGGCCTACGACGCTCCATTTCCCGACGACTCGTACAAAGCAGGCGCGCGAATTTTCCCATCGCTCGTGCCATCGGGACCCGATGATCCGACATCGGCAGCGAACCGCGCCGCGTGGGAGGTTCTCGATCGGTGGGAGAAACCCTTTCTCTGTTGCTTCAGCGATCGTGATCCAGTCACCCGCGGTGGCGACGGCCCATTCCTCACCCGCGTGCCCGGCGCGAAGGGTCAACCCCACGTCACCATTGAAGGTGCACATCACTTCTTCCAAGAAGATGCTCCCGAGGCGCTCGCTCAGTTCATTCTTGACGCGGTGAAAGCACGGTCGTCGTGAAATTACGCCGTGTGGTCAGCGCGATTCTCGGTTTGGTGCTCGCCCCGCGGCGCCATCGGAGGCGCAGACCTGACGTCCCACCGCGTGGCCGGGAGCACTACGAACCGACGTCGTTCGCCACCGATGGAGCAACGGTAAAGAAGCCGGCCGACTCAATTCCTGTCGCGAAGTCCCCGCCGGGCGGTTGGCAACTCGACTGGCCTGCTCCAGTGCTCACCGGCTGCGATGAGCCACTCGCCGCTGGTGCGCCAGATCTGAGAGGTGTGTGGCAAGTGGTGAGCGGACCGTTTGTCGGGCATATCGAACGTATTGAACAGGCGGGGCAACGTGCAGTCGTCACCGCTTCGGGTGTGATCCACGACATGTTCGTCGATGGTTCGCTCGAGCGTGGCGTCAACGACGTTGATCCAACCGGTGGACAGATTTCGGTGGCAGCGCGATACTCCGAAGGTCGTCTCGACCTGCACCCGAACAACATGCGTCGGGCGATTGTCACTCGTTACCTAGACGGCGATGAGATGGTCTGGCGTTACGGCCCGTATCGAAACCGCCTGCGACGCCTTGAGGCGCCACACGACCATGACAATGAGGGTCAACACCATGACTGAGCACGATCCGCGCCGCACGAACAAGGTTCGTTACGGAACGATTGACCGTGACTACGGGCTGCGTTTGGCGACGACCGATCCGGCCGAGGATGGCCCGGTCTGGATGGTCAACCTCATGAAATATCGCGAGGTCGCTGATTACATCGACGGGACTGACGAAATCTCGGGGCGTGAGGCCGATGATCGGTATACGCCGATCGACTCGCTTCGCGCCATTGGGGCCAGCATCGTGTTCGCGGCCGACGTCGAGGATGTGCTGCTTGGCGACGGCCAGCTCTGGGATCGTGTGGGCGTTGTGAAATACCCGACCCGTCGATCATTCATTGAGATGCAGTCGCGTCCCGAATTTCAGCGTCAACACGTGCACAAGGACGCGGGCATGGAGCGCACGATTGTCATCGGATGCCTTCCGTTATCACTGCCGAATCCGCCGGAGCCCACTAGTGAAGTCGACTGGACCGACGTGCCACATCCGCCAACGGACGATGACGGACCCGTCGTCGTTCTTCATGTCATTCGTTTTCATGAATCGGACGCAGCGAGTCGTACGCCGTCTGCCATGCAGGCCTATCAGTCGGTCGCGGCGAAAGTCGCGTTACGCCACGGTCTTCGCATCGCAGGGTGGTTTGGCGCCGAAGGCACAATCATCGGTGATGGGCGGGAGTGGCACCAGCTGCGATTCAACACGTTCCCGAGCAAACGAGCATTTCTTGAGGTCGTTCGTGACCCCGAACGACTCGCAGGTCAACGCGAGTTTCGAGAAGCGGCGATTGCTGACACCTACACGATGATTCTTCGTCCATCGATCGACTTACTGTTGGCGAGCACGAGCGCAATTTCGGGAAAATGACGGTCGATGACCTGAAATTCGTGGCGGGTAGCCTCGAGAACGATGTTTGATTCGCTGTCCTCCCGCCTCGACGGAATTGCGAAACGCCTTCGCGGGAAAGGGCGCCTCACCGAGGCCGATGTCGATGAGGTCATGCGCGAGATTCGTTCGGCGCTGCTTGAAGCCGACGTCAACGTGCAAGTCGTACGTGCGGTCACGAATCGAATCCGCGAACACGCCATCGGCGCAACGCGCTCGAAATCGCTCGACCCGGGTCAGCAGGTCATCAAGGCAGTCCACGACGAACTCATTCGCATTCTTGGTGGCGAAACCCTAAAAATTACGTACTCCTCGAAACCGCCGACTGTTGTCTTGATGGCCGGGTTACAAGGTTCCGGCAAAACAACGAACTCGGCAAAACTCGCCGCCTGGTTCAAATCGCAAGGTCACCAACCATTGCTCGTCGGCGCCGACTTGCAGAGACCCGCCGCAGTTGAGCAGTTGAGAACTCTTGGTGCCCAAATCGACGTACCCGTCTGGTCGCAGCCAACCGATCCTGTGCAGGTCGCGGCCGACGGTCTCCAAGAAGCCAGACGGCTCGGACGCGATGTGCTCATCGTCGACACCGCAGGACGACTCGCGGTCGACGCAGAACTCATGGCGCAGGTCCGCGAAATTTCGGACGCTATTTCTCCGAACTACACCTTCCTTGTTATCGACGCGATGACCGGACAAGACGCTGTGCAGACGGCATCGGCGTTCCACGAAACGCTTGAAATCGACGGCGTGATCATGTCGAAACTCGATGGTGACGCACGCGGCGGTGCGGCGTTATCGGTCAAGGAAGTGATTGGTCGTCCAATCGCGTTTGCATCGACGGGTGAGCGTCTCGAAGCGTTTGAGCAGTTCCACCCCGATCGAATGGCGGGTCGCATCCTTGGCATGGGGGACATGCTCACCCTTATCGAACAGGCCGAGCAGGCGTTCGAAGCCGATCAGGCAGAAGAGGCCGCGGCGAGGTTACTTGAAGGTCAGTTCACCTTCGACGATTTTCTTGAGCAAATGCAGGCGCTCAAGAAGATGGGTCCGTTGTCGGGCGTTCTTGGCATGATGCCGGGCGTTCCGAAAGAGATGAAGAACGCCCAGATTTCGGATGATGATCTCAAGCCGGTCGAGGCGATTATCCGCTCGATGACACGCGAAGAACGCGCTCATCCTGAGGTCATCAACGGAAGTCGTCGAGCTCGTATTGCCACCGGGTCAGGCACGTCGGTTGCTGAGGTCAACAGACTCGTCAAACAGTTTGCCGAGATGCAAAAGATGATGAAGCGTTTTGGCGGGGCTGCTGGACTCGGCGGCGGCCGTAAGGCACGCCGAGCGTCGAAAGGTAGGGGAGGCAATCCTTTTGCCGGAGGTCAGGCACCCGATATGTCAGACCTCGAGTCGCTACTCGGAGGGGGCTCACTGCCGGGGAGTAACCCATTTGGGGATCTCGGCCGGAAATAGACGGCCGACAGTCACGTTGGGGTGGCCCGAGGCGATCCAGCCGACCGCCTGCACAGACGCGTGTGTATCTGAGCCGCGTGCCGATAGCCTGCCGAGGATCCTCATTGCTCCAGGAGACAGTTCACACATGGCAGTTAAGTTGCGCCTCACCCGTATCGGCAAGAAGAAGCAGCCGCAGTACCGCATTGTTGCGGCTGATTCACGTTCACCACGTGATGGCCGTTTCATTGAGATTCTCGGTCACTACGACCCTCGTCAGGACCCGTCGGTGCTCACCGTTGACAACGACAAGGCGGTCAAGTGGCTCGCTGAGGGTGCACAGCCGACCGAACGCGTTGCCAAGTTGCTCGAAATATCGGGCGCCATGGAACAGTTCAAGTCCGCCAAGGCGGGGTGAGTTCCGTCGTGTCAGCTCCAACGGCTGCAGCAGTCCTCGAGCATCTCGTGCGGTCCATCGTGGACCAGCCCGAAGCGGTTCACGTTGATGTTTCTGAAGAAGACGGTCGAGTTCGCCTTGATGTTCGCGTTGGTGATGGCGATCTCGGCAGGGTGATTGGACGTCGCGGCCGTACTGCGGCGAGCATTCGCACAGTCACCCGAGCGGCGGCGGTCAAAGACGGTGTCGACGTCGACATCGAATTTCTTGACGACTGACGACGGTTCCCTGCGGGGAGGCGATCATGGGTGAAGAGACTCTGCTCGAAGTAGGACGCCTCGGCAAGGCCCACGGAATTCGCGGTGAAATCTTCGTGTCGCTGACCTCAGATCGGGTCGAACGCGTCGATCCGGGCTCACGCCTCGAGGCGCAGGGACAGTGGTTGACTGTTCATTCATCACGCCCAAGCGGGCAACGTTGGATTGTCAAGTTTGCTGAGCTCACCGACCGTACGACTGCCGAAGGTTTAGCGGGAACGGTGTTGCGGGCGGAGCCGGTGAATGATCCGGACGCATTGTGGGTGCATGATCTCGTCGGCTCGGATGTTGTGGGCGTCGATGGCACACATCACGGCCGATGTGTCGCGGTTATTGCGAATCCGGCATCTGATCTTCTCGAACTTGAATCAGGAGCGCTCGTGCCTGCGGTGTTCGTTCGCTCGATCATCGAATCGGTGATCACCATTGACCCGCCTGATGGCTTGTTTGATCTCGGAGCAGGCTGACGCAATGAGAATTGATGTATTCACGCTGTTCCCGGGAATGATTGACGGCTTTGCGTCGGAGAGTTTGCTCGGCAAAGCGCGCGAGTCCGGACGTGTTGATCTGCGTTGCCATGATCCTCGTGACTACACAACCGACACCCATCGAACCGTCGACGACGCGCCATTTGGTGGGGGAGCCGGAATGCTCATGATGGCTGAGCCATTGTTCGCTGCGGTCGCCGATGTGAATCCGCTGCGGCCGCTGTATTTGTTATCGCCGGGCGGGCGCCGGTTCGACCAGAAGGTCGCCGAGGAAATGGCGGCGTCGAATGGTTTCAGCCTGTTGTGCGGACGCTACGAAGGGGTTGACCATCGCGTTCGAGAACACCTTGTTGACGGCGAGCTGAGCGTGGGTGACGTCGTGCTTGCGGGTGGCGAAGTTGCCGCCTGCCTCATCATCGAGGCGGTCACGAGGTTGATGCCAGGGGTGATGGGAAACGAGCAGGGTCCGGTTACCGAGAGTTTCGGTGCCTCCGGACTTCTTGAGGAACCTCAGTACACCCGCCCAGCGGAATTCTCTGGGTGGACCGTGCCCGACGTGCTCCGAAGCGGTGACCATGCTCGTATTGCGCGATGGCGGCTTGCCCAAGCGCTTCATCGCACGATTCGCGCGCGACCCGATCTCATTGAGGCACGTGGCGGTTTGAGTACGGAAGAGCATCGCCTGTTGGAAGAGTTCCCACCAGTCCCGTATCCTTGACGAGCCGACCCGGACTGTGCCGGACATTCGAAAGATCAGGAAGACTCATGAAGACCACCGATTTCGTCGATCAAGACTCGATGCGCTCCGACATCCCAGACTTTGGTCCTGGCGATGAACTGAAGGTGCACGTTCGCGTCGTCGAGGGCGGCAAGGAGCGAATTCAGGTCTTTCAGGGCAACGTGATCTCGCGTCGTGGCGGCGGCCTCCATGAGACCTACACCGTTCGCAAGTTGAGCTACGGAGTCGGCGTCGAGCGCACCTTCCCGATTCACACGCCAACCGTTGCCAAGGTTGAAGTGGTGAAGCGCGGCGATGTTCGTCGAGCGAAGTTGTATTACTTGCGTGACCGAGTCGGCAAGGCCGCAAAGGTTCGCGAGAAGCGCGAATTCTGATCTCGCCGCGTTTTCTCAAAGGCGTTCACGTTCAACTTGCCGCGAGTCGGCCCTTACGCCGATGGTTTTTGGTGCGCCCGGAGAGACTCGAACTCCCAACCGTCTGATCCGAAGTCAGATGCTCTATCCATTGAGCTACGAACGCGTGAGAGAAATCCTACGAGTTGTTTGAGGGGTTCCCGACGTCGGAACCGAAGTTGCAAGACAGTTGCCCCGTCGTCTGATCGTTGTCGCTAATCGTGGTATCTCGCCTGTGTGGCGGAATTGGTGAGACGCTCAGCAGATCGACGACACGTTGCAGGACGGCAGGCGGAGCGGCGAGCGGCGGCGATGTATCGCGGGCTCGGATACCTCATCGTTGCACAGAACTGGCGCTGTCGCTTCGGAGAGCTCGATCTCATCGTTCAATCCGCACGCCATCTCGTGTTTGTTGAAGTGAAGGCTCGTCGGAATGCGCTGTTCGGCGGTCCCGGTGCCGCTGTGTCACGCGCACAACGCGAACGAATTTGTACCACCGCCGAATGTTTCGTGAATGCTCATCCGGGCTACGCAGAGCCCGACGGGCTGTCGATTCGTTTCGACGTCGTGCTTATCTGTGGCAGGACGGTTGAACGTGTTGAAGGAGCGTTCGACGTTGATGGCTGATTAGCCAAAGATTCCCCACGCAACTAGTGCACACGCGATCGCGAGCGCTGCACCCACGAGCACGTAGTCACTTGGTCGAGCGCGAAACTTTCGGTACGGGTTAAACCCCATTGGACCATTATGGCGGTGACGACGACAGCAACCTGATGCGAATTACCGTGGTTGGCGTGCGCACCCAACTGAAGATTGGTCTCGCCGTTGCGCTCGGTGTTGCTGGTCTGAGTGGAGCCGGTGGCAGTGCGCGTGCGCAGGAGGAACCCCCCGGCGATGAGGTCGTTGTCGACACGGAGGTCGTTCCGGCAACGGTCCCGTTAGTCGAGGTTCCGCAGGGCTGCCCTCCCTGGGCGCTCGCCGACGTTGTCTTTGTCGGAACAGTCACTGCCAGAGACTCAAAAACAGTTCGCTTCGACGACATCACGATTCGTAGTGGCGATGACACCGTCGTTGGTGCAAACGGCACGATTGATGTCCGATTTGGATATGACGCGCAGTACATGACGGTTGGTACGTCGTATCTCATCGGTGCTTCGAAGGAACGCGACCTGGGAATTCTTGTCTCGAAACTCGCCGAGGAGCCGGTGGATTTTGCAGGCGATGAAATCGTCGGTGCCTCGGAAGAGGATGTCATCTGCCCAGAGGCCGAAGATCCGGTTATTGCGTTGCAAGTCGATGGTCAACCGGTCGACTACTCCTTACTCGACCCTTTTCTTGCCGAACGTTCACGTCTTGTTCGAGCGATATTGATTCCAGCGATCGTTGCTGGAGTCATCGTGTTTTTTCTTGCGATGCTGCGCGTCTCGGCCGGTGGTGTGATCACGAGCCTTCGCGATGTGCGACAACAGCGGCGGCGCAGAACGAGTCGACGACGGCGATAGTTACGCCGCTGGAGGTCGAGCCGCAGTTGCGAGTGAACGAAGTTCATCAACTGCGGCCTTGAGTCCGCCAGGGTGTTTGTAGAGAGCGGTGCCGGCGATGAGCACATTGGCTCCTGCTGACGCCGCTCCAGTGATCGTTGCCGCACTGATTCCACCGTCAACCTCGAGGTCGACCGTGTCGGCGTACCCAGCGCGATCGATCATTGAGCGCACCTCGGCAATTTTCGGCTCCATCGTCGAGATGTACTTCTGGCCACCGAACCCAGGGTTGACGGTCATCACGAGCACCAGGTCGACGAGGTCGAGCACATGTGAAATTTCTGCGGCTGGTGTCGAAGGGTTCAACGCAACGGCGGCTCGGGCGCCAAGGCCGTTGATGTAGTCGAGGGTTCGGTGCAAGTGGGTGCAGGCCTCGGCGTGCACGATGAGGCGTGAACACCCTGCCTCGACATATCGAGCCGCGAGCTGGTCGGGTTCGAGCACCATGAGGTGTGCTTCGAATGGCACCGTTGTGTAACTGCGAGCGGAAGCGATGACGTCCGGCCCAAACGTGAGATTCGGTACGAAACGTCCGTCCATAACGTCCCACTGAATGAGGTCGACTCCAGCCTCATCGAGGGCTGCGACCTCTTCGCCAAGCCGCGAAAAGTCGGCAGGAAGAACCGACGGGGAGATTTGGATTGGACGTGCCACGAACGGAACCCTAGTTCCGTCATCGCTCTCACCTACGTTGGGGGAATGTCTGCGGGGTCTGATTCTTCGATCGAATCGTCGAGTAGCGTTCCGCCCCCGAACGATCCGGTGATCGTGCAATCGGTGAGCATCGATCGGATGGTTGCCGGTGGCGAAGGTTTCGCGCGCCATGAGGACGGACGTGTCATGTTTGTTCGTGGCGCAGTTGCGGGGGATCACGTCGATGTCCTCGTGCTTGAACAGCGACGAGATTGGCTTCGTGGCGTCGTGGCGAATATTGCGGTTCCCTCACCCGAGCGGGTGAGATCGACGTGCGCCTCTCGGCACGAAGGTTGCGGAGGGTGCGACTGGGCCGAAGTGAGCGAGTCGTCGCAACTCGACTTTAAGTCGGACATCGTGCGCGAGGCGTTACGACGAACTGCTCGACTCGATATTCCTGTCGATACTGGTCAGTCGGTGACCCGAAACAATTATCGAACGAGCGTCCGAGTCGTCGGAACCGACGAGGGCCGGGCTGGGTTTCGTCGGCAGTCCGACGACGCAACCGTTGCTGCGCCGAATTGTGAGGTTGTCGTCGAGCAACTTGCAGCAATCCTCCGGGAAGTGTCGGTGCCGTCAGGGGTTGAGGTGAACCTTCGCGTGTCGGTTGCGACGGGTGAGTCGACCGCGCGGTGGGATCGCCGAGCCGGTGAGGTTGGTGGCCTGCCACATGACGCGTCGGTCGGACCGAACGCTCGACTCACCGAACGTGTCACAGGCCGTGACCTCATTGTTTCGGCTGGTTCATTTTTTCAAAGTGGACCTCAAGCCGCTGGAGTGCTCGTTGATGCGGTGAAGCGTTTCGCCCCCGAACTTGCCGACGCTTCGCATGTGGTCGACGCGTACGGTGGGGTCGGGTTGTTTGCCGTCTGCGCAGTTCCTGACTCGACCGCTGTGACTGTTGTCGAAACTTCTCGCGCTGCGCTTGCCGACGCAGAGGTCAACCTCAACTCTCGTGCGGGCTCGGTGTCTTTGGTGCGAGCAGAGTTCGGTCGGTGGCGAACTGATGCGACGGACATACCGCCAGACGTCATCATCGCCGATCCTGCCCGAAGCGGGCTGGGGCGACCTGGTGTGAATTCGTGCGTGCGGGCGGCGCCACGCGTCATCGTCCTCGTGAGTTGCGACCCGGTGTCGTTTGCCCGAGACGCAGCGCTGCTCGCAACAGACGGTTACCTCCTCGAACGAGTTGAGGCGCACGACCTGTTCCCGGGAACGCACCACGTCGAGGTTGTTTCAAGATTCGTTCGCGCTGGCACACTACGAGGGTGAGCAGCAACAGCCCGATGGCATCGACGCTCGTGTTGAGCGACGAGGTACAGCACGCAATCGACAACGGTCTGCCGGTGGTGGCGCTTGAGTCAACGATCTTTTCTCATCTCGGTCTTCCGTCACCTGCGAACGAAGAAGCGCTCGATCGTTGCGAAACTGCGGTGCGGGCAAAGGGGGCGATTCCTGCAGTCACCGCTGTGATCGATGGTGTCGCCCGAGTCGGCATCGACAGCGCGCAACGGGCCCTCATCTGCGGCCCCGCGAAAAAAATGGCGGAACGCGACATCCCGATCGCTATCGCCCAACGGTGGTCGTACGGCGCAACTACGGTGTCTGCTGCGCTCGCACTTGCCGAGCAGGCTGGTGTCGCGGTCTTCGCAACGGGTGGTATTGGCGGGGTGCATCGCGGCGCGGAACTCACCGGCGATGTGAGTGCGGACCTCGACGCGATTGCGCAGCGCGGAGTGATCACGGTTTCAGCAGGAGCGAAGGCATTTCTTGATCTTGCGCGGACCCTCGAATACCTCGAGACCGCGGGCGCCCCAGTGCTCGGCTGGAGGACCGACATGTTTCCCGCGTTTTACACGCGGTCGAGTGGTCTGCCGGTTCCACATCGCGTCGAGGAGGCCGAGGTCGTTGCTCGTGCCTTCATGGCGAGGACCCGGTCGTCGCAGGGATTCCTCGTCGCGGTTCCGATTCCGGAGACGGACGAGATCGATCCAATACGAGTCGACGCCGCCTTGGCGAGTGCGCTCGAGGAATGCGCCTCTGCAGGCATCGTCGGTGCTGCGGTGACGCCTTTTGTGCTTGGTCGAATTGCCGAGGCGACTGCGGGCGCGAGTTTGCCTGCAAACCTTGCGCTTGCCGAACACAACGCGAGCGTCGCAGCAGAGATCGCCGCCGCGCTCGCCGCTCGGTAGTCACTTCACTGCAGGGTCGCCGCGCCCTCATTCGATTCGTGACGAAGGTTTCTGCGAACATCGTGGAATATGAGTTCTGGACATTCCCTGTTCGCGTCTGACCCGATTGTTCCCGACGAAGGGGAACTCACGCCGATTCACGATCGCGAATATCGAGTTCGAGCATTTCGACTCAGCGAATCAGCAATGCTTATTCGGGGCGCCGTGCGCGATCAGAAACCGCCAGGGTTGTACATCGAGCATGATCCCGATCCGATCACGGTGCACCACATGATCGTCGATCTCGAAGTCTCCTTTCCCGATCTCGTCATTTCGTCGGCGAAGGTGACTTTTGCAACCTTCCCGCATACGACATGCCCAACGATTGTCGAGCACTACACAAAGCTCGAAGGGTTGTCGATCGCCCGCGGATTCTCCGCAAAAGTGCGCGAACTGTTTGGTGGTCCGCGCGGATGCACCCATACAACTGCGCTGTTGCTCGCAATGGGACCGGTTGCGGTGCAATGTTCACTGTCGATGCGTACCTTCGAGATGCCACACACAGCAGAGCCATCGATACGTATTGGCGTCAAGAAGACCGGTGGCGACGACACGTGGCGAATGAACACGAATACCTGTCACGAATGGGCGGAGGATGGCCCAGCCTTTGCAAAGGCTGCTGCGGGTGAGCCATGGGGAATTCCGGTGTTCATGCGCGAACGGGCATTGAAGATGGGCATTGAAGTGGGGGACTGATGGCGAGCGAAGACGAATTTGGTATGCGCGATCTCAACCTTGAGGTTGTTGCCGCCACGCCCGGCGTGAAATGGCAAAAGCATCCCGGTCGGCTAGCGGCATGGGTTGCCGACATGGATTTTCCGGTCGCGCCAGTGATTTCTGAACGATTGCGAGCGATCGTTGACCGCGGTGTGGTTGGCTACCAGCAGTGGGGTGAGAGCCCATCGCCCGCTGGTCGCGTGTTTGCATCCCGGATGCACACGAAATACGGCTGGGACATCGACCCGAATCGTGTTCATGACCTCGCTGACGTATTGCAGGGCGTGCGACTCGCAATCGGCATGTTGACGGAACCCGGGTCAAAGATCGCGTTGCACATGCCTGCGTATCATCCGTTCCTGCATTCGCTTGACGACATGAATCGCGAACTCGTGCGTGCACCATTCGACGTCGAAGAGTTACGGGCAGTTGTCGAACGTGAGCGACCGTCAGCCCTGTTGTTGTGTCATCCGCAGAACCCGACGGGAGCAATCTTTGATCGACCTGCACTCGAGGCGATTGCAGCGATTGCTGAGGAACACGATCTGTTGGTCATCTCGGACGAGATTCATTCTGACCTTGTCTACGCTCCGGCGACACATATTCCGTTTGCATCAATTTCACCTGAGGCACAGGAGCGCACGATCACGGTGACGTCCACGTCGAAGGCGTTCAATCTTGCTGGGTTGCGGTGGGCGGTCATGCATGTGGGCGTCGAACGGTTTGATGCGATGTTGCGGTCGTATCCAACGCACTGGTTTGGCTCCCCAAACCTCTTTGGCGTTGAGGCTGCGGTTGCGGCGTGGACCGATGGTGACGGCTGGCTGAGCGCAGTGATGA
>JALRBS010000187.1 GCA_023262325.1 Ilumatobacteraceae bacterium | reverse complement strand
ATCGTTCGTTGGGAGCAGCAAGCTGATGACTCTTGGGTTCGATGCGGTGACCCACATCGCTTCGCGCCCGATGCGCAGGAGTCGTTATATCGCTGGGCATACGGTCGGCAACAGCGCAGGAAACGTTCGTAACGGCCTGTTTCGCCTTTGTAATTCGACGCAAATAGGTGAATTCACTTTGTGTTCACCTTGACGCTCGGTGCCATTCACCTTCATTGCGTACCGTCACCCGTGCTCACAGAAGTGAGCACCCCCGTGAACAACGAATGGAGAACTACGTGAAGACACGTGCAACCCGGTGGTCAGCCTTGGCGGTCACTATCTCGCTCGCTCTTGCGGCTTGTGGCGGAAGCGACTCAGCCGACGCTCCGGCTTCCGAGCCCGCAGCCGACGCTCCGATGCTGAGCGGAACGCTTATTGGAGCTGGATCATCTGCGCAAAAGGCGGCAATGCAGGCTTGGCAGGCAGGTTTCCAGAACGCAAATCCGGACGTCACGGTCGAATATGACCCGATCGGTTCTGGTGGTGGTCGCGAGCAGTTCCTCGCCGGAGGCACGACCTTCGCTGGTTCCGACGCGTATCTCAAAGACGAAGAGTGGACTTCATCAATGGACAGATGCGCCGGCGACATGGGTGCAATCAATCTCCCGATGTACATCTCACCAATTGCGGTTGCCTACAACCTCCCGGGCGTTGACGAACTCCGACTGTCAACCGCCGTGCTCGCCGGCATCTTTGCCGGCACCGTGACGAGTTGGACGGACGCGGCGATTGCCGCCGACAACCCTGGTGTTACCTTGCCTGATCTCCCGATCAACCCGGTCCACCGTTCGGACGAATCGGGAACGTCGAAGAATTTCACCGAGTACCTCAGTGCGGTCGAGCCAGACATCTGGACGTACGGCAAGCTCGAAATTTGGCCGGAAGTTGGCGGCGAGGGTGCGCAGGGTACATCAGGTGTTGTCGCTGCAATTGCCGCTGGTGAAGGTTCCATCGGTTACGCCGACGCATCACAGATTGGGAGCCTCGGTTCCGCGGTCGTGCAGGTTGGTGACAATTGGACCGCCTACTCGCCGGAAGCGGCTGCGAAGTCTGTTGACGCATCAAACCGAATCGAGGGTCGCAGCGACTATGACTTCGGCTTCTCGCTTAATCGCACGACCACTGAAGCGGGCGTGTACCCAATCACCCTCGTCAGCTACCACATCGTCTGCTTGCAGTATGAGACGCAGGCAGAGGTTGACCTCGTGAAGGCCTTCGAGCACTTCGTCGCTTCGGCGGAAGGTCAGACGATGGCGGCTGAGTTCGCAGGGTCGGCGCCGCTCTCGGCAGAGTTGCAAGCACAGATTGCCGACGCAATCGATCAAATTTCGGTTGCGGGCTGATACTCCCCCTCAGAGTGGTGGGGTCAGGACGAGCGTTCTGACCCCACCACCTCGCTGTGCCAGACCATGTCATTCGAATCGTGACTACATTGTTCGTCGAGGTCCCCATTTCCCCTAGATTGGGCACGTTGTGACCTCCCATCACCTGACTCCGGTGCACCAACGCGGTGATCGAGCGTTCAAATTTGTGGTGACTGGCGCCGGTTATGGCGTGCTCATCGCTCTCGTTGCAGTTGCTGCATTTCTTGTGCTTCGAGCGTTGCCGGCATTTACGTCTGCGCAGTCATCGATCGGACGTGGTGCAGATGAGGGAACCGGTGAGGGATTCATCTCGTATGTCCTTCCGCTCATATTCGGCACCGTGTGGGCATCGATCATCGCGCTGTGCATCGCAGTTCCGATTGCTGTTGGTGTCGCGCTGTTCATTACGCAATATGCCCCGCGTCGCGTGTCGAGTGCCCTCGCATTTGCCGTCGATCTGCTTGCTGCGATTCCGAGCGTCGTCTATGGGCTTTGGGGAATCTTCGTGCTTGCACCGGCTCTAGCGGGCAACGTGTACCCATGGTTGTCGAGCAACCTCAACTTCATCCCCCTGTTTTCGGGCACGCCATCGACAAGTGGTCGAACAATGTTCACGGCAGCAGTCGTCCTTGCAGTGATGGTGCTACCGGTCATCGCTGCGATCTCGCGTGAGGTCTTCCAACGAACCCCTCGGCTGCACACCGAGGCGGCGCTTGCCCTCGGAGCGACGCGTTGGGAGATGATCAGAATGACGGTGCTCCCATACGGTCGATCTGGGGTCATCTCTGCATCGATGCTCGGACTTGGCCGTGCGCTCGGCGAGACGATGGCAGTTGCACTCATATTGTCACCGGCCAATCTCATTTCCTTTCAGGTGCTGACAAACCAGAACCCGAACACGATTGCGGCAAATATTGCGCTGCAATTTCCTGAATCCACTGGGCTTGAAGTCAACACATTGATCGCGACAGGCCTTGTGTTGTTTGCCGCAACCTTCATCGTGAACGCGCTGGCACGGCGTATCGCCGGT
>JALRBS010000168.1 GCA_023262325.1 Ilumatobacteraceae bacterium | reverse complement strand
GGGCTTTGTTGGTGTCGATGTGTTCTTTGTCATCTCGGGATTTCTCATCACGACGAACATCGTCAGTGGGTTGGAATCGAGTTCGTTTACGATTCGGAATTTTTACGAACGTCGCGCCCGACGAATCTTCCCCGCACTCTTCGTCGTGCTCGCCAGTTCGTTCGCAATCGGCTGGACGATGCTCTTCGATCTCGAGTTCCGGTCTCTCGGCAAGCACATTGCAGCTGGCGCGTCATTTGCCTCGAACCTGTTGCTCTGGGCAGAAGCGGGCTATTTCGATACCGCCTCAGAGCTCAAGCCTCTCGTCCACCTGTGGTCGCTCGGTGTTGAGGAGCAGTTCTATTTGCTGTGGCCGCTCGTGCTGTGGGGCACGTACCGGTTGAGTCGGAGATCGAGCGTTTCGCTCATCGTTGTCACATCGGGCATTCTCGTAACGTCATTCATCTTGAGTGTGATGTCGGTGCACACCGTTGGCGGCTACTACTCCCCCATCAACCGATTCTGGGAGCTCCTCATTGGTGCGCTCCTCGCATTGATGTCGTTCGGCAGGTCGGCACCTCTGCTCGAAAACATCGGACGCCTGCGGTTGCACGCCCTCTCCATCGTTGGTCTCGCACTCATGATTGTGCCGATGTTCACGCTGAGCGGCGCGAGTGCATTTCCGGGTTGGAACGCGCTCGCACCGACTGTCGGTTCGGCGTTGTTGATTGCGACGGGACCATCGACATTCGTTGGCAGACAACTCCTGTCACGCGAGTTGATGGTGTATCTCGGACTCATTTCCTATCCGTTGTATCTCTGGCATTGGCCGCTACTTGTCTTTGCGAGAATTCTTAACAGCGGTACTCCATCGGCGGGTCTGCGACTCGGAGTCGTCCTCTTGTCACTCGTGCTCGCGCACGGCACCTATCGATATATCGAACGCCCCGTGCGAAATCATCCACGCCGAACGTCAACGGCCCTGGTTCTTGCATCATCGATCGCAGCCATCGGAGCGGTTGGCGCCGTCACCTTCGTGCAACGGGGTTTCGAGTGGCGTCGGTTCAACGATCTCAATGTGACGGTGGACGCCGGGGAGGTCCGCGGTCTCGACGACATCTCGGTCGAAGGCTGCGGACTTTCGCCTGAGGTTGCGGTGCTCTTTGCCGACTGCCGCACCGATCGCCGTGGAACGGCCTCATACGCGCTTATCGGCGACAGCAAAGCCTCGGCGCTTATCGGAGGGTTGATGCGTACATCAGACCACGACGCGCTGTGGACGATGCTCGGAGGCACGCTTGGTCTTGGATCGGCGGTGCCACTTATTTCTGAGGACCCCGGGCACGAGCGCTTCCAGGCGCTTGTCGTGCCAGCGGTCGACGCGGTCATTGCAGAACAGAACATCGACGTTGTCGTCTTGCAAGGTGCGATACGCGCGATGTTCGAATATCCGGTTGAGACAAACTTTGACTGGCTGCCAGCCAATACGAACTTCGCCAAAGTTGAAGCAGCGCTTGCCGAAACGACGCGCCGTCTCGTGGATGGAGGTAAACGCGTTGTGCTTTTCGCTGACAACCCAGCCCTCGCCCCTCCCGAGGATTGCGCCAACCGACGTCCGACGATCGGGGTACTCACCTACGTTCAAGGTGATCCGAATCCTGAGTGCGAGACGACGCGCAGACACTTTCTCGAGACGACCGCCGAGTACCGACAGATGCTCGAGCGGGTTGCAACGTCATTTGATGGCGCAGTCAGCGTGTTCGATCCAATCGATGTGTATTGCAGCGAGGTATGTGGCCACGTCAACGACGGCATCTGGCTGTACAGCTACACGGATCATCCATCTGACGATGCGGCCGACCGCGTAGGCGAGCGCCTCAACGACTATCTCGCCGAATGGTGATCACTGTGGCAGGCTCACATCATGCGAATCGATGAAATCCCAACCCCTGCACCAATCATCGATATCGACGCGCTCGACCGCAACCTTGAACTCATGGCAGGCCGGCTTCCAGGCCAAACATTGCGTCCACATGTAAAAGCACACAAGTGCACGGCGTTGGCAGCACGACAATCGGCACACGGTCACACCTCGTTCACCTGTGCGACACCGCGCGAAGTCATTGGAATGATGGAGGCAGGCGTAGGCGACGAACTTCTGCTTGCAAATCAGGTCGTCGATGTGACACGTCTGCGCGCCATCTCCAACGCCCGTGAACAGTCCGGTGCACTCGTTCACGTGGCGGTTGATTCCACCGAGACAATCGATGCTGCCGCGCAAGGCGGCATCACCCACGTGGTCATCGATGTTGAAGTCGGGATGCCTCGATGCGGCGTTCGTCCTGAACACGCCGCAGCCCTCGCTGACTACGCACGTCGAGCAGGTCTCGAAATAAGCGGAGTGATGGGCTACGAAGGGCATCTCCAAATGGTGACCGACGTCGCTGAAAAGGAAGCAAAGGTTGCCGACGCAATGCGACAACTCCGACAGGCACATGATGACGTCGGTGGGGCGATCGTGTCCGCCGGTGGAACGGGCACCCACACCTTTCATCACATCGGGCTCGACCACCCGACCGGGGTGACCGATGTGCAGGCCGGTTCGTACGCGCTACTCGATACGCAGTACGCAACGCTGCAACAAGGTTTCGAGCAGGCGCTCATCATTCTTGGCACCGTCATTTCGACGACTGCTCGCCGTTGCGTTGCAGATGTCGGGCTGAAGTCGCTCGGCATGGACCACGGGAACCCGACGATCGCCGATCACTCGGTGTGGTTCTGTTCCGATGAGCACATCACGTTTTCGTCGGCAGACGAGGCGCCGCGCGCGAAAGTGGGCGATCGTGTGGCCGTCACCCCAGCGCACATCGACCCGACGCTCGCGATGCATCCTGTGGCCTGGGTGGTGCGCGACGGCGAGGTCATCGATCGATGGGAAATCGATCTCCGCTACTGGTGAGAGATAGTTCCTTCAAGCGCATTGCGCAATGCCTGAAACGCTCGCGCGCGGTGCGACAGATCGTTCTTTTCGTCGGCAGTCATTTCTGCGAATGTTCGTCCATCGCCGTCGTGCGGAACGAACAGGCTGTCATATCCAAATCCTCGTTCACCGCGTTCATCCTCGGCGATACGACCTTCGCACACGCCCTCGACGACAATTTCATCTCCGTTCGGCGACCGAACAATGACGACCGTTCGAAACCGTGCGGTTCGGGCGTGTTCAGGAACGCCCTCGAGCAAGTCGAGCAGTCGACGGCGATTGTCGGCGTAAGTTGCGTGCTCGCCTGCGAATCGCGCCGCATGCACCCCAGGCGCCCCATCGAGCGCGTCGACCTCGAGGCCGGTGTCATCAGCGACTGCTGCAGCATTCGCTGCTGTCGATACGGCAACCGCCTTCAGACGCGCGTTGCCTTCGAGTGTCGTCGCATCTTCGACCACCTCGCCGAGACCGGCAGGACGGGGAACCAACTCGGCAATGCCCGCAAGCAACGGCTCGATCTCGGCGACCTTGTCCGGGTTCGCCGAACCGCACACCAAACGAAGCACGGGTTTTCTCAGGCGCGTCGCGCGGGCGGCTCGCTGATCATCTCGTCTTGCAGATCTGCGATTCGTGCAAGACCGACCTCAGCGAGGGCGAGCATCGAGTCGAGTTCGGTTCGCGTGAACGCCATCCCTTCCGCGGTCCCCTGCACTTCAACGAACCGTGCCTGACCACCGACACCGGCTGGGCGAAGCATGACGACATTCATGTCGACCTCGGCGCGGGAATCCTCTACATACGGGAGGTCGAGCACCGGAACTCCGTCAACGACGCCCACCGAAATTGCTGCACATGTCGAATGCAACGGATGCGACGCAATGAGTCCCGCCTGCACTCGTCGTGTGAGCGCATCATGCAACGCAAGGTAGCCGCCGCAGATCGACGCGGTTCGGGTGCCACCGTCGGCTTGGATGACATCACAATCGACGACGACTTGGCGCTCGCCGAGCAACGTCATGTCGCACGCCGCGCGCAGCGCTCGCCCAATGAGGCGCTGAATTTCAACGGTTCGTCCGGACTGTTTGCCCTTTGCCGCTTCGCGATCGACTCGCTCGGGCGACGAGCCGGGCAGCATCGAGTATTCCGCTGTCACCCAGCCGGAACCTCGACCTTTCATCCACCGTGGTACATCCTCATCGATCGACGCCGTGCAGAGCACTTTTGTGCGGCCGACTGTGACAAGACACGATCCATCAGCCATCTCGGTGAAGTCACGTTCGAATGTGATCGGTCGCAGTTCATCGGACTCACGTCCATCAGCTCGTGGCATGACTCTCCTTCGCGTTGTCGCCGTTCACAGGCTAGGGCGAACTCGCACGTGGTCAGCGTTGCGAGAAATCAGGCGTTCGATTCGGCTCGCGTCGAGGGCGACCACCTCAGTGGCGTTCACGTACAAGCGCAAGGTGATCAATGAGGGTTCTCACGATCTGAAAGACGAGCAACTCAGCAAGCATGACGCAGGTCGAGAAGACGCCGAGGCCAGGCAGTGCGTTGAACGCCGCGATGGCGAGCAATGTGATGTAGACGACAATGGCGACTGCAAGAGTTGCGTAGTTGAGGCGCTGCAATGTGGTCGCATTTCGAGCGGCACGAAGAACATGCTCGGCATCATTCATCGCAACGAACGCTACCCGAGCACCCGACCCACGTGGCTTCAGACGGCGATGGCGACCCTCACGCTGACTGTCGAAAGCAGAAAATGTCAAACAATTATCGAGCAGCCCACGGCTCTGCAGACTGAAGTTCGGCGCCAAACAGCATTGCGCCGAGTTCGCGGAAATTCTCAACGTCGCCGCTCGACAAGAACCGTCGAGACCCACGTGCTCGTGATACCTCCAGGAGCCCTAGTTCTTCAAGTTGTTGGCGAGCAGCGAAGGCGGTCTCGTCGGCCGAGGACACGAGGACAACATCTGGTCCCATGACCTCGCCGATCGTTCGGGCAAGAAATGGGTAGTGGGTACAGCCGAGGAGGAGTGTGTCGATATTGGCGTCGCGCATCGGGGCGAGCAAGCGCTCGGCGAGCACCATCACTTCGTCGCCAGTCGTTTGACCGCGTTCGACAAATTCAACGAACCCAGGACACGCGGCGCTTGCGAGTTCTGCGTGCACTCCGTGGCGAGCGGCCGCTTCATCGACAGCGCGTAAGTATGCACCCGACGAGATCGTGCCGACCGTGCCGATGACACCAACCTGGCCGGAGCGGGTCGCTCGAACGAGTGCAGAGGCCCCCGGATCGACAACGTCGATGATTGGTACAGCCAGTGAACGCCGTATCTCTTCAAGACCGGCTGCAGTCGCCGTGTTGCAGGCAACAACGATTGCCTTCGCGTCGAAATCATCAACGAGCGATGTTGCGAGTTCTACGGCGTACTCGCGAACCTCATCGAGAGGTTTTGAACCGTATGGGTAACGGCCAGTGTCACCGATATAAACAAAATCTTCACCGGGCATGAGATCGAGAAGTGCGCGTGCAACAGTCAGCCCGCCAAAACCGGAGTCGAATACACCAATCGGACGCCGCACGCTGCCAACGCTACTGATCGGCAGGCTTGTTCGCGGATCAGTCGTCGGTGATGTCGATCTTGCCTCCGTCGAGGTAATCGACGTGCTGTATGGGTTCGATTGCTGATGTCACGATGCCACCGAGGTTGGCAACAATGCGCTTCCAGTAGCGATGCAGCACCGCACGGGGCACCGCCCAGTGCCCCGGCTCGTTGGAGTGCATGTACTCGTGGATCTTCGCCTCACATTCGTGGTTCGCTTCGTGAGATGCCGCGATGAATTTCGCCGCTTCACTTCGGTCGAGTGACACAAGAATGTCTGCAGCATCCACATACATCTGAGAGATCCGTTGACGACGTGCAATGAACTCCTCGGCATCTGGTGCACCAGCGAGCGAAATCCCGTCTTCCGCAAGGTCAAGAATGTTCTTCGCTTGATCACCAATTCGCTCAATTTTTTTGAGGAGCAGTGTGTATCCCATGACAACGCCGATGTCGCCGCCGCCGTGCACCGCAATGTGCACGACAAGGTCGGAACGTAGTCGCTGCTCGGCAGCGTTGATTCGTTCATCGGTCGCCCGAATGTCTGCGCCAACGGCCGATGCATCTGCCCCGGCAAGCACTGCGGTTGACGCGAGGTCAAACGAGTGTCGTGCATCACCAAGCATCAGCACGGTTTCGTGAGCAATTCGATCGAGTGGAGACTCACCCTTTTTGAAGAATGACAGCACCATAGGTACCTCCGATCAGCGGAACACCGCAATGACGACGAGTGGAATAATGACGAAGACTGAAACGACCCACCCGAGCGCGGCAGATCGATGACGTACGGCGACATCGGCGAGCAATTCGGCACATCGAATTGGCAGTGGGCGAAGCCACGGAATGCCGTAGAGCACCACAATGCCAAGCACGTTGAACCAGGTGTGCACCAGCGCAATCGTCAACGCATCGGTACCAGTCGCCGCGAGTGCGGCGAGCAATGCGGTAATCGTTGTTCCGACATTGGCCCCGAGGGTTACCGGGTACGCGTTTCTCAGGCTGATGACGCCGGCGGCCGACATCGGGATGAGAATCGACGTCGTGATGCTCGAGGATTGAACCGCAATGGTGATGAGCATGCCGACGAGTATTGCGATCATCCCGCCACCGCGTCCGAGGATGCGATTCATCGATTGCTCGAGTCGTTCCGCAATCAATGTCTTCATGTTCTTCGTGATCGCAATGAGTGAGACAATGACGACCAGAATTCCTGTGGTCACCATGGCTGCGCCAAGGCCCGTGTCTGCGAATCCGACGGTGTGAAGCCCATCTTTCAACCAGCCAACCGGATACTTCACCCACTCCTTGAGCGGGCTCTTCCACTCAGAACCACTTGATCCGACGAGCAGTTCAGCCGTGCCGTGCGCGAGCCACGACAGTCGCCCGGTGATCAGTTCGAATGGCAGAAGAATGATGACCGCCATGATGTTGAAGAAGTCATGAACCGTTGCCGCCGCGAGCGCACGTCTGAATTCGTTTGACTGCCGAACGTGGCCGAGCGAGACGAGCGTATTTGTCACCGTTGTACCGATATTCGCACCCATCACCATGGGCACCGCCTGATCGAAACCAAGGGCTCCAGACGCGACGAGCCCAACGATGAGCGAGGTGCTTGCAGAGGACGACTGTACGAGTGCCGTACCGAGTAATCCGATGAACAATCCGACAAATGGATTCGAGACAGATGAGAAGAGCCGTTCCTGAGTGTCGGCCCCCATGACCTTGATTCCCGACTCGAGGGAGGAAACCCCGACGAGGAAGAGGTAGATGAGGATGAAGACGAACGCCCCACGAACCCAACGCGGAACAACCTGTTTCTGTGAAGGCGCACTCACCGACGACGACTCTAGTCATTAAGCCGACATCGGCATCATTCCCGTGACCGCGTGACGTCGTTTACTCAGATTAGAAGTAAATGATCTTTTCGGCGGCCGCCTCAGCAGCGTCGAGATCGTCGGTGTACGCACCGGTCGACAGGTACTTCCATCCCCCGTCGCAGACGATGAAGACGATGACACCGCGGTCAACCGACGACGCAACCTTCGCGGCGCCTGCGAGAGCTGCGCCCGAAGAAATGCCGGCGAAGATTCCGCATTCGGATACCAATCGTCGGGTCCACTCGATCGACTCACGCGGTCGAACGACACGCTTGCGATCGAGGAGTTCGAAGCCGTTCCAGTTCTCAAAGACTGGGGGAATGTACCCCTCGTCGAGGTTGCGGAGCCCCTCGACGTTTTCGCCCAGCGGTGGCTCGATGGCGACGATCTGAATGTCAGGGTTTCGTTCTTTGAGGAACCGTCCGGTGCCCATCAGCGTTCCCGACGTGCCGAGACCGGCGACAAAATGTGTGACGTCAGGTACATCTCGCCAGATTTCGGGCCCTGTCGTTTCGTAGTGAGCCCGTGGATTTGCGTCATTGCCGTACTGGTACACGAGACACCAGTCAGGATTCGCCGCAGCCATCTCTGTGGCGCGTCGAACCGCTCCGTTTGATCCTTCACCGCCTGGGGTAAGGATGACTTCGGCGCCCATAATTTCAAGCATTTGGCGTCGTTCAATCGAGACGGACTCGGGAAGCAGAATTTTGATTGGGTAGCCCTTCAACCGTGCGATTGCCGCAAGTGCAATTCCGGTATTACCCGACGAGGGCTCGAGAATTGTTTGTCCTGGTGACAGGCGGCCATCCTTCTCGGCTGCCTCAATCATCGCCTTCGCAATTCGATCTTTAACCGAACCGAAAGGATTCTGCATCTCGAGTTTCGCAATGATTCGCACATCAGGATTTGGCGAAAGATTCGAGACATCCACCACTGGGGTGTTGCCGATGAGATCGAGCACGGCGAGATTGCCACCTACAAGGTGCGGCATCGCTGCGACTGTCATCATCGGATTCATACTTCGTGAAACCTCCAGAGTCCGGAGTGTATTCCGATAAATCCGATATGGCTAGTCGTATTTCAACGAACGAGTGCCTCGCAGGCCCGATCCGGGTGCATTACGGCTGGTAGACGCCGAAAACCTCACGTAACGCGTCGCTCACTTCGCCAAGCGTTGCCCCCGAAATGAGCGCCTTTTTCATCGGATAGAGCACGTTGTCAGTCCCGCGTGCGGCAGCTTTCACGTCGTCGAGGTGGCGATTCACATCCTGCTGGTCGCGATTGGCTTTAAAGGCGGCGAGACGTTCCCGTTGTGCCGGCTCGAGCGCCGGATCGATCGGGAACACCTTCGGTTCCGGCTCATGATCGATCGTGAATCGGTTCAGTCCGACGATGACCCGATCGTCGTCGTCGATCGATTTCGTGTAGTCGTAGGCGGCCTGCTCAATTTCATCCTGTTGGAAATGGGCTTCGATTGCCTCGACAGCACCACCCATGTCGTCAATTCGCTCGATGTACTCCCACGCAAGACGTTCAACCTCATCGGTCATCGACTCGACGAGGTATGAGCCGGCGAGCGGGTCAGGGGTATCGGTCACACCCGCCTCGTAGCCGATGATCTGCTGTGTACGCAGTGCGAGCCGAGCAGCATCTTCAGTTGGCAAGGACAGCGCTTCGTCATACCCGTTCGTGTGCAGCGATTGCGTCCCACCCATCACTGCCGCTAACGCCTGTAGAGCGACGCGCACAACGTTGTTCACGGGCTGTTGAGCGGTCAGCGTCGAGCCGCCCGTCTGCGTATGGAACCGCAACATCGCAGACCTTGGGTCTTTCGCTCCGAACCGCTCCGTCATCACCCGGTGCCAAATTCGGCGACTCGCCCTGAACTTCGCAACTTCCTCGAAGAAATGGTTATGACCGTTCCAAAAGAACGAGAGTCGCGGTCCAAAGTCGTCGACGTCGAGTCCAGCGTCAACCGCGGCCTGCACGTACGCGATCGCATTCGCAATAGTGAACGCGATTTCCTGTACGGCGGTCGATCCGGCTTCTCGAATGTGGTAGCCCGAAATCGAAATGGTGTTCCACTTCGGAATGTGCGCTGAGCAGTAGCCAAAAATGTCGGTAATGAGCCGCATCGACGGCTTTGGCGGGTACACGTATGTGCCGCGGGCGATGTACTCCTTCAACAGGTCGTTCTGAATCGTCCCGGAAATATCGGCCGACGCAACGCCCTGCTCTTCAGCAACAATCTCGTACATCAGCAACAAGATCGCCGCCGTCGAGTTAATTGTCATCGAGGTCGAGACCTTGTCAAGCGGAATATCCGCGAGCAGGGTGCGCATGTCATCGAGCGAGTCGATGGCAACACCAACCTTGCCAACTTCGCCCTCGGCGCGGGGGTGATCCGAGTCGTACCCCATCTGGGTCGGTAAGTCGAATGCGCAACTCAGCCCGGTCTGTCCGGCGGCGAGAAGAAATTTGAAGCGTTCATTCGTGCTCGCTGCATCGCCGAAGCCCGAATACTGCCGCATCGTCCACAGGCGGCCGCGGTACATCGACGGGTACACGCCTCGTGTGAATGGCGCCTCACCGGGGAGTCCCAGTTGCGTCGCCTCATCCCAACCATTCAGCGTTTCAGCCGTGTAGAGCGGCGCCACCTGAATACCGGAGTCAGTGGAGCGGATGTCGTCAGCCATCCAAACAGCGTAGGGCGGAACGTTTGCCTACTCCTCAGGCAGCAGCGATGATCGCAATCTCCATTCGCCACTCGGAACGCGCCAGCTGAGGAACGGTGACAAGTGTCGACGCTGCGATGTGCGTTCCGAATACCGCATCGCGAGCTCCCATGACGGTGGCAAGATCTTCCCCCGCGACGACGTACGTCGTTACCGAGACGATGTCGGAAATCGACATTTCAGCCTCTGTAAGCATCGCCAAAATGTTGCTCCAGACGACGTTTGCTTGTTCCCCGAGGTCTGTTGGAACAGTGCCGTCAGCACGGGTTGGCACAACGCCTGAGGTGTGCAACCATCGTTGCGCGCCTTGTGTTGCAACGGCATGGGCATAACGGGCTGCTGGCGCAGCAATGGTCCTTGGCGCGATCGGGCGTGACACTGACATGCCTGCATCGTGTCAGATCGCATAACGGTCGCCGTACACCGGATTCATCGTCAACGGTGCCACATCGTGTGGGGTTGACAATCGGGGCTAAGTTACGACTATGGCAATCACCGACAAGCCGATCATCGCTTTCCATCCGGAGACCTTCGACGACCCCGAAGAGGAACGAATTCACCGCAAGGCAAAACTTGCCGGCTCACTTCGCATTTTCGGGCGTCTTGGGTTCGGAGAGGGTGTCGCCGGGCATATGACGGTCCGCGACCCGATTCTCACCGATCACTTTTGGGTGAACCCATTCGGCAAGAGTTTCCGACACATGAAGTCGAGTGACCTGCTGCTCGTCAACCATGACGGTGACGTCGTAATTGGCGACATGCCGGTTAACCGCGCCGCCTTTGTGTTGCACTCGGCCGTGCACAAGACACGCCCAGACGTCATCTCGGCTGCGCACACGCATTCCACCTACGGCAAGGCGTTCTCCTCTCTCGGTATTCCGCTTGCACCAATCACGCAAGATTCATGCGCGTTCTATGGCGACCACACCGTTATTTCGGAACAGGGTGGCAAGGTTGTGCTTGAAATCGAAGCCGGAATGGAATTTGCGTCGAAGTTCAAGACCGGCAAGGCCGCAATTCACCAGAACCACGGATTGTTCACCGTTGGCACAACGGTCGATGAGGCTGCCTTCTGGTTCATCACGATGGAACGTAACTGCCAGGTGCAACTTGCAGCCATGGCCGCCGGCACTCCGACCGAAATTCGTGACGAGTATGCGCGTTACACCTTCGAACAGACCGGCTCGCACCTCGCCGGTTGGTTCAGTTTCCAGCCGCTCTGGCAGGAAATCTGCGCCAGCGACCCAGAGTTCTTCGACTGAACCGAAGCCACACTGTGGCGAATCGCCGTATCCCGGCTGAAGGCCTATTCGCGCTGTCTGCAGTCTCGCAGTACATCGGCGCGGCAATTGCGGTGTCGGTGTTCGACGATGTTGCGCCACAAACGGTGGGCTGGTTACGGGTCGTCGGCGCCGCGATCACCCTCTCACTTATCGCCCGGCCACGACTTCGTGAATGGCGCGGTCGACGGCTCGCAGGCGTTGCGATGTTCGGCATCGCCACTGCTGCAATGAACACGTTCTTCTATCTTGCAATCGATCGGATCGACCTCGGCAAAAGTGTCGCCATCGAATTCATCGGACCGATCCTCGTCGCTGCGGTCGCGACACGATCTGCGCGAAATGGTGCCGCCCTCATCGCCGCAGCATCAGGGGTGGTCGTTCTCGGGGGCCTTGAGTTTGGTGTCGAGACAACCGGTCTCATCTTCATCCTTGCCTCGTCGGCTTGCTGGGCGATCTACATCCTCGTTGGCGCGCGCGTTGCGGTGGCAACGGACCGACTCGACGGTCTTGCGGTCGGCCTCGTCATCGGGGCAGTCGTACTGACGCCGCTTGGAGCGCCATCAAGTGGCTCAGTGTGGACAACACCAGCGCTTCTTCTTGCGTGCCTTGTCACTGGCGTCTTCTCGAACGCCATCGGCTATGGCATCGATCAATACGTCCTGCGCCGGGTGAGCATTCGACGGTTCTCCCTGCTGCTCGCAATGCTGCCCGTGACCGCCGTACTCGTCGGGTGGGTTCTGCTCTCGCAGCGGCCAACGGGAATCGAGTTTGTCGGCATTGCCGCTGTGCTTGCCGGCGTATCGATACAGGACCGCGAAGAGCCAGCACACCGCGTGCCAGCGACAGGTTGAGGGTGGTCAGTGGTCGTCGAGCCACGGTGCGCAGAGACCATCGAGGTCGCGCACAACGATGCGATCACGATTTTCCCAGGTCACCTGGTTTGCCGGATCAGGACGAAGTTTGAATACTCGGAACTCCATTTCGGTCGTGTCGACCGAAAGGATTCGCCCGATGAGAGCGTCACCAAGTCCGAGAATCACCTTGATCGTTTCGAGAGCTTGGATGGATCCAACAATGCCTGGAAGCACTCCGAGCACGCCTGCTTCGGCACAACTCGGCGCAAGCTCGGCAGGAGGCGGTTCGGGAACCATGTCCCGGTAGGTCGGACCCTCTTTCGGATGGAACACGCTGACCATTCCTTCGAATCTGAAAATTGATCCGTGGACAACCGGGATACCAAGTTTCACGCTCGCATCATTCAGCACGTAACGCGACGGGAAGTTGTCGGCACCATCGACAATGACGTCGTAACCGGAAATGATGTCGATGATGTTTTCAGCGGAGAGTCGGGTGTCGTAGGTCACGACATTCACGTCGGGGTTCAGCAGGGTGAGTGTCTTCTTTGCTGAATCAACTTTTCGGTCGCCGACTCGATCGATGTTGTGCAGGATCTGCCGTTGGAGGTTGGACGCATCGACGTCATCCATGTCGACGATGCCAATGGTGCCGACTCCAGCGGCCGCGAGATACAAGGCCGCAGGCGAACCAAGCCCACCTGCCCCGAGCATGAGCACCTTGGCATCGAGCAACTTCTTTTGACCCTCAACGCCAACTTCGGGAAGCAGCAAGTGTCGCTTGTAGCGATTTTGCTGCTCGGGCGTGAGGCTCGCCGGTTGGCGCCACGGTCGGCCTTCATCTTTCCAGCGACCGAATCCACCGTCCATCGAGAAGACCGACGCATATCCGAGTTCCTGCATTGTCTTCGCGGCGAAGGCGGACCGGACTCCCCCAGCGCAGTAGACAACGACCGGAAGGGTCTTGTCAGTGATCCGGTTCTCGATCTGTGCCTCGAGGTGTCCACGAGGAATGTGAATTGCTCCTTCGAGGGCACCTTCTGCGTACTCGTCGGGTTCGCGCACATCAAGAATGAGATGACCGTCCGCGATGTAGTTCGCTGCAACCTCGGGTGTGATCTCGTTGATCTCGGCGCGAGCTGCTCCGAGAAGATCCCTAAACGTAGCCATCCTTAAATCCTACCAATTTGGTCAGGTATTCGCACCGTCGGCGAACAAACGCGGCAACACCTCCCCGATCGCACCACGAATGACGCAATCTGCCACCGCATCCATCGCCGTTGGCTCGGCATTGACGACAACCACCCGTGCACCATGAGACTTCGCAAGCGGCACACAACCCGCCACCGGATACACGCTCAAGGTCGACCCGATCGCAACAAACACCTCGGCCTGCTGGCTCACGCGCATCGCTCGATCAATGACTTCTGGGACGAGCGACTGGCCGAAACTAATTGTGTCGCTCTTCAAAATGCCACCGCACAGTTCACAGGCCGGGTCGGGGTCGCCGGCGCGCACGCGGTCAAGCGTCTCATGCATCGGCCGGCGGTCTGCACAGGACCAGCACCGCGAATACCAAATTGTTCCGTGCACCTCAATGACACGATCAGCATCGATTCCCGCACGCTGATGTAGCCCATCAATGTTCTGCGTGATGAGCGCATGCAGTACGCCGCGATGCTCAAGGTCCGCAACGGCACGATGCCCGACATTTGGTTCGGCGGTCCAGGCCGGTGCAGTGAGGCGTGCTTGCCACGAGGCACGCCGCACCTCTGGATCCGCGAGGTAGTACGAAATATCACTCGCCTTCTCGGCAGCAGGATTTCTTGTCCATAATCCGTTCGGACCGCGAAAGTCAGGAATCCCCGAATCGGTTGAGATTCCCGCACCCGTGAGCACGACGATGCGATTCGCCTCGCGCACCCATCCGTTTGCCCTGGCGATGGCGTCCTGCACATCACTCGTCATGTGGCGAGTCTTGCCCAGACGGTGTGCCGACCCGTACCCGTGCCCCGCAATTCATTGCACTCTCAACGCGATGATGTCACCAACACGACAATCCGCCCCAGTGACGATGAGTTTTCGCCGTTGGCCCGAGCCGCCCGGCGGCCCTACGGGCCACGACCCACGCAGCGCGTATGTCGAACGTTTCTGGCTCGGTGTGCTCGGACCGTCAGCCACATGGATTATTCGCCGACTCGCAGATGAGTTCGATGCCAATCCGGAAGGCTTCGACGTCGACCGATCGACCTTTGCACGTTCGATCGGATTAAGTGATGCAAAGGGGACGGAATCACCCTTCGGCCGATCGCTGCAACGATGCATCATGTTCGGTCTCGTGCGCGAAAGCCCTCACGGGTTCGAGACTCGGCGACGCGTGCCCGATGTGCCGCCTCGGCAACTTGCACGCATGAACGTCGAGATGCGAACTGCTCACGAAGAATGGATGCACCGAACGTGGACCACCGACGTCACTCGCATTGCTGAACAGCTGTGCGCCGCCGGTTTTGATCAGCGCTCAGCGACAACTGCCGCCGATGTGCTCGTCTCCGTGTCGTCTTGACCAGCGAAGACGTGTTGCATACGCGCCAACTCGCAGCGGCATCACCATGAGGTGACGACATCGATGAGCAGGCGTGTGCCGAACCCTGTCGCACCTTTTGAGCGCCACGACTCGTCACCGTCAACCTTCATCGGTCCGGCGATATCGAGATGTGCCCACGGAATATCGCCAGTGAATTCCGAGAGGAATACCGCCGCGGTGATGCACCCGCCGTAGGGTCCGCCGATGTTGCGCATATCGGCAACGTTCGAATCAAGCAGCCGTCGGTATCGGGTGCGCTCAAGCGGCATCGGCCACACCGGCTCGCCGGTTGCCTCAGCACTGTGACGGACTCGGTCGATGACTGCGGCGTCGCTGCCAAGCACTGCAGCAATATCTGGTCCAAGTGCCGCCATTGCAGCGCCTGTCAATGTTGCAATGTCGAAAATTGCATCTGGCTGTTGCTCGACCGCGAGTGAGAGCCCGTCGGCGAGAATGAGGCGTCCCTCGGCATCGGTGTTGTGCACTTCAACGGTCTTGCCGTTGCGCATTGTGAGCACATCACCGAGCTTC
The DNA here is from genome assembly GCA_023262325.1 of Ilumatobacteraceae bacterium. GTDB lineage: Bacteria > Actinomycetota > Acidimicrobiia > Acidimicrobiales > Ilumatobacteraceae > Casp-actino5. The sequence continues at coordinate 2,356 of JALRBS010000168.1, read as the reverse complement.
ATTGCGGAGCCGGAAGGCATGTTGTCGGTGCACACGAGATATCCGGTGACTTTGACGCGGCAACGCAGATCCTTCAGCGCCGTCAGGGTTGACAACACTGCGGCCGCGCCCGACATATCCATCTTCATGACGACATGAAACGCATCGCTGGGCTTCAAACTGATGCCTCCGGAGTCATACATGACTCCCTTGCCGACGAGTGCGACATGAGCCGATGGGTTTCGCGGCTCGTAAGTGAGTTTCATGAGTCGGGGAGGCTCGACACTGCCTCGATTTACGCCGAGCAGACCGCCGCAACCCATCCGTTCGAGGTCGTGCTCATCGAACACTTCGACGCCGAATCCAAACTGCTCGCCAAGCTGCAGCACAATCCCTTCAAGGTCGCGGGCATTGAGGTGTGCGGGAGGCGTATTCGCAAGATCACGTGCAAGGTAGGCGGCCCGCGAGGTCACAACGCCCTCACGCACGCCACGTTCGGCGGCAGCCGAGCCACCGGTCACGATCGCGATCTCACTAAATCGTGGTGAGGTCAGCGGCTTTTTCGTGATGCCCGGATACTGATAGGCCGCGAGCAGCGCACCCTCGGCAACCGCACGCCCGTCTGCCCGAGCCGATGAACCGGTAGAAATGAGATCGATGGCGAGCGAGCCGAGCCGTGATCCGGCTCGGACGGCCGCCGCAGCGGCATCTCGCAAATCATTTGAGGTCGGACGTGAACCAACGCCAACTGCGATCACTGTTTGGCCATCGGCCCGCGGCACGACAAGCGACTGACCAACCTTGGCGGTAAAGCCGTGACGCTCGAGCGCTCGACGCGACAGGCCGATCCCGCGAGGAACGGCCCCGTCGGTGCGAACCGCGACGGCGATCGCGCCCGATGTTCGCGGGACCGCACGTACTGATCGAACTGGACTCGGAGAACTAAACGGAAGTGACGAGTTGACCATGAGCACATTGTGCACGCCAATCCCCTAGGAACCACGCATTGGTCGATTGACGATGTACCCGACATCGTCGTTATTCGCACGCGAGACTCACAGCATGAGTCGTGCCAAGGTCGTCCGTCGAACCATTACTGCCATCCTCGCTGTCATCGTTGCCGTGTACGGCGGTGTCTGGATCTACGCAACGTTCATCAACGATGCTCCCGAGGCGCTCACCACCGAGGATCTCAGCGACGCTCTTGAAACCCCGTCAAATAGTGGGAACGCGCCTGAGACAACGACCGTTGCGAGCGAACAACTCCCCCAGCAGTGGACGATCACCGAGGGATCAGAAGTCGGATATCGGGTTGCTGAAGTTCTGCTCGGCGTCAACACCGAAGGTGTTGGACGTACATCCGACGTCACTGGAAGCATCACCTTGGATGGCACAACGCTGACGGAAGCGAGCTTCATCGTTGATGTGGCGTCGATACGGAGTGACGACGGACGTCGAGATGGTCAATTTCGAGGACGAATTATGCAAGCCGAGCAATTTCCAACCGCCGAATTCACCCTGAGCGCTCCCGTCGAACTTGATGTGAGCGCAATTGACGGCGCGGTTGTCGACATCGAGATTGCCGGTGACCTCACGATGCACGGGGTGACCCAACCGGTGACAGCACAGGTTTCGGCACAGGTCGAAGGAGGACGAATCGGCCTCGTCGGGTCAATTCACGTCACCTTCACCGACTTCGACATTCTCGACCCGTCCCTCGCTGCGGTCAAAGTCGAACCCGATGGACTTATCGAGTTTCTCTTGGTGCTCAGTCGGTAATCAACGTCGATCCCCCGACGTTTGGCTGACTCGCAACCCATGCGGCTTCGAGTGCCGCGTATCGCCCGCCGGGACGCGCAACCAGATCAGCATGCGTGCCAATTTCGACGAGGCGGCCCTCGTCGCAACACGCCGCATCAGCCGACACTGCGACCAGAACACACACCAAGCCTCGAAAGCACTCAATATCTGCAAGTGCTGCATCCGTGAGATCACACGAGATGCTGATGCAGTCAGTCGAGTTGACTCATGCGTCATGGTCCGCCACTGATGGAACGCAGACCACATCTCTGCACGCTGACGCATAAACTGCCCTTCAGGCTGGTGGAGCCTCAGTCTTGTCTCAAGCGACTCTTTTGGGCGGCTGAGCGCTGGACGTGCCGCCCGTTTGCGTGACGAGCGCCACACCGCCCAAAATCAGCAGGCCACCCCACAGGTGGTGCAAGCCAATCGGCTCGCCCAACACCGCCCAAGCCACCCCGGCCGAATACAGCGGCGCCAAATAAAGCGTCATTCCCACACGACTCGCACCCAAAATGCGCTGGGTCCAGCTGTAGATCCAATACGCACCCACACCGGGCAAGAGCCCCGTCACCAC
>JALRBS010000156.1 GCA_023262325.1 Ilumatobacteraceae bacterium | reverse complement strand
GTCGAACTGTCGTCCATCGAACAGGTCGGGTGCGACAACATCAACCGTGCACTGTTCCTGAATCTCATCACAGAAGTCGCGAAAGCCAGGGGTCGCTCCGAGTACTGAGTGAAACACCGCAATGAAGAGCGCGTCGCCTGAAGACACGACGATGAGACTACGTTCGACAGGTGCCCGACGATGCAATACCAACGTGGCTCACCCCGTTACCGCACGGGGTACGTCTCGCCATTCGTGTCGTACCTGGTGCGCGCCGAACCGAAGTTGCCGACGTGTCCGGGGACGAACTTCGCATTCGCCTCAATGCACCCCTGTCGACGGAAAAGCGAATACCTGCCTCGTCGAATTTCTTTCAACGGTTTTCGGCGTACGCACCTCGGCGGTGTTGATTCATCGGGGGCAGCACGCACGATCAAAAATCGTCGACGTCGACGGCGACGCAATGCACCTCGCCGTAATTGCTCGGTCGATCTAGTCTCAGCACATGGATCTTGAGTCATGTGTCACCGGTTCTGAGGCGCTGAGAGCACTGTTTCGCACCCCATCGCAACGAGCGCTCAACAAAGAGATCGATCACATCGATGACGTCGCGACACGATTCATTGCGGCCTGCCCGCTCACGGTGCTCGCAACATCGGACGGCGACAAGGTTGACATCTCACCGCGCGGCGGCGAACCCGGTTTCGTGAAGGTCATCGATGCGACGCACATTGCCTTTGGCGACTTGTCAGGGAATAACCGAATCGACTCGTATCGCAATCTCGTTACCCAACCAAATGTTGCGATGCTGTTTCTCGTACCGGGTCTTGATGAGACGATGCGAGTCAATGGCATCGCTCGAGTCAGCCTTGACGATGAGGTTCGACAGGCCTGTGCGAGTGGAGGCGTCGTTCCAAACCTTGCGATTGTGGTCGAAGTCGTAACATGTTTTTTGCACTGCGGAAAAGCAATGCGGCGCTCCTCGGTGTGGGAACCTTCGACGTGGCCGTCGATCACCGAACGCCCATCCGGAGCCGAAATGTTGCAGGCGCACACCGGAGAATCCACTCCGGTCGATGAACTTGCCACCTTGCTCGAATCTGATTACGAGGCAACGCTCTGGCGCTCTGGCGGCACTGGTTGATTATTCGCACAAGTTGCAGACTAGGTCGGGGTGTGACACAGTAGAAGTAGTGCTTCATCCAGTCGAACTCGCTGCGAAATTTCGCTCAAACGGCCTCCGAGTAACGCCGCAACGACAACTGCTTTTCCAGTTACTGTATGACAACGATCGACATCCAACTGCGGAATCGCTCTACCTCGATGCCCTCACGCGAATGCCGGGCATCTCGCTGCGCACGGTCTATCAAACACTTACCGACCTCGAGTCAATGGGCGAGGTGTCGCAGCTCTCGTTCGACAATGGCGCAGCCCGTTTCGACCCGAACATGTCCAACCATCACCACGCAATGTGCAACATGTGCGGGTCAATCATTGACATCGATGTTGACCACCTCGATGGCCTACGTATTCGCGGCGACGCACGATTTTCCGCCGCAAGTGCGGCTGTGGTGTTTCGAGGCACCTGCGAAACGTGCGAATCGCCAGATTTAACCAGTTCCCATAAATGACCCAAGGAGAAATAATGACTGACAAATGTCCGGTTGTGCACGGCAACAACCCGCCGACAACCACCGCCGCCAACCAGCACTGGTGGCCCGAGCAACTGAACTTGGGCATTCTCCACCAGAACCATCCGGCGTCAGATCCGATGGATGACGACTTCGATTATGCGAAGGAGTTCTTGTCACTCGACCTCGACGCAGTGAAGGCCGATCTCACTGCAATGATGACCGACTCGAAGGACTGGTGGCCCGCCGACTACGGACATTACGGCGGTCTCATGATTCGCATGGCGTGGCACGCCGCCGGCACCTACCGAATTGAAGACGGTCGAGGCGGCGCAGGCACCGGCAACCACCGTTTTGCCCCGTTGAACAGCTGGCCCGATAACGGCAACCTCGACAAGGCGCGCATGCTGCTCCTGCCGATCAAGCAGAAGTACGGACGCAAGATTTCGTGGGCCGACCTCATGATTCTCGCCGGCAACGTTGCCCTCGAGTCGATGGGATTCAAGACCTTCGGCTTCGCCGGCGGACGTGAAGACATATACGCCCCCGAGGATGACATTTACTGGGGTCCGGAAACCGAATGGCTCGCCGATGGCCGCTACTCGGGTGATCGAGACCTAGCGAACCCGCTCGGCGCAGTGCAGATGGGTCTCATTTACGTGAACCCGGAGGGTCCAAATGGAAACCCGGATCCGTTGGCTTCAGCCCGCGACATTCGTGAAACCTTCCGCCGCATGGCGATGAACGACGAGGAAACCGTTGCTCTCGCTGCCGGAGGACACACCTTTGGTAAAGCCCATGGCGCTGGCGACCCGACGCTCGTTGGCCCAGAACCAGAGGGCGCCCCAATCGAACTCCAGGGCACCGGCTGGAAGAACGCGCATGGCACCGGCGTCGGCGGCGACACGACAACGAGCGGCATCGAAGGAGCATGGACTCCGACCCCAACGCAGTGGGACAACTCCTACTTCGACATGCTGTTCGGATACGAGTGGGAACTCACCCGAAGCCCAGCAGGCGCCCAGCAGTGGAAGCCAACCGATCCTGCAGCAGCGGATCTCGTTCCCGATGCCCACGATCCGACGAAGCGCCACGCTCCGATGATGACGACGGCCGACATGGCGATGCGCGTCGATCCGGTGTACGAGGCAATCTCACGACGCTTCCACGCGAACCCAGATGAATTTGCTGACGCGTTTGCACGCGCATGGTTCAAGCTCACCCACCGAGACATGGGCCCGAAGGCGCGTTACCTCGGTCCAGAGGTTCCCGCCGAAGACCTCATCTGGCAAGATCCGGTTCCTGCAGCACAATCCAAGTTGGCCAGTGCCGCCGAAATTGCAGATCTCAAAGCCAAGGTGCTTGCCTCGGGTCTGTCGATCGGCGAACTTGTGTCGACGGCGTGGGCGTCAGCGTCAACCTTCCGTGGCAGCGACAAGCGCGGTGGCGCCAATGGTGCCCGTCTGCGTCTCGCACCGCAGAACGACTGGGAGGTCAACGATCCTGCCCAACTGCGTCGCGTGCTCGCGACACTTGGGTCGGTACAGGCTGAATTCAACGCATCGGGTTCGACGATTTCGATGGCCGATCTCATCGTGCTCGCCGGCGGTGCCGCAATCGAAGCAGCAGCCGCAGCAGGTGGACACAACATCGAGGTACCGTTTACGCCCGGTCGAACTGACGCAACGCAAGAGATGACCGATACCGAGTCCTTCGCCCCTCTCGAGCCAAAGGCCGACGGGTTCAGGAACTTCCTCGGTAAGGGTCACCTTCGCAAGGCAGAGCATCTCCTCGTCGATCGTGCCCAACTGCTCACCTTGAGCGCACCTGAAATGACGGTGCTCGTTGGCGGTCTCCGCGTGCTCGGAGCGAACTCAGGTGGCTCGAGCCACGGAGTGCTCACCGATCGCGTCGGCGTCTTGACAAATGACTTCTTTGTCAACTTGCTCGACCTCAACGTGGTGTGGTCGGCAACATCTGACGCAAACGAGGAGTATGAGGCACGCGACCGCGCAAGTGGTCAGGTGAAGTGGACGGGTACGCGCAACGACCTCGTCTTTGGATCGAACTCACAATTGCGTGCGATCGCCGACGTCTATGGTTCGTCCGATTCAGGAGAAAAGTTCGTTCGTGACTTTGTCTCAGCCTGGACCAAGGTGATGAACCTCGATCGCTTCGATCTGGCCTAACCCATCGTTACCGCTTCCTTGCCCGTGCCTCCCAGGGCACGGGTAAGGAAGCAAACGAAGTATTTCAACGCTTTCCGACGAACAAACCACCTTTTCAAGTGACCACCTCATTCCCCGTTCTCGAGGAATCTGACGTCAGGTCATCACTCGCCGACGACATTGCGGTGTGCGAACAGTGTCGGCTCTGCGTCGATCTCTGCGACGTGTTTCCATCGGTCTTCGATGCTCTCGCCCGCGTGCCTAACGCCGACGCGCACCTGCTCACCCCACATCAGCAGAATGTCGTTTCTGACTATTGCTTTCACTGCGGTGCCTGCACCCAACGCTGTCCGCACCGTGGTCCTTCGAGCGAGCACGAGATTGACCTCCCGACGTCGTTTATTCACCTCATGCACGTCCGCCGACGCAATGGCTACTTTTCAGTACGCCAGCGCATGACGAACTGGGTGCTGTCGACCCCAGATTTGATTGGCCCGTGTGTCGTGCGATGCTCATCACTCATTAACTGGCTGATGCAGAAGCCAAATACCCTTCGCCGCCGATGTGTTACCGCGATGACAGGGATTTCGCCTTCGGCTCGTATTCCCTACGTATCGGGTCAACGATTCTCGAAGTGGTTTCGCCGACAGGAGCTGCCCGCAACCTCTGATCGTCTGCAGGTAGGTCTGTTTCCGACGTGCACTATCGAATATTTCTCCGATGAGGCTGCGCAAGCAATCGTCAGCGAGATCACCTCTCGAGGTTCTTCATGCCATCTTGCGACAACCCGTTGTTGCGGAGCCGAGGAACTTCGATCGGGTCGTATCGGCGCCTTCAGGAAGCGCGCCGGTCGTCTTGTGGAACTTCTTGAAAAGGAATCTTCGACTGATCCGATCATGGTGATGTCGCCATCGTGTCGTGCGCACCTGCTCACCAATCTCGTGCCGCACTGTGAAGCGGCTCAGAAAACACGCGCCGAGTCGGTCATCAGTCGACTTCGAAGCCCTCTCGAAGTTCTTGCCGACTTGGGCAACTCCAACGCCGGTGCGGTGTCCTCGTCAGACGACATTGCCCATCGGCAACCATTGCTGTTCCTTCCTGGTCCTCACGATGGCCATGCCGAGCGTGAGGGCTTCGAACACAGAGTTGGTGTTGGCGCGACGGTCCAGACCACTGACGATGCAGGTCTGCCGTTGGGCGCTTGGGCGCTACGACACGGAAATGAGGAAAGCGCTCGCCGAATCGTTCAGCGAATGGCAAAACGGCTGCCCCCTACGTCGGCGTGCCCTCACACGGTCGCAAGATCTGGTTGCTTATCGTCGCAAGCTCTCAGCGATGAAACGGGTCTCAACATTGTCGATCCGGTGCTCGTGTCTCAACAGTCACCAGGCCGCGAACAGTAGGTTCCGCTCATCGAATGTCAACTATCCTGAGCTCATGAGCGCCCATCCGCTGAGCGCGCCACATTCGTGCCCGCAGGTGGAGACCGCTCGCCGGCTCGCCGACAAAGTGCTCTTTCCTACCGCGGTTGCGACCGACCGCGGTGGCGTCATTCCGACAGCCCACCTGCAGGCACTACAAGATGCTGGGCTCTACGGCATCTTCTCAACCGAAGCGGTCGGCGGTTCAAACCTCTCCAACGAAGATCGAAATCTTGTGATTGAGGCTCTCGCCGGTGGCTGTCTCACGACGACATTCATCTGGCAACAGCACGCTGGGCCGGCGTCAGCGACTGCGCTGTGCGAAGGCGAAGCACATCGCTACGCAGCAGGGCTTGCCCGAGGTGACATTCGAGGTGGGGTTGCGTTTGCTCATCTCCTTCGCCAAGGCGCGCCAGTGCTTCGCGCTGAGCCATGCGGCGATGGCTGGCAAATTTCGGGCACAGCGCCGTACATCACCGGTTGGGGCGATGTCGACATCGTGCTCATCGCGGCCCGATGGCACGACTCGGTCATCTGGGGAATTGTCCCGGGAATCGAGTCTGAAACCATGTCCGTTCACATGCTCGAACTTGCGGCGGTGAACTCTTCATCGACTGCTGTCGTCACCTTTGACCAACACCTCATCACAACCGATGACATCACTTCGGTCGTGTCGTTCGACTCGTGGCTTGAGAATTACCGGATGGGTTTGCGAGCGAATGGTTCACTTGCGCTTGGAGTCACTGGACGGTGCCTCTCACTTCTTGGGCCATCTGAACTTGATGCCGAATATGTTTGTGCCCGCGAACGCCTCGACACCGCATCAGTCGACGAATTGCCAGCAGCACGAGCGAACGCAAGTGACCTCTGCATGCGGGCTGCCACCATGCTCGTTGCAGCGTCTGGAGGTGGTGCCATCGCCCTATCGCATCACGCCCAGTTACTCGCTCGACAAGCGATGTTCTTACTGGTGCAGAGCCAAACGAGTGAAATCAGACAGCATCAGTTAGATCGGTCGATGTAGCTCAAGCGAGTGGGTTGATCAAATCTGCTGCCGGGTGACTACGGTCATTTCATGGCTGACGGACCAATCCACGACGTTATTCATCGCTGGCACCTTCACATGCGGGGTCAACTCCCAGGTGGCCTCGACGAACTCCTCCACGACGATGTCGTGTTTCTCTCCCCTGTCGTGTTTACGCCCCAACAAGGTAAAGCGATCACCATGCTCTACCTGAATGCTGCCAGCCAAGCCCTTCCAGGTGATGCGGCCGATGTTGCGGCAGCGATCAGCGACAACGATGGCAACGGTGGGTCAAAAGGAAAGTTCCGTTACACGAAAGAAATCGTGTCGGGATATCACGCCATGCTCGAGTTCGAGACAACTGTCGAAGGAAAATACGTCAACGGTGTCGACATCATCACCTGTGACGACGACGGGAAAATCGTCGAGTTCAAGGTCATGGTTCGACCACTTCAGGCCGTGAATTCAGTGCATCAACAGATGGCAGGAATGCTCGAACGGTTGAAGTCACTCGGTTCGTAGCGTCAACGATCACCTTGGCGCGATTGACTCACGAAAAGTGGAGACCAGCGAATTCGCCGGATCGCCACCACTGTTCGAGATACTCGAAGTACGCGACAGCACCTTCAATGAATGCTCCACCATTGAGCTGTTGGTCTCCTTCGAGCGGCATACCTTCGTTGTTGTAGTAGCCCGGCGTGCAATCGGGAGATCCGATGACCGAACCCTGACGCGCCTGAATTCGCGTCAACCAAGCGTCGATGTCCTCTCGGGTCGGTTCAACCGTCGACGCACCGGTACGCCGTGCGTGAGCGACGACCGCAGCGATCGCATCCCCGCCTTCGACGTAGTTATGCGGCACGTTCGAAATGAGGTTTGCCGCCTGCGCGGTTGCGAGCAGGAAGAGATTTGGAAACCCATCCACATGGGTGCCGTGCAGGGTTCGCATTCCTGTCGTCCAGTGTTCTTCCAGGGTTGTTCCGTCGCGCCCTGTGATCTGGAATCCCGCTCGCCGTGACAGATCGGTGCCAACTTCAAACCCTGATGCAAACACGATGCAATCAAGGTCGAAGTGTTCACCGTTTGCCCACACACCGGTGGCGTCGATCCGTTCGACACCTTGTCCATCGGTGTCAACGAGGTGCACATTCGGCAGGTTGTAGGTCTGCAGGTATTCGTCATGGAAGCACGGACGTTTGCACAACTGTCGGTACCAGGGTTTCAGCGCGGCGGCGGTCGCGGGGTCGTTCACGATTGTGTCCACCCGCGCACGAATTTGTTCCATTTTTTCGTCGTCAGCGTCCTCATAGGCCGCCAGAGTTGTTTCTGGGCCAAGGGGTTCTCCGGCGAGCACTCGTGCTGCGACGCGGTCACGAATGCGTACGGAAATATCCGTCCAGCCATCCATCACCAAGTCCTCGTCGGCATATCCGCCGGTCTGCAAAACCGTGAAATTTCGGAGCCACTCCCGCTGCCAACCCTTTTGGAGTTTGGCGAACCATTCGGGGTCGATCGGATGGTTATTTCGTTCATCGATCGACGATGGGGTGCGCTGGAAGACAAACAGCTCACCGGAGTCACGTCCGAGTCGTGGAATGCATTGCACCGCTGTGGCACCTGTTCCGATGATGCCTACTCGCTTCGACCCCAAGTTGACCATCGGTGAACCCTCTGGGGTACCGCCCGTGTAGTCATATTCCCATCGACTCGTGTGGAAGGTATGGCCGGCAAAGTCGTCAATGCCGTCGATACCCGGAAGTTTGGGTCGGTGCAGCGGGCCGGTTCCGGTTGCAACAAATTGTGCGGTGAATTCATCACCACGGTCAGTTGAAATAACCCACCGCGAGCGTGTGTCATCCCATCGAACGTCGGTTGTGCTTGTTGACAACAGCGCGTGGTCATAGAGGTTGAAGGTCGTCGCGATACTCCGAGCGTGAGCAAAAATTTCGTATGCCGGGACATATTTCGCCGATGGCACGGTGCCTGTTTCTTCAAGTAGTGGCAGGTAGATCATCGCTGCCGTGTCGCACATCGCTCCCGGGTAACGATTCCAGTACCAGACGCCGCCGACATCGCCAGCAGCATCGATGAGGCGAACATCATCGATGCCTGCCTTCTTCAGTGCGGCAGCGGTAACGAGCCCTGAAAAGCCGGCACCAACAATCGCCACCGTCACGTCGTCGTGCACCGGTTCGCGTTCAACTCGCGGCGTGTACGGGTCTTCGATGACATGTGCGAATCGACCAGATGGTTCGATGTACTGGTTGTTGCCATCTCCGCGCAATCGCTTATCGCGTTCCAACCGGTACTTCTCGCGAAGCGCGGCGCGACGTTCGGGTGTGAGTTCGCTTGTTGCAGTCATGATGTTCCCCTCGGCAACAGATAAGCCGGTACACCGACTCGGTAGCGAGTCGAGTTCGCTTCACTATCGACAACACACCCTTCGTGCATGAATCGATCGCCCCGCACGATCACGCCGTCAGGAACCTCCAAGTCGACGATCGGAATCACTCCCCCGCAGCCGAGGCAACGTGCGCGGGTCGACATCACCTAGACCCGCACGGTCCCAACGACGTCGGCGGTGAGGCGAATCGATGTCAGCCGCTCCTCTGGATAGGGCGAGGAGTGCGAAAGAATGATCTCATCGGCGCCAGCATGTGCGACGAAGTCGTCGAGATAGGTTGCGACTTCACTCGGCGTGCCAACCGCCGAATAATGCATCATCTGCAGCAGGTTTCGCCCCTGTGGCGATGCGAGCACCTGATCAGCCTGTTCGTCGGTGTATTCGACACCTTTTTGCACAATGAGTGCAACGCGTTCGCGAGCAGCGGCGTGAAACTGTCGCATTGCGTCATCAGTCGACTCGGCGCACAAGACGTTGACCGCTGCGATCGCCCGCGGCTGAGAGCACTGTTCCGACGGCACAAATTCGGAGCGATACACACGAATGGCTTCGACGAGCGCTGACGGTGCGAAATGTGACGCAAAGGCATACGGCAACCCGAGCGCTGCCGCAAGATGCGCGCCGAACAACGACGAGCCAAGAATGAAGAGCGGCACATGGGTGCCCGCTCCTGGAATCGCTGACACACCGTCGGCACGGGTCTCGCCCGCAAGCAGCGATCGAAGTTCAGCAACGTCGGCCGGAAAGGTATCCGATGACGTGTGATCACGACGCATCGCCCGCAACGTGACCTGATCACTCCCAGGAGCGCGTCCAAGCCCGAGTTCGATTCGACCTGGGTGCAACGTTGCGAGCGTTCCGTACTGCTCGGCGATGACAAGCGGAGAATGGTTCGGCAACATCACCCCGCCTGCACCAAGGGTGATCGTCGAAGTGTGCGCCGCAACGTGAGCGATGAGTACCGCTGGCGACGACGACGCGACCGTCGGCAGGTTGTGATGCTCCGCGTACCAGACACGTTCGTACCCGCAGGCTTCGGCGAGTTGAGCGGT
>JALRBS010000151.1 GCA_023262325.1 Ilumatobacteraceae bacterium | reverse complement strand
GAGGCGCAATGGCGAGTGAATCGAGTGTGCCAGAAGGGTGTTGCGCACGTTGGTGCGCTGAATGATCCGGTACCGTCGGGGGACGTGCCCTCATTCTGGTTCTTTCACAACCCAATGTGTTCGAAGTCGAGAGAGGCGTTATCGATGGTGGAGGCCGCTAGCGCGCAACACGAGATCGCGGTCATCCGGTACCTCGACGAGAAGCCGTCGCGCGCCGATCTCGTCATGCTTGCGACAACACTTGATGGCGCGCCAGGTGATCTCGTTCGTCGTGATCCGGAATTTCATGAGATGCGCTGTGACGAGTCAACCCTCGAGGACATAGACGTGGTCGTCGATCTGCTCGTACGCCATCCGACGTTGCTGCAACGACCGTTGCTCACCGACGGCAGTCGAACGATTATCGGCCGGCCTCCAAGTCGTATTGGCGAGGTGCTCGGTGTCTAGCACCGACGTACCGACCGGTATTCGTTCGATCCGCGAGACGAACTGGTCACACCTCGTTGTACTGCTACGCGCCCAATGGGTTGGACTCACGATGGGAGTGTGCCTCGGTCTGCTGTGGACGATGGGAAAAATCGCCGTGCCACTGCTCACACAGTCGGCGGTCGATAGGGCGATTATCGGCAACGGCTCAGCACGGATGTGGGCCCTCGCCATTGTCGGAGCAGGTATGGCGACCGGCACGCTGACTGCGGGACGCCGCTACCTCGCATTTCGCGAAAGCAGAATGGTCGAGACCCTGCTGCGAGAACGCATCCATGATCACATTCTTGGTTTGCACCCCGGGTACCACGATCATGCACAAACCGGCCAGTTGATGAGCCGAATGTCGGCTGATCTCAACCAGGTGCAGATGTTCGTCGTGATGATTCCACTGACCTTGTCGCATGTGGCGCTCATCCTTGGCGTGACCGGTGTGCTCGTCGCACTCGATCCGCTGCTTGCGCTTGTCGCACTCCTTCCTCTTCCATTCGTCAACATCACCGCCAAACTCTTCTCAAATTCGATTCACCCGGCGGTGCTCGCCGTGCAAGCAGAGCAAGCCCAACTCTCAACTGTCGTCGAAGAAACGATCGCGGGCGTGCGAGTCGTCAAAGGATTTGGTGCTGAACGTGTTCGTATGGAGGCGCTGAGCACTGAAGCCGACGACATACGTGAGGTGTCATTGCGGGCTGCGAAGATTCGCGCAAAGTACATGCCGTTTCTCGAACTGCTACCAGCGGTCGGACTGGTCGGCGTGCTCGGAGTCGGTGGGCTTCGAGTCGTTAACGGCTCGATGACGATCGGCGAACTCGTTGCATTCAACTTTTACGTGACGCTGCTCGTATGGCCATTGCGATCGATCGGTATGACCGTCGCATTCGGACAGCGGGCAGCGGCCGCGCTCGAGCGTGTGCATGAGGTGCTATCGGTGGCTCCGGCCATTGTTGACCCATCGATGCCGAGACGCCTGCCCGAAGCGGCATCTGGTGCCGTCGGACGCGTGACGTTCGACCATGTTCATTTCGGGTACGACGCCGAGCGCGAGGTGCTCAACGACTTCACTCTTGACATTGCGCCGGGAGAGTCAATCGCCGTTGTTGGCGCCACCGGATCGGGCAAATCGACGGTTGCACGATTGCTGTTGCGGTTTTACGACCCGAGTGACGGTTCGGTGCGCCTCGATGGCATCGACATCCGAGATCTTGAGGTTGTCGAACTGCGTCGAAGTCTCGGCATCGTGTTCGAGGAGACGTTGCTGTTCCACGACACGGTCGCCGCCAACATCGCCTTTGCCGTGCCGCATCTTGATGCCGTGCGCGATATCGACACGATTCGTGCCGCTGCTCGACTTGCCGGTGCCGCCGACTTCATCGATGCGCTTCCGAACGGGTACGAGACCTTGCTCGGCGAACGGGGTTATTCGCTATCGGGAGGTCAGCGGCAGCGCATTGCGATTGCGCGCGCGATCATCTCAAACCCACGAGTACTCATCCTCGACGATGCGACGAGCGCCGTCGACCCTTCGAAGGAACACGAGATTCGGTCGGCGATGTCGACGGTCATGAATGGCAGAACAACGATCGTGATTGCGCATCGCCCCGGAACAATCGCAATGGCTGACCGTGTCGTACTCGTTGACGAAGGCCGAGTCGTTGCGACCGGTGACCATCAACATTTGCTTGACACCAATCAGCGTTACCGCGAAGTGCTTGCAGCCCTCGATCCCGGACAAGAAGCGGTGACCGTCTGATGTGGCACGGAGCCGGCGTTGATGCAGATGACAAGCTGTCAACTGTCGAAGCTGGTCGCGTACTCAGACGCGCCGCGCATCTTGCCCGCCCGTTTCGCAACACCGCCCTACTCGCCGTGGTGTTTGTTGCGATGGCAACCTCAACGACGTTGGTTGGACCGTTACTCGTTCGATATGGCATCGACACCGGTATTCGAGATGGGCATCGATCAGCGCTCGGCATCGCAGTGGCTGGATACGGACTGTGCGTCGTCATCGCTTACGTTGGCGCCCGTCGTCAGTATGTGCTCGTTAACCGTGCCGGCGAAGGCTTCCTTCGTGAACTTCGGCTGAAACTTTTCGCGCATATTCAGCGCCAATCGCTCGGATTCTTCGACCGCAACAAGGCTGGTGTGCTCGTTGCTCGGATGACCGCTGACATCGAGTCAATGTCCGAACTCGTGCAGTGGGGGCTGCTTCAATTCGTCTCAGCAGGCATTCTCCTTGCGGTGGCACTCGTTGTTTTACTTGTGCTTTCGTGGCAACTCACCGTGGTTGCCCTTGCGGTTCTGCCGATTGTTGTGCTTGCGTCGATTCGGTTTCAGCGAGTCTCAAATTCGGCGTATCTCGAAGTGCGTGAGCGGGTCGGTATGAACCTGTCGACAATGCAAGAAAATCTTGCTGGAGTTCGCGTCATTCAGGCGCTTGGACGAACCGACGAGCAACGAGCTCGGTTCCGCATGTCAAACCGCTCGCTGTACGACGCCCATATGCACACGATTCGGGCGTCTACGTGGTACTTCGGCGTTGTCGAATTCTGTGGAGTGGCGGCGACAGCACTTGGAATTCTTGCCGGTGGTTGGCTCGTTGGAAACGGCTCAGTTTCTGTTGGCACTGTCGTGGCCGTCGTGCTGCTGCTCGCGAGCCTGTTCGAACCCGTGCAACAACTTTCGCAGCTCTACAACACGGTGCAGGCGGCGACGGCATCGCTCAACAAGATGTTCGGCATTCTCGACACCGAGCCGGAGATTGATGAGCATCACGGAGCCGTCGACCTTCCACGCGATGGTGATCTCGTCGTGAAGGCAGTCGGCTTTACGTATCCCTCGGCTGAGGTTCCCGCGCTGAGCGATGCGACATTGACGGTGCGTCACGGCGAGCGAGTTGCACTCGTTGGGCCGACAGGTGCAGGAAAGTCGACGCTCGCGAAACTCGTCGCGCGTCTCTACGACCCAACAACTGGCTTCGTTGCGCTCGGAGGTGTTGATTTGCGAGACGCAACACTTCAATCGCTGCGATCACACATCGTTGTCGTACCCCAGGAGGGGTTCCTCTTTAATGGCACGATCGCTGACAATTTGCGACTTGCGCGTCCAGATGCGTCAGACGATGACCTGTGGTCGGCGCTCGATCGCATCGGCGCTCGCCGCCGATTTGCCGCGCTCGCAGATGGACTTGATACCGAGGTTCGTGAGCGCGGTTCGCGGTTGTCAGCGGGCGAACGGCAACTCGTGTCGCTTGCTCGTGCGGCTTTGGTCGACCCATCCGTGCTCGTCCTTGATGAAGCGACGTCGAATCTCGATCCAGGCACCGAGTCAGAGGTCGAGACCGCACTTGAACGGCTCATGGCCGGCCGCACCGTCATTGTCGTTGCGCATCGTTTGTCAACGGTGCGGCGTGCCAACCGCATCGTCGTTTGCGACGAGGGCCGCCTCGTCGAAATTGGCACGCATGCTGAACTGGTTGCGCGTCCCGGCGGGCGATACGCGGCACTCGAAGCCGCATGGGTTGCGAGTCA
>JALRBS010000145.1 GCA_023262325.1 Ilumatobacteraceae bacterium | reverse complement strand
TGTGGCTGATCAGACGGTGCCGAACGCAGTGATTGCTCCGGTGTCTGCTGATGGCACAGTGTGTTTCTTCGTGAAAGGCAAAGCACACGTCCTCGCCGACATCTCAGGTTGGCTCGCCGAGTACATCACCACGAACTAATCCACGAACTCCGTCGAGCGCGACATCTAACAATTCAACGGCCAGCGGCTTCACCTCATGCACACTGCTGAATTACGGTACAGCCGGGCAACACCCTGGCATCGCCTATCACCTGGTATCGGGGCACAACACGAGGAGCACACGTGAAGATCGCACAACACAACGGTCGAGCCGTCATCGTCATCGGCGACACCGTCGCCGATATCGCCAATGCAACGCAGGGTCGCATCGGTCCCGATATGTCATCGGTTTTCGACAACTGGGACGAGGTCGTTGCGCTCGGGCAGTCGATTACCACTGGCGACACCCCGCTCGATATGGCAACGCTTGGATGCCCGGCACCAACACCTCGACAAGTATTCGCGATCGGTCTTAACTATCGGCAACACGCGGAAGAGTCCGGCATGGACATACCGGCGGTGCCAGCCACTTTCACCAAATTTCCGGCCTCACTTTCCGGCCCCTACTCCAACATCGAAATCGTCGGTGCAAGCGTCGACTGGGAAGTCGAACTTGTCGCCATTATCGGACGGCAAGCAGATCATGTGGCCGCCGCTGACGCTTGGACATATATCGCCGGACTCACCGTTGGACAGGACATCAGCGATCGCAAACTGCAGATGGCGGCAGGTCGACAATTCTCGCTCGGAAAATCGCGACGCGGCTTCGGGCCTATGGGTCCATGGATCGTGACACCTAACGAATTCGACGACCCAAACGACCTCGCGCTCGGGTGCTCAGTTGACGGAGAGGTCGTACAAGACGCTCGCTCGAGCGATCTCATTTTCAACATTCCAACCCTCATCGAAGAGCTGTCATCGGTGCTCACCCTCTACCCGGGTGACGTCATCTTCACCGGCACCCCAAGTGGTGTCGGCATGGCTCGCACCCCACCGCGTGCTCTCACAGCAGGAAATGTGCTCGAAACCTGGATCGAAGGAATCGGCACGATGCGCAACACCTGCGTGTAGCCCACGTTCACCGCACGCAGTCGAGTACGACCAGTGCTCAGTCATGATGCGACGATGGTGCCATGCCTCGACTTAGCGAATCCGAAGTTGACGAACTCTTCAACGAACGAGGACACCTCGCACGGATCGCAACGGTTGACGCCGACGGCATGCCACGGGTCGTACCGCTGTGGTTCATTGTCGATGAACGACGCCTGTATTTCACGCCTCGTCAACCAGCGCTCATCTGGAAAAACCTGCAGCGCGACCCGAGGCTTGGCATCTCAATCGACGAAGCCGAGCACCCATGGCGAAAGGTCACCATTCAGGGTGAGGCCGAGGTCGTGCACGAACCCGGACAGGACGACGAGTGGCGGGAGATGTATCGCGCCATTGCGCGGCGCTACGTACCCGAGGTTGCTGCCAACGAATATGTTGACGGCACTGATGACCAACCGCGAGCGCTCTGCGCTGTTGATCTCGATGCGGTGTCGACAACGATGACGACGTGGCGAATGCCTCGTAAAGGAGAAGACATTCGAGGTGTCTGGCATCAACGGTATTACGAGCCCGGTACTCGCTGGGCCGACCGTTAACCGGGCCATTGACACCGGCGCCAATAGGTGCATCGTGGGCGGGCGTCACATTTGAAAACCTACCTAACGTTTGTTAGGTTACTCAGCGTGCGCACACGACGACCCGAAAATGGACGAGAACGACTGCTCGACGCAGCCGCAACGCGCCTTGTCGAACGCGGATACGCAGCAACCACCCTGAGAGAACTCGCCGCCGACATCGGCATCAAAGCCGGATCGATCTACCACCACTTCCCATCTAAAGAAGATCTCTTCATTGAAGTGTTCCGACGAGGCATCGAGGTGATGGTTGACGCCTTTCTCGCTGTCGACACCGACGGAAACTGTTCGCCCGACGGAACCCAACGACTCGAAGCCCACGTGCGAGCCCACCTCGGAGCACTTTTCGAACACGGCTCATACACCGCTGCCCATGTCACCGCGTTCTTCACCGCCCCCGACGAGGTACGCGCCGCCGTCGTTCCATTGCGTGACGACTACGAACATCGATGGAACGCGCTCCTTGCCGAGTTGCTCCCAGACCTCGACGATCGTCGCCGGCCGCTCGCGCGACTATTGCTCTTCGGCGCGATGAACACGACGATCGAATGGTTCGACGTCGACGGCAACCTTTCACTCGACGACCTATCTGCGCTCGTCACTCACCAATTCCTCGGAGGCGTGAACGCGCTCACCCACGATCGGAGTACACGATGACGATGCGCCGAATCGACACTCGGATCGACCGAACGACACCCACCTTTGCGACAAATGTCGAGGCCTATCGCGAGCTCGTCGCCACATTGCGCGAACGTCAACAGATCGCCATTGATGGCGGTCGCGGTCGGGCAACGTCAATCGAGCGGCATCATGCACGCGGCAAACTCATGGCGCGCACGCGCATTGATCATGTGACCG
The DNA here is from genome assembly GCA_023262325.1 of Ilumatobacteraceae bacterium. Classification (GTDB taxonomy): domain Bacteria; phylum Actinomycetota; class Acidimicrobiia; order Acidimicrobiales; family Ilumatobacteraceae; genus Casp-actino5. Next base: position 25,867 of record JALRBS010000145.1, on the reverse strand, counting down.
ACGCGAACACACCGTTTCTTGAATTCTCGACACTCGCGGCGTGGGGCCAGTACGACGACGAAGCACCGGGTGCGGGCATCGTCACCGGCATCGGCATCGTTCACGGCGTGCCGTGGGTGTTCATCGCGAACGACGCAACCGTCAAAGGCGGTTCGCTCCTTCCGATGTCAATCAAAAAGCATGTGCGCGCCCAAGACATCGCCGCCGAGAACGAACTCGGTGTCATCTACCTCGTCGACTCCGGAGGGGCCTTCCTTCCACTCCAAGACGAAATCTTCCCTGACCGCGACCACTTCGGTGGCAGCTTCCACCGTCAAGCCCGCATGTCGGCCCGAGGGCTACCGCAACTCTCCGTCGTCCTTGGAGGCTGCACGGCGGGTGGCGCCTACGTCCCTGCCCTCAGCGATGAAGTCATCATGGTCGAAGGAATCGGGCGCATCTTCCTCGGTGGGCCCCCCATCGTGAAGGCCGCTCTTGGTGAAATCATCGATCCCGACGACTTAGGTGGAGCAGCGAAACACACCCGCATCTCTGGCGTCAGCGACAACATCGTCGCGACCGAACTTGAGGCCTACGCCAGACTGCGCGAAATATGTGCGACGACCAACTGTCGTAATATCGGAAACGAGCCAGGCTGGATCGACCACGCGGACACCGAACCCCCGGCATATCCCGCCGAGGACATCTACGGCATCATTAATGCGGACAGTCGAATTCCATTCGACGCCACCGAGGTCATTGCCCGCCTCGTTGACGGCAGCAGGTTTGCACCCTTCAAACCCGAATGGGGCACGTCAATCATCACGGGCTTCGCCCGCCTGCACGGATACCTCGTTGGCATCATCGCCAACAACGGCATCATCTTCTCTGAAGCGGCTCTCAAGGCGACGCACTTCATCGAGTTGTGCGAGCAACGACGTATTCCACTCATCTTCTTGCAGAACACCACCGGCTACATGGTTGGCGATGACGCCGAGGCGAGTGGCATCGCCAAGCACGGCGCAAAAATGGTTGCGGCCGTCGCCAACGCCACCGTGCCGAAGTACACGGTGCTCATCGGCGGTAGTTACGGCGCAGGCAACTACGGCATGTGCGGACGTGGATTCGATCCACGATTCCTGTTCGCCTGGCCAAACTCGCGCATCGCCACGATGGCCGCCGATACCGCTGAAACGGTGCTCGTCGACATACGCCGCGCTGGGCTCAAAGCGGATGAGACCTCTGACGAACAACTCGCCGAGATCGCCCGCATGATCCGACACCAATACGAAACCCAAAGCGACCCGTATTACGCAACGAGCCGCATGTGGGACGACGGGCTCATCGATCCCATCCACACCCGCGACGCACTCGGGCTTTGCCTGTCACTCGCCGCACGACAAGACGAACCGGCAAAAGGCCCCGGAATCGTCTACCGGATGTGATTGCCGCATGAAGATTCTCATCGCCAACCGCGGCGAAATCGCCCGACGTATCGCCCGTACCGCAACTGCGCTTGGACACGACATCGTCGGAATCACCACCTCACAGGACCGCCGCTCTGTGCACGCCCAAGAGCTTCGCGCCATCGAGATTCCCTCCTATCTCGATGCCGATGCACTACTCGAAGTTGCAGTGGCCACTCACTGCACTGCCGTGCACCCCGGCTACGGGTTTCTCTCAGAGAACGCTGACTTCGCCCAAGCGGTTGTTGACGCAGGGCTCACCTGGATCGGACCACACCCCGACGCGATTCGACAGATGGGCTCGAAAATCAACGCCCGATCACTCGCAGAGTCAGCCGGCGTTCCAGTCATTCCGGGCTACTCGGCGTCGCAGACGCCCGACGACCTACGCCGAGCAGCAAACGAGATCGGGTACCCCGTGCTCATCAAGGCCTCAGCGGGCGGTGGGGGTCGCGGCATCAGAATTGTCAACAACGACGCCGCCTTCGGTCGGGCACTCGAGGAAGCGCGCACCGAAGCACAACGGTCATTCGGTGACGACACCGTCATCATCGAACGTTTCGTACAACAGCCGCGCCACATCGAAGTACAACTCATCGGTGACCAACATGGACACGTCTACCAACTCGGCACACGCGAGTGCTCCGTCCAACGCCGGTATCAAAAACTTTTCGAAGAAGCCCCCGCACCACGACTCAGCGATACGACCCGAGCAGGGCTTCACAACGCTGCAGTACAACTCGGACGCGCCGTCAATTACGACTCGGCAGGCACCGTCGAATTTGTCGTTGACGGAGTGACCGGGGAGTTCTTCTTTCTTGAAATGAACACGCGACTTCAGGTCGAACACCCCGTGACTGAAGCGGTCACCGGACTCGACCTCGTCGCGCTCATGATCGACTCCGCCTGTGGAGAGCCCCTTGCCGACTCGCTCGCCGCAATAACGCCGGTTGGCCACGCCCTCGAGGCACGCATCGCTGCAGAACATGTCGCTGCCGGGTTCATGCCATCGATCGGTGTGATCGACATGCTGCACGTGCCCGAACACGTTCGCTGGGACGCAGGGGTTGCTGAAGGCAGCGAAATCACCCCGCACTTCGACTCGATGATCGCGAAACTCATCGTTTCAGCAGAAGATCGCCCGGCCGCGCTCAACGCAATGCGACACGCACTCGACGAGCTCATTGTGAGCGGTGTACACACCACGAGCGGGTTTCATCGGTGGTTGCTCGATCGTCCCGAACTTGCAACGAGCACCGTCTCGACGACACTGCTCGACTCGATCGAGATGCCGAACGACATCGATGAGCCAGTCGAGATCGCTGCGCGTGCCTGGAACCGCGCACAACACCTCACGACAACTTCAACATGGCACGCCATCGGCGAACTCTCGTTCACCCCACACCGCCACGAACATCACCTTGGGCTCCGCGACCGGTCAGGTGAAATTCACGAAGTTCACCCGCCCTCACCAGATGACATCAACATCTCGAGCGAGCCTGAACCTCACGCCATCGTGCGTGCACGCGAGCGCAGAATCGCGATCAACATCAACGGAACAACCTTCGACTACGACATCGTCAGCCGAACCGAGCGATGGGCCGCCAATCCACGTGACCGATCAGGCTCAGGCGGAGGAGTGACATCGCCATTCCCGGCGGTCATCGCAGAAGTCCGCGTCGCACCCGGTGATGAAGTGCATGCCGGTGACGTGCTCGTCGTCATCGAAGCAATGAAAATGCTCCACTCGCTCACCGCAGACGGCGCCGGTGTCGTGCATGCCGTCCACGCCAACGTCGGCGACCAAGTTGCCGGCGGGGCACTACTCGTCACCTTCGAAACCGACCAATCAGCCACACCAACCCCTCAGTGAGACGACAATGACACACCGAAATATCTACATGACCGACGAACTGCAAGCGATCTACGAACAGACTGTCGAATTCGTGCGCAACGAAGTCACCCCGAACGGGGAAGCCTGGGAAGCCGACGGCAAAGTGCCACGTGAAACCCTCCGCAAGATGGGAGCGCTCGGCATGTTTGGCCTTCGAGTCCCGGTCGAATACGGCGGACTCGGCCTTGGCATGCTCGCGTCCGCAACCCTGTCCGAAGCGCTTGGTGCATCAACCTTCGGTGGTTTTGACGTAACCGTCCTCGTTCACACCGACATGGCGCTACCGCACCTCATCAACTCAGGCTCAGACGAACAGCTCGAACACTGGATGCCAAGCGTGCTCGCCGGAGAAACCATCCTGTCGATCGGTGTCACCGAACCTGACGCTGGAAGCGACGTCGCGGGCATGCGCACAAACGCATCACGGGACGGCGACGGCTGGCGAATCAACGGCACAAAGACGTACATCACGAACGCGGTGTACGGCGACATGACCATCGTTGCGGCGCGCACGAGCAACGACAACCGGTACGGCATCACGATGTTCCTCGTGCCGGCGGGCACCGAAGGTTTCAGTGTTGCGAAGAAACTCGACAAACATGGATGGCGATGTTCCGATACCGCTGAACTTGTGCTCGACAACGTGTGGGTACCCGACAACCAAGTGCTCGGTACCGTCGACCGCGGGTTCTACGAAACGATGAAGAACTTTCAGAACGAACGAATGGTGCTCGTCGGCATGGGCGTCGGCGCCGCACAAGAAGCGATCAACCAGACCCTTGCCCACACCCAGCAACGTCCGGCCTTCGGTGGTCGTCTTTATGATCTCGGCGCTATCCGCCAACGACTCGCAATGCGACAAGCAGAACTCGATGCCGTTCGCGCCTCGATGTATCACGCAGCCTGGCTCGGCGACGTCGGCGAGGACAACGTCAAAGCGATGTCGGGTGTGAAGGCACATGGCGCCGAAATCGTCAATCAGATCATGTACGACTGCCTCCAGTTCCATGGTGGCATGGGCTACATGCGCGAGACCGCAATCGAACGTATGGCACGCGACGCTCGAATTCTCCCGATCGGCGGAGGGGCAACGGAGGTCATGCTCGAAGAAGTCGCAAAACGGTCGGTCATCGCGTGAAAGAACTCGGTCGTCTTCGTTCACTGCTTTTCGCCCCGGCAGTTCGACCTGACTTCATTTTGAAACTGCCCGAACGTGGAGCCGACGCGGTTGTGATCGACTGCGAAGATGCGACGCCAGCGAACGCGAAGGATTCCGCCCGACAGACTGTGCGCGACCTTGCACCCGAATTGTCGACTCGATGTGTCGTCACGGTGCGCGTGAACGCTGTTGCGAGCGAATGGTTTGATGACGACATTCGTGACGGGCTCGTCCCCGAAGTCGCTGCGGTCGTCGTACCAAAAATCGACACCGTCGGTGTCCTCGACCGCGTCGCAGAGTCACTGTCGAACGCAGGATTCGCACACCTACGCATCATCGCCGGCATCGAAACCGCACTTGGCGTCGCCGACGCCCGCTCGTTACTCGCCCACCCGATTGTGACCGCCGCCTACTTCGGAGCTGAAGACTTCATTGCCGACATGGGCGGAGTTCGCACCCAAAGTAATAACGAAGTGCTTTACGCCCGCAGCGCTGTCAGCCTCGCTGCTCGTCTCGCCGGTGTATCTGTCCTTGACCAAGTCGTCACCGATTTTCGAGACGACGAACGGTTCACCCGCGAATGTCACGAAGCCCGTTCGATGGGGTACGCAGGAAAACTCTGCATTCATCCCGCGCAGGTCGCGCTTGCGAACGACGCATTTGTTCCATCTGCTGAAGAGGTCGATCGAGCCCATCGCCTACTCGCCGTGTACGAAGCAGCCGTTGCGAACGGCCGGGCAGCCGTTGACTTCGAAGGTCAAATGGTCGATGAACCCTTGGCAGTACAAGCGCGACGCATTCTCGCGCTTGCGGAAGAAATGAGGTAGGACATGGCAGCGATCATCCCGAAAGGAATGTGGTTCGAAGAACTCACCCCAGGCGTCATCGTGCAACACGCATTGCGCCGAACGATCACCGAATCAGACAATGTGCAGTTCACCGTCGCAACAATGAACCCGGCACCACTGCACCTCGACTTCGCGTATGCCGCAACAACCCAGTTTGGTCGACCACTCGTGAACTCCATGTTCACGATTGCGCTCGTCGTTGGCATCTCGGTTCACGAACTCACGCACGGAACGACGGTTGCGAATCTCGGCTTCGAACGGGTGACGTTTCCAGCCCCCCTCTTCCACGGTGACACCATTCGAGTCGAATCGGAAGTTCTCGCCGCTCGAGCATCGAGCTCGCAGCCCGATCGCGGCGTAGTCACGTTTGAACATCGTGCCTTCAATCAAGACGATGTACTTGTGTGCTCTGCCGTCCGGCAAGCGCTGATGCACCGCCGTCCAGAGGCATAACGGTTCTCGTTACTCGCTCACCTTGACGGTCGAGAGCGAGATCCCATTCGATTGAGGAATGGGAGGAAGCCGAAGCGTCAGCAGCCAGGTGATGCCAACAAAGATTGCCGAACCCCATAGGGCTATCGAGAGTCCGCCCGCAAGATAGAGCAGCCCTGAAAGCAGGGTGCCAACGAGGCGTCCGGCGGCATTTGCCGAGTAATAAAAGCCGACGTCCATCGAAATTGCGTCGTCCTGTGAGTAGGCGAGCACGAGGAACGAATGGAGCGCCGAATTCAAGGCAAAGACGATGCCGAAGATGACGAGGCCGACGATGACGACCGACGTCGTACCAAGGTCGATCGAAACACCGATCGCGAGCACAGCGGACACGATGGCGAGCACACAGCCCCACCGACGCGTCGCCGCAACTTCGTCAATGACGACACCGCGACGCGTCAATAGACCTGGAGCCGAGGATTGGACGATGCCATAGCCGATCACCCAAATAGCGAGAAATGCCCCGACGGCCTCGTGGGCCCAGTCGAGCTGTTCGGCGAGAAACACCGGAAGGGCAACAACAAACCACACGTCACGCGACCCGAACAGAAAGAAACGAGCCGCCGAGAGCCGGTTGATCTCCGTCGACTTCGAGAGCAACGATCGCAACGGCGCCTTACGTTTCGCTTTGCCGATGTCTTCGCGCAATAAGCCGACAAGGGCGACGACGGTGATGCCGAGCGCGCCCGCCATCATCCACAAGGCTCCGTCGTAACCAACCCATGACAGCAATGCCGCCCCCAGAAAGAAGCCAACGCCTTTCAGCGCATTCTTCGAGCCGGTCAAGATCGCAACGAGTCGAAACAGCCCACCATCGCCTGCGACCGCTTTCACGGCGCTCTTTGACGACATTTTCGTGAGATCTTTTGCCACCCCTGACAACGCCTGAACTGCCATCACGAATATGACGGCGAACCATTGCGGCCATGAGTCGTTGAACAGTGTCAGTGTTGACAGCGCAACGATTTGCGTGATGAGCCCGGCGATCAGCGTGATGTTGAGACCGCGTCGTGAACCAACCCAACCTCCAAGCAGGTTCGTCACAATTCCCATGAACTCATATGCGAGAAAGAGAAATGCAATGTTGACTGCCGAATATCCGAGGTCGTGAAAGTGCAGCAGCACCAGCATGCGAAGTGCGCCATCCGTCAGGGTGAACACCCAGTAGCCGGCGGTCACGAGTGTGTATGACCGGAGGTTCACAGCGAGGCGCCGATCACATCGACGAGTTCCACGAGACGATGGGCGTACCCGTACTCGTTGTCGTACCACACGAGCACTTTGACCATCATTTCGTCGACCACCATCGTTGACGGCCCGTCAACGATTCCTGAACGTGTGTCGTTGACGTAATCCGCTGAGACGAGTGGACGGGTCTCGAACCCAAGAATGCCGGCGAGCCGTCCCTCAGACGCCTGTCGCAACGCGCTGTTGACTTCATCAACCGTGGTTGGTTGCGACACCGTCACCGTGAGATCGGTGAGCGATGCATTCAACATCGGTACTCGAACCGCAACTCCGTCGAGTTTGCCCTTCAACTCGGGAAGAATCATCGTCACCGCAGTTGCCGAACCGGTCGAGGTCGGAATGAGGCTGTTCAACGCGGAACGTGCACGACGAAGGTCCTTGTGCGGTGCATCGACGATGACCTGCGTATTCGTCACATTGTGGATGGTCGTGAGCACGCCTCGTTCAATACCGAAGGACTCATGAAGGACCTGAACAACTGGTGCGATTGAATTAGTTGTGCAACTCGCTGCCGTGACGATCGGGTGTGCCGCCGAGTCATACAGGTGCTCGTTGCAGCCCATCACGACATTGAGCACTGAAGGGTCCTTCACCGGGGCGGCTACAACAACACGTTGGACACCGTTGCCGAGGTGGGCCTCGAGTGCATCAACTGTCTTGAACTTTCCCGTTGATTCGACGACGACATCGACACCCGCAAGCCCCCAATCGATGTCTGAAGGAGTCGAATGCGAGGAGAAGTTGACCTCTTGGCCGTCGATTGTGAGCGCGTCAGCGTTCGAGGTGACAACACCCGGGTAGCGACCGTGCACCGTGTCAAACTCAAGCAGGTGCGCGGCAGTCGCTGGCCCACCCTTTAGTTCGTTGATATGAACGAGCTGTAGCGACGGGTGCTCGCGCATCGCTCGAGCAGCGAGGCGGCCGATTCGCCCGAAACCATTGATACCAACACGTATCACTTCAAGCCCTTTGAACTCAATGACATGAGGACATAAAACCAGCGTTGCCGGTCGACCTCAACTCGTTCACGGTGAATTCTCGGTGAACTTGAGCAAACACCCATCACACTTTGTAGACGAGCGTTCCGTGCGCACAGACCTTGCCGCTATCTGCGCCAGTCACCTCAGCCTCACAAAACACAATCGAGCGTCCCTGTCGGGTGATCCACCCTTCGCAGATCGCGTCCTCGTCAACGATGGCTCCGAGAAAGTTTGTTGTCATCGAAATTGTCACCATTCGAGTTGGTGCGACTCCTGCTGCACCGAGTGCTGGAACGACTGCCGTATCAATGAGACTTGCGATTGCGCCGCCGTGCATGATGCCTGCGGGCTGCAGCAGTTCGGGTCGCATTGGAAGCCGCAGTCTTGCGTATCCCTTGCGGATGTCTTCGACGATGAACCCCATGTGAAGGTTGTAATTCGTTTCCTGACCCCAGGACGGAAAGGCCGACCAACGTTCGAGATGTTCGGCGTCAGCAGGGGGAAATGATTCGGCGCGCATGACTCGAAGGTACGCCATGAACTGGCGTGAGGTTCAGTTCAAACCTTGATGGCGACCACGGTTGCGTGCGCAATTCGGACGACTGAGCGACGTCGATGCGATGCAGCCGAGCGCTGCGCGTCGTCGACTGATACCGTGCTCGGCACTGTGTCACGTTCTTCAAGCCAGCGCATCTCATGGCGGGTCATACGAAGCGGACTGTACGCATATCTGCTCTCACGAGCCTTGGTGGTGTGCGGACTCGGGATCGTCGCCGTTGCTCGAACCCAAGAAGACGCACGTAACGGTCTGCCGAGGTTGTCAACCTTGCACCACATCCGTGAAACGCTGGTGAGTTGGGACGGGTACTGGTACCTCGAACTCGCAAAGAACGGCTACCCGAGCGTGGTGCCACCCGATGTCACGTACTTCATGGTTGAAGCCCGCGCTGCGTTCTTTCCCATCTTCCCGCTCATCGTGAGATGGACCGACGCTGCGCTTCCAGGCGGTCTTGCCGACGCAGCGCTCATTGCGAATTTCATCCTCGGGGCAGCAGCCGTTCTCGCCATTGGAGCCCTAACCCATCGGCTGTACGGCGAACACATTGCGATCGTCGCAATGGTCGTATTCGCGATGTTCCCCGGCTCGTTCGTGCTCTCAATGGCATACAGCGAAGCGATCATGATTACCTGCAGCGCGCTCGCGCTTCGTTGGCTCATCAACGAACGATGGCTTCTTGCAGGAATTGCGGGTGCGATCGCCACGGCAACACGACCCAATGCCCTAGCGCTCGTTCTCGCGTGTCTTGCAGCGGTCTGGATGCATCGATCGCAACGTCGCAACCTCGCCGGTGCAGCGCTTGCCGGCGCGCTCACCGCCGCCGGATTTCTCGCGACGCAACTCTTCATTAGCCAGACAGCACACGAAGGTGGAGTGTGGTTTCGCATCCAACGGGAGGCCTGGTCGGAAGGCCTCTCGTTCGGGATAGACACCCTCCGCCTCGTCGGTGAATGGGTGTCCTCGCCACTCGGCTCGCCGACGCGGGCACTCACCGCAGCGTCAACTGTGATCATCGTTGTTGGCCTGTGGTCGATGCGTAAGGCGAGACTTCATCCGATTGTCTCGTGGTACACGATTGGTGTTGTCGGGCTGATGGTCAGTGCATCAACCACCACCCCGCGACCCCGATTTCTGCTCACCGCATTCGGGCTACTCATTGCAATTTCGGCGTATTGGACGCAGCGTTCACCGCGCAGTCGAGACGCGTCCCGGGTCATCGAACTCGTCGTTGCGGGATGCTGCGGCGCGGCGCTCGTTACCGTGACCGCGATTTACGGCTTGCTCGGCGCTATTCCATGATGCGTCACTCGACGTCGATCTGGCGCGAACGGGTAGTCACTCTTCTGCTCGCATGGCCGTTTCTCGTTCTCTTTCTCGCTGACCGAGGTCAACTCAACGCCGACACCAAATACGACCTCACCGTCGACCCGCGACGACTCATTGACGTCGCGCTCTCAACATGGGATGAAGCGAGCCACGGCGGATGGGTAAGCCAGCAGCACGCTGGCTACCTGTGGCCATCTGGCCCGTTCTTTCTCATCACGAATTCGTTACCTGACTGGGTGCAGCAACGACTTTGGGTTGCGCTCATCATCACGGTCGGTGGGTATGGCGCACGTTGGGCGGCTCGGAGCCTTGATATTTCAGCGGGAGCAGCGATCGTTGCGGGCCTCGTCTATCAGAGTTCTCCTTATCTCGTTCCATACCTTTCGCGCACTTCGTCGATGTTGCTGCCGTGGGCGGCGGTCGGGTTCCTTTTTGGAGCCGCTCTGAGAGCACGAACGCATAGCGCTGGGCGGTGGATCACAGTCGTAGCACTCATTGTCGCCACGGTTGGTGGGGTGAACACGACTGCGGTCGCGATGGTCTGCGCGGTACCCATCATTGTGTTCGTCGTTGCTGTTCGCACGGGTGAGATCGGTTGGGGTCGGTGTCTTGGATTGTCCGCTTCGACGGCGGTCGCATCACTTCTGGCGAGTTGCTGGTGGGTTGTTGCAGCGGTAATCGGCGCGGCGTACGGCCCGAACTTGCTTGGCTTTTCGGAAACCGTTCGAGATGTCTCATCAACCTCAAGCGGTGTTGAAGTGTTCCGCGGCGCGGGATATTGGCTCACCTACGTCGTTGAGGCAGATGGTTCGCCAACGAGCGCTGCCGGTCGTTTGCTCACCGAGTACCCAGCTGTCGTAGCGGCAACATTTGTCGTTGCATCCGCCGGACTTCTCGGATCAATCGTCATGCGGTGGAGACATCGATCGGTGCTCGCAGCACTGTTTGGGGTCTCGCTTCTCCTCGCCATTGGAGTGCACCCTCACGACGATCCGTCACTATTCGGAACATTCGCGCTCGACTGGCTTCCCGATGGGGCGCTCACCGCCTTACGTTCGTCGACGAGAGCGATACCGATGCTGTCCCTCGTTGTTGCGATTGGTGTCGCACGCCTGTTTTCCCACATTCGTGTTCGACCGCCGGTCGCGGTGCTCGGTGTGGGGTTCCTCTCGATTGCTGCACCGTGGTTCACTCTCGGCTACGTCGTTGACCCTGCACTCGCTCGCCCCAACACAATTCCAAATTCGTGGAACACGCTCATGGACGAACTCGAGACCGTCGATCGAGTTCTTGTCCTGCCTGGTTCAGAATTTTCGACCTTCACTTGGGGTCACACCCAAGACCCGCCGTGGACGTCTCGAACAGCGGTCATCACGCGCGAACTGTTGCCACTTGGCTCACCTGATCGAATGGATCTGCTGCTCGCTCTAGATGACGCAATTCAGGACGGCGTTCTCGACGTCAACACGATTGCGATGACCGCCCGCCAACTCGATGCCGACGGCGTGTGGATCGCTGAAGATGTGAACACCGATCGATACCGAACACAGCCGATTCTTGTGCGCGACGTCATCGGCGCCGACGGACTCGAACTTGTGCGAGAAGTTCCGGGAGTCGGTGCGCTCTTTCGCCTGACGCCTGTCGTCGAATCACAATTCTCGGATGCGGTTGTGCTGTGGGGCGGCGGCCGCGGTGCCGTCGCAGCAGCGTCAGCGGGACTTGTGTCATCGAACACCGTCATGCTCCGGCCGAACGCAACAATGAACAACCTGAGAACGATCGTCACCGACGCCGACCGAAGTGAGGTGAGGCAATGGCGAACCTCCCAAGCGACTCGCGGAGCGACCGGTGAACCAAGTGATGGCATGCGTGACGGCGTGGCTCAACTCACGACCGCCGATCCGATCGAAACCACCGTGCGATGGGGGATCAATGGCGACTGGGTTGTGAGCGCCACAACATACGGCGACCCATTCGAACTCGAGCCTGAGCGAAGAGCCTCAATGGCGGTCGACGGAAATTCTGCAACTGCGTGGCGGGTCGCCCACCCGGAAACTCAACCAACGATCTCGATCACCGGGCCACTGACGCATCTCGAACCGCAAGTGGTCGCTGCACAGGGCGGCATCACGAATCTCAGCGTCGCCTACCTTGCTCGAGCCGGAAACGGTGTGATCGAACTAACCGCGAATAGTGCAGGCACCTTCGACGCCCTCGAACTGCCACAAGAGACATACTCGATCGAGGTCACGATTTCAGGTGTGTTACCAGGAACCGTCGACGCCGGATTGGCTGAGCTATTGCCTGAGCAGATCACCGAATACATCGTGGTCCCTCCGTTGCCGGACACGCTGGCAGATGCGGTGCTTACTCGGTGGCGCGCGAATCGACCCGACCTCGGGCGGAGTGACCCGGAGCCCATCCTGCGCCGGTTGGTGACGTCAGACCGAGACCGGGAGATGTTGGTGTCGGTCGTCGGTGTCGACCGGTCAGCACCCGGGTGTGTTTCAGGTGTGCTCTCGATTGACGGCGCCGATGTCGACATCGATGCTGCGACTGGGGGGAGCTGCAACGGAACGACATTGTTGCTCACCGCAGGCGAACATGTCATCGAAACTTCTGCGGATCAGGTCACGCTGCGTGATACCGCTGACGTCGAACCACATACGTGTTGCGTGACTCGGCTCGATACTGCCTACAACCGTGGTTGGGAGGTGTCCGCTGCCGGTGCGCAACTGCAGGCGTCCTCTTCGATCGGTGGTGCCACCGTTGTCGTGACGGAACAGCCCGTCGACGTGTCGTCGGTCTCGCTCACCTGGGCACCGGATCGGCTCTATCGAATCGCGATCGTGATTTCTGCGGTAACGGCGGTGCTTTTTCTATTCGTCATTCTCATTGATCCCGGTCGGCAGTCTCGCCAACGCGAGCCGGTGGCGAGGAACCGTGTGACACGGTCGTTTGGTCGGATTCAGTCGGCAGCGTTCGCAGCCTTGGTCACGCTGCTGTGGGTCGGGTGGCCAGAGGCACTCGTCATCCTCGTCATCATCGTCGTTGTTCCGCGTTCAGAATGGGTATTCGCGGTGGCAGTTGCAGCCATCTCTGCAGTGGTTGTTGCAGAGGTTGCTCGTGACCGACCACAGCACGGCATTGCGTGGCCACAGCACTTCGAAGTAGTACACGCGCCGATGACGGCAGCGCTGCTTGCGATCTGTTGTGTCGTGTTCCTGCAGCGAGAAGACTCCTAGGGTCATACCATGACCGCAGAGGTCGATCTTGCCGTGGAACGTTCTCCGCACACGCGCCGAATTCCGTACGATCCGTCCCTTGACGGACTTCGCGCAATCGCTGTCATTGCCGTCATGCTGTATCACGCCGACGTCGGCTGGGCTCCAGCTGGGTTTCTCGGCGTTGATCTGTTCTTTGTATTGAGCGGGTACCTCATCACGACCCTGCTCATCGTCGAATACAACACCTCTGGTCGTGTCGATTTGCGCGCGTTCTGGATCCGCCGTGCTCGTCGCCTTCTGCCGGCTTTGCTTGCGGTCGTTGCCGTCATCGTTGTTGCAGGCGCGCAGCTTTCTCGCGTCGAGCCCGGCAACACCTTGCGACCCGACGTCATTTCATCTCTGCTGTACGTGCAGAACTGGAACGCGCTGTTCTCAGGTAATTCGTACTTCGCGTTGTTCACCGACCCGAGTCCGCTCGTACATACGTGGAGTCTTGCGATCGAAGAGCAGTGGTACCTCGTATGGCCGCTCATGTTCGTCCTTCTCGTCCGATTGCGTTCATCAGCGGTGCGGCTTTCGCTGATCGCCGCCCTTGCATGTGGTTCCGCTGTTGCGATGGCGGTCGTTGCTAACGAGGCTGATCCGTCGCGCGCGTACTACGGCACGGACACCCGGGCGCAGGCGTTGCTCATAGGCGCGATCCTTGCGTTGAGTATCACGCGTTTCGAACGATCAGTTGTGACGACACGACGATCCGGCGCACTGGCCGCTGTTGCCCTCGCTGGATGGATGGCGTTCGTGTTGCTCGCAGACGACAGCCAGATGTGGATGTACCGCGGTGGATTCACTGCGGTGGCTGTATTCGCCGCAGTGACGGTTGGTGACCTACGTACGAATCCGCAGTCGCTGGTCGCCCGCGTGCTCGCAACCCGACCGCTGGCATCGCTCGGTCGTGTCTCGTACAGCGCATATTTGTGGCATTGGCCAGTCTTTCTTGTGTTCACCGAGGAACGAGTAGGGGTGTCGGGGGCCAGCCTTGTCTTCGTGCGATGCGGAATTGCAATCACTATTGCGTACCTGTCATTTTTCGCGCTTGAGCGACCGATGAGTGCATTTGTTGGAGTGAACGGCATTCGAGCGTTCGGTCTCTTCGTCGGAGCAATCGCCCTCGCAATCGTCGCGGGCATGACGCTGCCGACGGCACCCAAGTTCGCTGAGTCGGTTCGCATCCCAGCGCCACCGCGTGAAACGGCGACGACGTTGGCGCACGCGGCGACAACGACCGTGCCGCTAACCGCTGTCGCCGAATCGGATGAGTTGCGAGACGAACCCGCGGAAGCGGCAACGACGACCGTCGAACCCCGCGTGCCACCACGAGTGCTCATCGTCGGTGATTCGGTGTGGCTTGAAGCCGGCTACTGGTTCGACCTCAATCGCCGATCGCCGGATGGGCCGGCGCTTGCGTTCGACGTCCGACTTGGATGTGGTTCCTTGTCCGATACTTCACGCGACAAGTGCGATGGACGGTTGAACTCATGGCGCCTCAGCGTTGGTATTGATGACCCTGACATCGTCATCATGCCGCTGTCACACTGGGACAGCGATGATGTTGTCATCAATGGTGTTGCGATCGAATACGGGTCGGAGGAATACGAGGCGATGCTGCGCGAGTCGTGGACGGAAAATATTGCAGTGCTCTCATCGACCGCGGCGCATGTCGTCATGATGAGCGTTCCGTGTTATGCGGCTGAGGGCCAGATCGATCCGGACGTGGCGCCACGAGTCAGCCCCGAGCGAACCGAGGCGCTCAACCTGGCCGGCGAGCAGTTTGTTAAAAGCACCGATGGAGATGTGACCTGGCTCGATATTCGGACGTTCACCTGCCCGTCGGGTGCCTACGTCGACACGATTGACGGAATTCAAATCCATCGCGATGGCATTCACTTTTCGCAAGAGTTCATGCCGCTGCTGTGGGATTGGATGCTGGAACAGATCACGCTCATCGATGACGCGATCGAGTTGGCAGCGAGCCAGCCATGACGCTTCGTCACCGACGACGATCACACCGAGTCGACACGAATCGACAGCGATGGATCTTCGCGATATTCGCCGCCATCGCCTTTCTGCCACCCTTCTGGAGTTCGCCCGGTCGGATCTCGGCTGACACGAAGTCGTATCTCATGATCGATCCATGGGCGCTTCTGCGGCAGACGACGCAACTTTGGGATTCCTCCACCGGACTTGGAACGGTCACGCATCAGACCATCGGCTACCTCTTTCCGATGGGGTCATGGTGGGCCGCAGCTGACCTTCTCGGTCTCGCTGATTGGGTCACTCAGCGACTGTGGTGGGGCACGCTCGTGTTCACTGCGCTCTGCGGCGCCCACCGACTCGCAGTCACGATGTCCGTTTCGCGCCGGGCGAGCACGGTCACCGCCCTCGCATACGGATTGAGCCCGTATCTGTTCACCTACATTTCGCGGATCTCCGCGATTCTTCTGCCATGGGCGGTGCTCCCGTGGATGGTGATCATCATGCGGCGAGCCCGCGACGAGTCGACGGGCTGGCGACAGCCGGCACGATTCGCGTTGCTCGTTCTCGTTGCTGGAACCGTAAACGCAACATCAATCGCCTACGCGGTGATGGGTGCGGTGATATGGATCATCGCCGAGGCCGGCTCGTTTCGAACCGTGTGGTCGCCACTGTGGCGAAGCGCGCTGCTGTCGGTTGCAGTGTCGACGTGGTGGCTGACGGCACTCGTCGTGCAGGGTCGCTTTGGCATCAACATGCTCGAGTACACCGAGACGTACGAGACGATTCGATCGACGGCGCTGCCGAGCGAGTTGCTTCGTGGGTTCGGCTACTGGTTCTCCTATGGCGGCGATTGGTTGGATCCTTGGGTGGGTGCCACCTACGGGCTCCTTGCGCAACCGTGGTTTCTCGCGCTTGGACTGAGCGCTGCGACGCTCTCGATCGTTGGTCTACGTCACGTCGCCCAATCTGCACGACGACCTGCAGCGGTGCTCGTGCTCTGCGGTCTTGCACTTTCAGTCGGTCAAGCCTCGACGGGACGATGGAGCGGCTGGGGGCAATCCCTTGGCGTCCTCATCGATCTCGGTCCGGGACTCGTGCTGCGTTCAACACAGCGGGCGGTTCCGGTGATGGCGTTAGGGCTGGCGTTTGGTCTCGGTGCATGGGTCGAGCGACGCCAGCATCGGTCGTCCAACGTTCGGCTCATTGCGCTACTCGGTGTCATCGGTGTTCAGGCTGCACCGTGGTTCATTGGTGGCATCGCAACCGAATCGATTACTCGTGAGGACATTCCTGACTATTGGCTTGACGCAAGCGCCTCACTTGGATCGAGCACTGAATTTCGGGTGTGGGAAACACCTGGAAGCGACTTCGCGTCGTATCGCTGGGGCGGCACGATCGATCCGATCCTGCCTGGGCTGACCGAGCGACCAACCGTCGCCCGCGAACTCGTGCCGCTTGGAACCGCGGGCGCCTCCGATCTTGTGTCGGAGGTTGAACGTCGTGTAGCGGAGAACACGTTGGCCCCGGCCGCGATCGCACCCGTTGCCCGCTTGCTTGCGAGCGATACTGTCCTCGCGCGAAACGACATTGAGTTCGAGCGATACGGGCTCGCTCGACCCGACGATGTGACCGAACGATTGGATGGTGCACCCGAGGTCACTCGAGTGTTCAGCGGCCCCACCATGGCGCTCGACGGATTTCTAATCGATGAACAGACCTACGCCGGAGTGCCCGGAATCGGCGAGGTGCCGTTGGTTGCGACATGGAACGTCGATGACCCGGTGTCGGTACTGACGCAACGAGTCGGCGAACCGGTGATCGTGAGCGGCAGTGCCGCAACGTTGGTAGCGCTTGCGGAAAGCGGGCTCATCGAAGGCACCGAACTGCTCTTCGATGCCGATTCGCTCGCAAGCGATGACCCACTCTGGCGTGACGCATCGTGGTTCATTATCGGTGACTCGAACCGACTTGAAGATCGGCGTTGGTATTCGATTGGCAACACGTTGGGCGCAACACGAGCCGAAGGTGAATCCACAACGGATCCATCGCTGCACGCGCTCGATGTTGTCGACGAAGCGACGCGCTTCACGACCTCGGAACTCGAAGGCGGGTTCTCGGAGGTGTACGCAACAAATTACGGCTCGCCTGCGGTGCTGTCCGGCGAAGATCGACCCGGGCATGCGGTGGATGGCGACCCGTTCACTGCGTGGCGTGGTAGCGCCCTTGCGTCGACCGAGGGTCTTGCGTGGTGGGGTGCGCTCGCCGAACCTGCACATCCACAATGGATCAACGTGTTGCAACCAACGGTTGGCGAACGCGACCGTTGGATCACCGAGGTTGCGCTCACCCTCTCGCACGATGGTGACGAGCACCAAATGGAGGTGATTCTCACCGAAGAGTCACGACTCGGCGGCGGTCAACGCATTTTGCTTGATGGACGCGCCGTCGACAAAGTGCGAATAGAGGTACTCGCCGACTCAGTTGGACCGCTTCCGGGTTACGGCAATTCACCGGGAGTCGGATTTGCTGAAATCACGCTCGACGGAGTTGGTTCAAGCGTCGAGTGGATCACGCTCCCGTCAGACCTTACGCCAGGACCGGCTGAGGGTAGTCGAACGACGGTTGTGCTCGAACGTCGCCGTATTGACGAGTCGACTGCAAATCGATTCGATCCTGAACCGACGATGTTGCGCCGCATCGACCTTGCCGCTGAGACAACGTTCACGATGGGTGGCAGTTGGTCGACTTCGGCCCACGGTCCCTCGAACTACGTCCTTGCGTCCTCCGATTCACTTGTCGGAGTTTCACCATTTTGGGTGTCCGAATTCGACCCAGGTGAGCCGTGGTTCGAGATCGTGTACGAGACCTTGCCGACCGTGATCACGATCAATACTGCACAGGGCGACATTTACAGCACTCCTTCATCAGTCGTGGTGCGTGATGGCGTCGGCACCGAGGTTGTCGCTGCAGTCGGCACAGACGGATCTGCGAGGTTCGAGACCACCGGCCTACAGGCCGGGCGTCTCAGAGTGGCGATGCAAGGTCTCGTTGAAAAGACCACCGTCGATCGCTTCGCAGACCGCCGACGTGTGCTTCCCGTCGCCGCAGTATCGGTCAACCCAACGCCTGACGTTCTGACCTCCGAGGTGTGGCCCGACGGTACCTGCCTGAGCGGATTTCTCGAGGTTGACGGAAGCGACGTACCGATCCAGTTCGATGCGACCAGTTTTCACGCGTGTGCACCGCTTTCGTTGGGCGCGGGACGCCACGAGATCCGGACGACTGCCGGCCATTTGTCAGGCACGAACATCGATCGCGTCGTGCTCGACACCACAGGGAACTCGTCGACGTTCGACTCGCGAAATCTCGAATCGAACCGCACCGACACGCTCGTTGAGGCTCGTAGCGAATCGAGCGCGACCTGGCTGGTGTTCAGCGAATCAGCGAGCAAGGGATGGCGGGCGAGCATCAACGGCTTCGACCTTGGTGAGTATCGATTGGTGAACGGCTACGCCATGGCATGGCAACTTCCTTCTGGAGTCGTCGGCGATATACGAATCGAGTGGAGACCGCAACGTTGGGTTCGGTGGAGCCTTGTGATCTCCGCAATTGCGGTACTTATCGTCGTGGTTCTTGCACGTCGCCGAGCGCAGGTGCCGTCGGTGCGAGCTCATCATGTCGAACAACGTGTGTCGACCCTGGTTGCGACCGTGCTCATGCTGTTCACGCTTGGCCCGCTTGCATTGCTCGCCCCAGCCGCCGCTCGACTACAGCGTCGATTGCAGTACCTCGTGTTCGGAGTTCCGATCGCTGCGATGTGGGCGTGGACCTCTGCACGGCAAGTGAGATGGGATATGCCCGTTGATCTCTGGTGGCCGTCGTCGATGTCGTGGGCTCAGCCAGTCGTTGTGGTGGCGGTTGCGTCATTTGTGTGGCAAGTTGTCTGCGAGCCATCTCTGTCGACCGGTGTCGTGCATGCGAACGAACCTGAACCTTCGAACGAAGATGTTCAGAACTGGCTGACAGACCAGTAAGAATGATGATCGTGCGCACCCTTATCGTCGTCCCGACATATTTCGAGGTCGCGTCAATTGAGGAGTTACTCACTCGACTCACAGGTTCAGTTCCTCATGCCGACGTACTTGTCGTCGACGATGGGAGCACCGACGGCACGCGTGAGGTTGTCGACAACCTGTCGGCCACACACCCGAACATTCGCCTCACCAAGAGAACTGCGAAACTCGGACTCGGAAGCGCATATCGCGAAGCCTTCTCATCGGCAATCAACGACTACGAACTGCTCGTTGAAATCGATGCAGACCTCTCCCATGAACCTGAGGCGCTTCCAGAACTACTCGCGGCAGCGACTGCTGGTGCGGATGTCGTAATCGGGTCTCGGTACGTACCTGGCGGTCGAATTGTCGGATGGGACCGCGGCAGGTTGAGGCTCTCACGATGGGGAAATCGATACGCCTCGCTCATGCTCGGACTAGCGATCAATGATGCCACCGCCGGGTTCCGTGTGTATCGAAGTTCAATCGTTCGAGCATTCGGTCTCGACGGCATCCGCGCTGACGGATACGGATTTCAGGTTGAAATGACGTACCGAGCCGTTCGAGCGGGTGCTCGAATCGTTGAGATTCCCATCACATTCCGCGAGCGTGCTTCCGGTGAGTCAAAAATGAGCCGCCGGATAGTGATTGAAGCATTCGCCCTCGTCACACTGTGGGGTCTTCGTGACCTCGTACTACGCCGCCGATCGCGCCGAATGTACGAGATTCAATAATGTGCGCGAATCAACTAGCCGGCGATCGCCATACCGACGAGTACCAACGTCGATTCGTCGGCGTCGGTGACAGAACCAACGTGAACGAAGTCCTGTGCAGTGGTGAACTCGCCAGCGGAACCGAGCAATGGATAGAGCACCCGGCGACCGACCGAATGAATCGCGGCGAGCGCGCGAGGCGGAAGTTTGTGTCGAAGGCCGAGCGGGTCAAGCGCAAGCAATCGACGCCCGGTCCGTCGGCGACGGTCAAAGGTTTCCATGGTCGCAGCGTTTCCGGTCAAGCCGCTCACCGAAGAGGTCGGGAAATGTTTGGCGAGCAAACGCTCAAGTTCGCTTGGTCGAAACAAATGAACGTGAAATGGATTTTCGAAATCCGCGGGCTCGTTCGGCGTGAGGACAATGAGCCTCCCACCCGGACGAAGCACCCGTGCGATCTCCGCGACATGACGCTCAGGGTCGGTGAAGTGTTCGATGATGTGCGAGGAACACACCCAGTCCATCGAATCCGTCGCAAACGGCAGTACACGTGCATCAGAACACATTGCGGCGTCAAGGTTCACGCCGGCCTGTTTTGCCGTCGCGAAGTCGTAGTCGAGCCCGATCACCGTTCGATCGCTATTCATCAACAGCTGCGACTCGGTGCCAAGCCCACAGCCGATGTCGAGCCCGATGCCGGTTCCGATGCGCTCGTTTACCGACAGGTACCCAGCGACATGGAGTGCGATCAATGACGCTGGAGTGTGATCGTGTACTGGACGTTCGCCGGAGGCCCGCATGATGCCTGAAGTGTACGAGGGCAAGCGTGTCGCGGTTCTCTCTTGGCGCGCACCGGGCGACCCCGAGGCTGGTGGATCCGAACTCCATGCCCGGGAAATTTTCTCTCGGTGGACCCAACGAGGAGTTGACGTCACGATGTTCGCTCGCCGACATGATGGTGAACGCCATGATGTCGGTGCCGATTTCGAGATTGTCAATGTTGGTTCGGAGTACACCGTGTTCCCTCGGGCCGCATTTCGAGCGATACGCACACGACGACGATTCGACGCGCTTGTGGAAATACTGAACGGGGTGCCGTTCTGGTCACCCATCTGGTGGCGCGGTCGATCGGTCGTGTGGCTGCACCACTTGCACACCGAGATGTGGGCTCAGACGTTGCCGCGTCCAATCGCCGCCGCGGGTCGTTGGAATGAGACAACGGTCGTGCCGCGCGTCTATCGATCATCGCGAGTCGTCACACTGGCCGACACAGGACGACTCGCGCTCACACGTGCAGGTTTCGCGAACGTCACCGCCATTGAGCCGGGTGTATCTGAGGCGTTCACGCCGGCATGCACCACAACGCGTGCAGTGCATGGCGGTGGTGAGAAATTTCGACTTATCTCGGTCGGTCGGCTCGCTCCCGTCAAACGGTGGCTTGAACTCTTCGCTGCGCTCGAGCCACTCGCTTCTCAAATCACGCTCGATGTCATTGGGGATGGACCTCAGGGCAGCGAACTGCGTGAGTGGCAACGACGTCACGATGCCCACTGGCTCCACCTTCTTGGGAGAGTCGATGAGGACGAACTTGTCAGGCGTTACCAGACCGCTGATCTTCTCGTCTCCGCCTCCTCTGCCGAAGGGTGGGGGATGACGATTACCGAGGCCGCGCGCTGCGGTGTTCCAGCGGTTGTGACTGATGTACTCGGTCATCGAGCAGCGGTCGTTGATGGCATGACGGGTGAACTCGTGCCGAGTCCTGATCATCTCACTGATGTGATTCGCCGATTGCTCGACGACCCTGCACGTCGAGCCCGATTCGCGAGTGCGGCGCAAAGCCGTGCTGCGAACATGACTTGGGATGCTGCTGCCGAGCGACACCTTCGCGAGTTGTTTGGGAGAACATTGTGATCATCGACAATGGCACTGACAGCGTCTCGATCACGCGTTGGTCACGGCTGTCGGCGTTGTACCCCAAGCAGTGGGTAAAAAATGTGCTCGTGTTTGCTGCACCGGCTGCTGCCGCACAGCTCGGAACGGGTACCGCGGTCGAACTCACCTTCACCTTCGTGATGATGACCTGTGCTGCGATAGGGACATATTTCATTAACGACGTCTGCGACGTCGAAGAGGATCGCCTTCATCCGATAAAGCGGCATCGGCCTGTGGCATCCGGTTCTGTCTCGACACGGACGGCGGCGGTCGTCGGTGTCCTACTGATGACCTGCGCAATCGTGGGAGCGGCGGTTGTCGTCAATCAACGAACCGCATGTGTGATCGGGGTCTATGTCATCGTGATGACCCTTTACAACCTCGCGCTTCGGCGAATCGCCTTTCTTGATCTTGCGATCGTGTCCTCTGGATTCATGTTGCGTGCATACGCCGGCGCAACCGCAGTCTCGATTCCTGTATCCGTCACCTTCATCGGCGTCGTCGGCTGCGGAGCCCTGCTTCTCGTTGCCGGCAAACGGCTTGCCGAACTGTCGGCGTTTGGTGCAGACGGAGTTCGCGGTCGCCGTCCGACGCTTGAGCGGTACTCGCCGACGACGCTATGGACGATCGTCACGGCAGCGACGGTTGGGACCGCGTTGTGTTACTTGACGTGGGTCTCCACGTCTCATCTCAATCACGCGACTGTGCAGGTGGTCTCATTTCTCATCGTCAGTGTCGTTCTTGGGCGATACCTCATGCGACTGCGTTCAGGTGAAGGTGAGGCTCCCGAAGATTTGTTGTATCGAGACCGGGTCATCCAAGTCAGCGCTATCGCCTGGGGGATACTTTTTGCGGTGGCGGTATATGGATGAACGAAGGAAATTCTCAGGTCATCACCGGATGGGGGCGAACCTCACCCTCGCGCACCCGGCTCATCGGCGTTCAGTCTGAGGACGAACTTCGCCGAGCCCTTGCACGCGCGGATGATCGTGGTGTGATCGGGCGTGGCCTCGGTCGGTCCTATGGCGACGCCGCGCAAAACTCGGGCGGCACCACAATTGTGCTGTCGTCCAGCGACATTTATGTTGACGTCGCAACCGGAGTCGTCGACGCAGCCGGTGGAGCATCGATTGATTCGCTCTTGCAGCAGACAATTCCAGAGGGCTGGTTCGTACCGGTGACCCCGGGTACACGGTTTGTCACCGTCGGCGGAGCGATTGCCGCAGACGTCCATGGCAAGAATCATCACCGTGACGGTTCGATCGGTCACCACCTCGTCGACCTCACGATGATGGTCGCATCGGGTGAAGTCGTTGTGGTCGATCGAGAACGTGACTCAGAATTGTTCTGGGCGACCATCGGTGGCATGGGGCTGACGGGCATCATCCTTCGCGCTCGACTCCGCATGATCCCGATTGAAACCTCCTCAGTGTCTGTGCGGACAGAACGCCATTCTCATCTTGAGGATCTCATGGCCTCGATGGAATCGAATGATGAGAGTTATCGATATGCAGTGGCGTGGGTCGATGGATCGGTGGGCGGCTCGAGGCTCGGACGCGGCATTGTCACCTACGGCGAGCATGCAACGATTGACATGTTGCCGTCGCTACGGCGATCGGCTCCCCTTGACTACCGATCGCCGCGCGTTGTCAACGTGCCAGAGTTCATGTCTCGTGTTCGCCCGTTACGACGATCAACCGCTGTCGCGTTCTCTGAACTCTGGTTTCGCAAAGCGCCGAAGCAGCGCGTCGATGAACTCGTATCGATTCCGTCGTACTTCCACCCGCTCGACGGAGTTGGCAAATGGAATCGTCTCTATGGACCTCGAGGATTCATTCAGCATCAATGTGTGGTGCCGCTCGACGCACCTCACGCTGTGCGTGCGATCCTCGAGCGTGTGGTGCGTGATCGTCCGGCAAATGTCGTGAATGTGCTCAAACGCTTTGGCTCGGGAAACGCTGGTCCGCTGAGTTTCCCGAGACCCGGGTGGACGCTCACTGTCGACATACCCGTCACCGATGACCTCGTCCACACGCTTCGCGATATCGACACGATTGTCGGCGAATGGGGTGGTCGCCACTATCTCGCCAAAGATGCAACGGCGACCAGTCGTTCGATCCGATCGGGATATGAACGTCTCGCCGAATGGCAGGCGGTTCGTAATCGAGTCGACCCTCATCGAGTGTGGCAGAGCGATCTCGGTCGCCGCCTTGATCTTTGTGCGGGTTGAATGGGGTTCACCATGCAAAATGCAACAGGTTCCGCGCAGACAATTGCGTTATTTGGAGGCACGAGCGAAATTGGGCTTGAAATTGTCCGGGCACTGATCACCCCGACAACTGAACGCGTTGTCCTTGCCTGCAGAAATACAACCGCAGGTCAGGCGTCGGCAGACGCACTCGATGGTGATATGACCGTCGATGTCATCGAATGGGATGCCGCCGACATATCGGTGAGCGCCGACGTTGTCGACGCGGTTGCGCAGAATGTTCATGACATCGACATTGCAATTATTGCTGCGGCGCAACTCGGCGATCAGCAGACATACAACGCTGATCCGGCGGCGGCGGCTCAGGCAATCATTGTGAATACAGCCGGACCGATTGCGGTGCTCACCGCGCTCTCAGAACGAATGAAACATCAGGGTCACGGAACGATCATCGTGCTCTCAAGCGTTGCGGGTGTTCGCGTGCGGTCCGACAATCGCGTGTATGGCGCTTCTAAGGCCGGACTTGATGGGTTTGCACGTGCGCTCGCCAACGATCTCGAAGGTACGGGTGTGGTGCTCACGGTTGTCCGTCCGGGTTTTGTCACGGGCCGAATGACGGCGGGTTCGAGCCCCGCACCATTCGCAACCGATCCGAAGACGGTTGCACGAATGACAGTCGACGCAGTCGCTCGAGGCCGACAAGTCGTCTGGGTTCCGGGGGTACTGAGGTACGTCTTCGCAGTGTTGCAACTGCTACCAAATGTGCTCTGGCGACGGTTGAAGCGCTAAGCCCCAAGATCAAGGACAGCTTCAAGGATCACTTCTGCGCCAGCAACCGCATGCGTCGCTGTGATTGCCTCGGCCTCGTTATGCGACAACCCGTCCTCGCAGGGAATGAAGATCATCGCTGTCGGTGCGACGTGCGAGATGTAACACGCATCGTGTCCGGCTCCCGAGAGAATGTCGAAACCTTCCCGTCCCGTACGAGTGACCGCGTGGCGTAACGCCGTCACGGCGGTTTCGTCAAACCTGATTGGTGACGAGTACCAAATTTCCTTGACTTGTGGGCTCGGACTCATCTCTGCCGCTGCCGCATGAAGTTCAGCGCTCATCGTTGCGAGCGTGTCGGCGTCGGGGTGACGCAGGTCAACCGTCATTCGAATGTGCCCGGCGATGGTGTTGCGTGAGCCGGGGAGCGCTTCAAGCACACCGACCGTCGACCGTCCGGCTGGGCCGTAACGCTTCGCAATATTGTCAACCTCGACGATGAGGCGAGCCGCAGAGACCATTGCGTCGCTGCGTCGTTCCATTGGTGTGGTGCCAGCGTGTGCTTCGCGACCGGTGATCTCGACGTCGTACCAACGCACCCCTTGAACACCGGTGACAATTCCGATGTCGTGTCCTCCTGCCTCAAGAATCGGACCCTGTTCGATGTGCGGCTCGAGGTAGTAGCCCACTGCACGCGCGCCGGGCATCGTCGGCCCGGAATAGCCAATTCGCAGAAGCTCTTCACCGAGTATGTCGCCGTTCATCGACGTCGAACCGAGACCGGCTTCCAGCGAAATCTCTCCCGAGAACACACCCGATCCGAGCATCGCTGGTGGAAACCGAGCCCCTTCTTCGTTCGTCCACGACACCACTTCGACCGGTGAGGCGAGCCGCGTGCCACTGTCATGCAAGGCGCGAATGACTTCGAGTCCAACCATCACCCCGTATGCGCCGTCATACTTTCCGCCGGTCGGTTGCGAGTCA
>JALRBS010000114.1 GCA_023262325.1 Ilumatobacteraceae bacterium | reverse complement strand
ATCGAAGAAAACGAAACTCGGCATCAACGACAAGCACCACATGAATATGGATCATTCGGCCTACGAAGGGTTCGAAATCGACGGCAAGGTCGACACGGTGCTCAGTCGTGGAACCGTCCTCGTTGAGAACGATTCGTTCGTCGGTACAGTCGGCCACGGTCGTTATGTGAAGCGCGGGCTCAGCACGTACCTGCACTGATGTACACCGAAATCACCCCCATCAATGAATCCCACAGGAGTGGAACATGAAGCGCATTAGTCACTGGATGAACGGCAAGGTCGTTGCGGGAACGTCGGGCAACTCGGCGCCGGTCTACGACCCGGCGACGGGTGAACAGACGGCATCGGTCGATCTTGCAAGCGTCGCCGAGGTGGATCAGGCCGTTGCCATCGCCGAAGCCGCAGCGGTCGAGTGGCGGACGACGAGCTTGTCGCGCCGCGCCGAGATTCTGTTCCGAATTCGTGAACTTGTCGACGCCAACCGGAAGGAAATCGCTGCCTTTCTCACGGCGGAACATGGCAAGGTGCCGTCGGACGCGCTCGGCGAGGTAGCCCGCGGACTTGAGAACATCGAATTTGCGTGCGGCATTCCTCACCTGTTGAAAGGCGGGTATAGCGAGCAGGCCGCAACAGGCGTTGATGTGTACAGCATTCGTCAGCCGCTTGGCGTCGTTGCCGGAATCACCCCGTTCAACTTCCCGGCGATGGTGCCAATGTGGATGTTTGCAAACGCCCTTGCCTGTGGCAACACGTTCATCTTGAAGCCGAGCGAAAAGGATCCATCGGCAAGTTTGTTCCTCGCTGAGTTGCTCGCTTCGGCCGGCTTGCCCGCCGGATGTTTCAACGTGGTGCAGGGTGACAAAGTTGCGGTGGACCGTCTGCTCGAACACCCGTCGGTGAAGGCAGTGAGTTTCGTCGGTTCGACACCGATCGCAAAGTACGTCTACGAGACCGGCACGGCGCATGGCAAGCGCATTCAGGCGCTCGGTGGGGCAAAGAACCACATGCTCGTGCTTGCCGACGCCGACCTCAACATGGCGGCGGATGCTGCGGTGAGCGCGGCGTATGGCTCGTCAGGCGAGCGATGCATGGCGGTGAGTGTCATTCTCGCCGCTGACAGCATCGCCGATGACTTGGTGAGCAAGATTGCGGAACGAATCCCGAACGTGGTCGTCGGACCAGGTGCTGACCCAGGAAGCGAAATGGGACCACTCATCACCGCCGAGCATCGCTCAAAGGTCGAGGGCTACATCGCCGGTGCATCGGAAGAGGGCGCTCATGTCGTCGTCGACGGCCGCCGCAACGATGGCTCGCCGGGCTACTTCGTTGATCCCACACTCATCGACTCCGTGAAGCCTGGCATGCGTTGCTATGACGACGAAATCTTTGGACCAGTTCTTTCGGTCGTTCGCGTCAAGGGCTACGAAGACGGAGTCGCAATGATCAACGCGAACCAGTTCGCGAACGGCACCGCCATTTTCACCCGAGACGGGGGAGCCGCTCGGCAGTTCCAGTTCGACATTGAAGTCGGCATGGTCGGCATCAACGTGCCGATCCCAGTTCCGGTGAGTTACTACAGCTTTGGTGGCTGGAAGGCTTCGCTCTTTGGTGACACCCACATGTACGGACCGGAAGGGATCAACTTCTACACCCGTGGCAAAGTGGTGACCTCGCGCTGGCCCGACCCCGCAACGAGCACCGTCAACCTCGGATTCCCCGAGACCAGGTAATGAGCATGGACATCGGCGTCGTCCTGCAGACGACCCCGCCAGCGCGTCGGGTCATCGACCTTGCGAAGAAGGCGGAGTCGCTTGGGTTCAGTCATGTGTGGACATTTGATTCGCACATCCTGTGGGAAGAGCCGTATGTCATCTACAGCCAGATTCTCGCCGAGACTCGCAATGTCATTGTTGGTCCGATGGTGACCAATCCAGCGACTCGTGACTGGACAGTGACGGCGAGCACCTACGCAACCCTCAACGAGATGTACGGCAACCGCACCATTTGTGGCATCGGTCGCGGCGACTCGGCGGTCAGGGTCACGAACGGAAGTCCGACGACGCTCGCGACGATGCGCGACTCGATTCATGTCATTCGTGAACTCGCAAATGGCCGTTCAGTCGATTACAAGGGGTCGAGCATCACCCTGCCTTGGGCTTCAAAGTCGCGTCTCGAAATCTGGGGAGCCGGCTACGGTCCAAAGGCGCTGGCGCTCATCGGCGAGACATGTGAAGGGTTCATTTTGCAGCTCGCTGACCCGGCGATCACCAAGTGGACAATCGACGCTGTTCGAACGGCGGCCGAGAAGGTGGGGCGGAACCCCGACGACATCTCGATCTGCGTTGCTGCCCCTGCATACGTCGGCGACGATCTCGCACATATGCGTGATCAGGTTCGTTGGTTCGGAGGAATGGTCGGCAACCATGTCGCCGACATTGTCGAGCGTTACGGCGAATCGTCAGCAGTACCGGCAACGCTCACTGAGTACATCAAGGGCCGAAAAGGATATGACTACAACCAGCACGGCCTGGCTGGCAACAGTCACGCTGATTTCGTGCCTGATGAAGTCATCGACAGGTTCTGCATTCTCGGCTCTCCCGAACAGCATCTCGAACGACTGCACGAGCTCGCCGACCTTGGGGTCGACCAGTTCTCGATCTACCTGCAGCATGACGGCAAGGATGAGACGCTGCTCGAATATGGCGAGCGCATCATTCCGGCGCTTGCAGGCGAGCGGGTGGCGAAGCGTTGATCATCAAGCGCGCAGCACGCAAACTCGTGCTGTTTCTTGCCGCCGTATTCGCGGTCGGTTGCGTATGGGAGCTCTACAAGGTCATCGGTCCGCAAGATGGCGCAACCATCGTTGGCTGGCGCCTCGTTCCGAAAGCATCGAACCGTGCGATGCCTCACACGTGGGACATGATCGCACGACTTCTCGAGCCTGAAAATCGAAGCGGCGGATCGCCCATCGCCATAACGGTCGCAGGCTACGCGTGGTACACGCTCCGACTCGCCGCCGCTGGGCTCGTCATCGGCGCATCCGTTGGTATCGGCCTTGCAGTACTCATGGCGCGCTGGCGTATTGCCAGCAGAGCGATGCTGCCGTGGGTCATCATGTCGCAGACGGTGCCGTTGATCGCGCTCGCCCCACAGGTTGTGTCATGGAGCGGCAAGATTTCGCTCTTCGGTTGGGACTGGCCACGATGGGCGAGCGTGTGTGCGCTTGCGGCGTTTCTCTCGTTTTTCCCGGTCGCAGTCGGAACGCTGAAAGGTCTCACCTCGGTGCCATCGGCATCTCTTGAATTGATGGAGACCTACGCGGTTCCGTGGCGGGTGACGCTCGTGAAACTTCGGTTCCCGGCTGCGATTCCGTTCATTGTTCCAGCGCTCAAACTTGCGGCAACCCTTTCAGTCGTCGGGGTCATTGTGTCGGAGATTTCCACGGGTATCCGTGGCGGAATTGGCCGGGCTGTCATTTCGTACCAACAGGCGTCAACTGGTGACGCCGAGAAGATTTATGCAGCGGTGTTCGGCGCTGCGGCGCTCGGACTTGCCTTGTTCGGCTCGGTTGTAGCGCTCGAAGTATTTCTCAATCGAAATCGCCCGAGGGGAGTCTCGTCGTGACCGCAGTGCGTCTTGAATCAGTGTCGATGCTGTTTAACGCTGGCACGAACCGCGAGGTGAGTGCGCTTGACAACATTGATCTCACCATTGATGAAGGGGAATTCGTTTCGCTCATCGGTCCGTCTGGCTGCGGCAAGAGCACGATGCTGCGGCTTGTTGCACACCTCGTCGAGCCGACATCGGGAACGATCACCGTGAATGGGACGAGCGCGGAGCAGGCTCGACGCGACCACACCTATGGGATGGCTTTTCAGCAAGCGGGGCTATTTGAGTGGCGCAATGTTCAGCGCAATGTCGAACTTCCGCTTGAACTCGCCGGCTGGGATCGGTCTCGCCGGCGGGCGAGAGCAACCGAAATGCTTGAACTTGTCAAACTTGGCGACTTTGCCGAACACATGCCGTGGCAGTTGTCTGGCGGCATGCAGCAGCGTGTTGCGATCGCGCGGGCGCTCGCCACTCATCCGGCGTTACTGCTGATGGATGAGCCGTTCGGCGCACTTGATCGCACCGGCGCGCGATGTGCTCTATCTGGGCCGCGGTCAGGATTACCCGCTCGCGCTAGAAGGAGCGCTGAAACTCAAGGAAATCAGCTATATCCACGCCGAAGGCTATGCCAGCGGAGAGTTGAAGCACGGCCCCATCGCGCTGATCGACAACCGCGTGCCGGTCATCGTGCTGGCCCCGCGCGATGCTTTGTTCGACAAGACCGTGTCGAACATGCAAGAGGTCATGGCGCGTCATGGCAAGGTGGTGCTGATCTCGGACGCAACCGGCATCGCCGAGGCGGGTGCGGGCTGCTGGAAAACCCTCACCTTGCCCGAGGTGGCGGCCCAGTTCGCGCCGATCCTCTATTCGGTCCCGGCGCAGCTTCTGGCCTATCACACGGCGATTGCCAAAGGCACCGATGTGGACCAGCCGCGCAATCTGGCCAAATCGGTGACAGTGGAATGACATTGACTAGCAAACTGGGCTTAACCGCAAGCTAAGTTGAAGCAATCGTCGTCTGCCAAT
>JALRBS010000030.1 GCA_023262325.1 Ilumatobacteraceae bacterium | reverse complement strand
CTCGGAATCCGAACGCTCTTCGACTATTAGATGAACAATAAGTAAACGATTTAGCCGAAACGACCTGTCACATAGTTCTCGGTGCGTTGATCCTTTGGGCTAGAGAAGATCTCGCTGGTAGGGGCACACTCGACCATTTGTCCTGGGCCGCCATCAGAGAGGAAGAAGGCGGTGTAATCAGAGACACGAGCCGCTTGCTGCATGTTGTGGGTAACGATGATGATCGTGTATTTCTCTTTGAGATCCAGCATGAGTGACTCAACCGCCATCGTCGAAATTGGATCGAGCGCGGAACACGGTTCGTCCATGAGCAGCACTTCGGGCTCGACGGCAATCGCTCGCGCAATACACAAGCGTTGTTGCTGACCCCCAGAGAGGCTTGCGCCGGGAGCGTCGAGGCGATTCTTCACTTCATCCCAGAGGTTGGCGCCCCGCAACGACTGTTCAACAAGTACATCTGCGTCGTTCTTGGACAACCGAGACGCATTGAGTTTCTTGCCGGCAAGCACGTTGTCGGCGATGCTCATCGTGGGAAACGGATTTGGCCGCTGGAACACCATGCCGACCTTTCGACGCACGACAACCGGGTCGACCGACGGGTGATAAATATCTCGACCGTCGAGGAGCACGGTGCCTTCGACGCGTGCGCCTGGAATGACTTCGTGCATGCGGTTGAGCGAGCGAAGGAAGGTTGACTTGCCGCATCCCGATGGACCGATGAGCGCGGTGATCGATTGGGCAGCAAAGTCCGCGGTGGCATGGCGGACGGCAAGAAAATTGCCGTAGTAAATGTTGACGTCCTGCACGCTGAGACCGCGACGGCTACTCACGCCACCTGAAGCATCGCCTTCGCCACTCGATATCGATTCCATCGGTCCCTCCTCGGTCCGAGTCTGGCTCTCAAATGTCATCGCAACCCCTTCGGTTCAAGGACCTTGGCAAACAACTTTGCGACAAGGAAGATGACGAGAATGAGCAAAATCAACAGAAGTGCAACCGACCAACCGCGGTCGTAGCCAGCCTCGGGTGGAAATCCAGGGGCGGCGTATCCGTAGTAGGCCATCACAGGTAGTGAGGTCATGCGTCCGCTAAACGGATTGAGGTTCGTGTCTTGAGCAAGACCGGCAGCGATGAGCAGCGGCGCTGTTTCGCCGATGACGCGAGCGATCGCAAGGGACACTCCGGTGAAGAGCCCCGACACCGCAGTCGGCAAGACCACCTTCACGATCGTCCGCCATTTGGCGACACCGAGGGCGTACGAGGCCTCGCGGAGTTCATTTGGCACGAGACGCAGCATCTCGCGAGTCGCTCTGACGACAATTGGGGTCATGAGCAACGCCAGTGCCACCGAACCCGCGAAACCTGACCGCGCTCCGGGACCTTGCACAAGAGAGAACAGGGCGTACGCGAATAGGCCGGCAACGATCGACGGAATACCGGTCATTACGTCGACCATCGAAAGCAAGATTCTCGCGAAACGACCGTTCTGGCCATATTCAACGAGGTAAATACCTGTGCACAATCCGACGGGCACAGCCATCACAGTCGCGAGGCCGGTGATGATCAGCGTGCCGATCATCGCGTGCAAGGCGCCACCGCCCTCCCCCAACACACTTCGCATTGTTGAGGTGACGAGTTCAAGGTCAAATCGTGCTAGCCCGCGACGAATAACGGTGTAGACAACGCTGAGCAATGGGACGATCGCAGCGATCATGAGTGAGTAGACAATTGCCGTGACGACCCGATCTACGGCGCGACGCGAACCCTCGACAATTCTCGATACCGCGTAGGTCATCACAAGATTTGCGAATCCAGCAATAGCCGCGAGACCGACGAGGTGCACCCTTCCCGCAAACGCGAGGGTTACGAGCGCGCCGATAGCGAGCGCGGCAGTCGCGACCATCCCAATAACAGGCTTCGCAAGGCTTCGGCTTCGGTCAAATGGTTGCAAGGACACCTCAGACATCAGTCGTTCACCTCGCCACCGGCGATACGCCGTGCCAGCGCGTTCACGATGAAGGTTGCAGCAAACAACACAAGGCCAGTCGCAATCAGCGTGTTCACTTCGAGCCCAGTGGACTCAGGAAATTGCAGTGCAATATTGGCCGCAATCGTGTTTGGGTTCTGGTTCGTCAGCACCTGAAAGGAAATGAGGTTGGCAGGAGACAAGATGAGTGCAACTGCCATCGTCTCGCCGAGCGCACGGCCGAGTCC
>JALRBS010000182.1 GCA_023262325.1 Ilumatobacteraceae bacterium | reverse complement strand
ATGTTCGAGAAGTGGACGAACAGGTCGTCCTGGCCGTCGCGGCTGATGAACCCGAAGCCCTTCTGATCGTTGAAGAACTTCACGGTGCCTTTTGGCATAACGGGGTACTCCCTTTCTTAGGTCTCGGCTCACTTGCGACCGAGATCGAGGTGAGGTTACTGGCGCGGCGACCGAACAACGCCTTACCGACAAACTTTCCCGAGATCGTGGAGCCGACATGCGGGATGGAAGTATCGCCAAATGAGCGACACAATTCTCCTCGACCATCCTGCTGATGCGGTCACGCGCATCACCTTGAACCGTCCCGACAACATGAACACGCTGACCGTGGAACTTGTCGACGCGATGCACGACGCGCTCAGTCAGGTGCATGCTGATCATTCCTGCCGAGCGGTCATACTCACCGGTGCGGGACGTGCATTCTGCGCAGGCCTTGACCTCAAGGGTTACGGCACGATTCCTGGAACTGAACCCTTCGGCGCGCCCCAGCGCGGCATGGCAGTTCAGCAGCACATTGCCGAGATTGTGCACCATATGCGGGCAATACGTCAGCCAATCGTCGCTGCGGTTAACGGCGCGGCAGCGGGAGGAGGGTTCGCATGGGCGTGCGCGAGCGACATTCGATATTGCGCCGACACCGCAAAATTTGGGACGGCATTCATTCGCCTTGGCATCTCGGGGTGCGATATCGGTGTGAGTTGGACGCTCCCCCGCCTCATCGGCGCATCACGCGCCTGGGAACTCATCTACACCGGACGTGTGATTGATGCGGCCGAGGCGGAACGCCTCGGGCTTGTGAGTCGGTCGGTACCAGCCGACGAGCTCATGACAACTGCGATTGGCGTGGCATCCGAGATTGCCGCGAACAGCCCGTTCGGGGTCTGGATGACGAAAGAAGCGTTATGGAGCAATCTCGAGACGCCGAGCCTGCGAGCCGGCATCGACCTTGAGAATCGCAACCAAATTCTTGCCGCACAAACCGAAGACTCGAAGGCCGCAATGGCGGGGTTCCTCAGCAAACACATTCCCGACTGGAAGAACCGCTAGTCACGAGAATTCGACCTCTCACCGCGCATTACTCTCACAGATGACCACTCACGAGTTTTGGTGACGTGGCTCATAACTCGTTGATGAAAGGGACACCGTGATCACCACACTTGGCGACATTGTTGAACAGCACGCTGCAGAACGCGGCGATAAACCCGCGATGATTCAGGACGACCTCGTTTGGACCTACACCGAGATGCGCGATATGTCGCGCCAGGCAGCGCAAGCGATGCTTGCCGCAGGTGTCACCCCACAACGCCGCGTTGCGTTTCTCGGCAAGAACGTTCCTGAGTATTTCCCGTTTCTTTTCGGCGCCGGCATGATCAACGCCGTCACCGTTGCGGTGAACTGGCGACTTGCGGCCGCGGAGATGGAATACATCTTGAATAACGCTGAAGCAAAAGTGCTGCTCATCGGGGCTGACTTTCTTGGCCATCTCGCTCAGATGAACCTCGACACTGTCGACACAATCGTGGTGCTTGGTGATCCGGCAGGTACTGGTCACGCAACATGGGACGAATGGATCGCAGGACACAGGCCCGATCGCCCAAATATCGAGTGTGGCTGGACCGACACCTGCTACCAGTTGTACACGTCGGGAACAACCGGATTGCCAAAAGGCGTCGAACTCACGAACCGGAATTTTTTTGGCATGCTCGACATCGCGGGCGAAGACTGGTCGTTCGACGCCGATTCGGTCAACCTTGTGTCGATGCCGCTATTTCACATCGCAGGCAGCGGTTGGGGCGTTGCCGGATTTTTCTTCGGGGGCACAAATGTGCTCGTTCGCGAAGTTGACCCGGCCGAAATTCTACGGCTCATCTCAACGCACGGCGTAACGAACATTCTTCTCGTGCCAGCCGTGTTGCAGTTTCTGCAAATGGTCCCCGGCGCCGAGAACACCGATTTTTCATCCGTTCGTTCTGTCGTCTACGGCGCCTCACCAATCACCGAAGATGTACTCATCGGTGCGATGAAGTTGATGGGCTGCGACTTCATTCAGGTCTACGGGCTCACCGAAACCACAGGGGCGGTGACATCGCTTCCTGCAACGGACCACGACCCCGGCGGCCCGCGTGCACATCTGCTTCGCTCCGCCGGCAAGCCATGGGGCGACGTTGAGATCCGCATCGTCGATGCTGACACGATGACCGACCTTCCAGACGGCGAGGTTGGTGAGATATGGATCAAGAGCGTTCAAAACATGGAGGGCTATTGGGCGAACCCTGAGGCCAATGCGCTTGCCTTCCCCGAAGGCAAAGACGAAAACGGCGTCGGGTGGTTCCGCAGCGGCGACGCTGGTTACTTGCGCGACGGCTACGTCTACATCCATGATCGGGTGAAAGACATGATCATTTCGGGAGGCGAGAATATTTATCCTGCCGAGGTTGAGAATGCCTTGATGAGTCATCCGGATATCGCCGACGTCGCCGTCATTGGTGTGCCGAGTGACAAATGGGGTGAGACGGTAAAGGCGATCGTCGTTGTGGCTGCCGGAACCGATCCAAGCGAAACTGACATCATCGAGTTCGCCCGATCAAAGATCGCTCACTACAAGTGCCCGACATCAGTGGATCGCATCGACGTGCTGCCACGGAACCCGTCGGGGAAAATTCTCAAAACCGAATTACGTATCCCCTACTGGGGCGGCAAAACCCGCGCCGTGAACTGACGAGCTACCCAACTGCTTCTCGTCGCTCGGCGAGACTCACCGATAGTTGTCGGCGAGCTCAGTTACCTCTGAACCGGCGATTCGGGTATGCCAGATGCGACGCGGATGAGTGAGGTCAAATTCGGATGCACAATGCATCAACCGTCGGTTATCCCAGACGACCACGTCACCAGCCTCCCACTGGTGGAAGTGAATTCGATCGCCGACGCACGCCTCGTCATTCAGTCGGTCGATGAGTTCGACCGACTCGCTCGCGTCCATTCCATCGATGTCATGGGCGTGTCGCCCGATGAGCAAATTTTCGATGCCGGTATCCGGATGGACTTTGATCATTGGGCGCACCGGAACCGGCTTGTCGTGGTAGCCGTACATCGAATATCCACCTGCTTCGTTCTTCGTCGGCAGATAACCAGCGCGTCCCTGCGAGTAATACAGCGAATGTTTCGCGCGAAGTCCACGTAACTGTTCGCGTGTTACCTCGTCGAGCGCTGCGCACGCGGCTCGCATATCGGCAAAGCCGGTCGGCGCTTTGTCTGGCGGCACAATCTCTGCTGACACGACCGCACCAAAGGCTTGAACCGGCATGTAGGTCGAATCGTGATGCCAGCCTTCATTGCCTCGAATTGACTTGACGGTGTCATGACCTTGATCGCTGAGCACCGTTCCGTCGATGTCGATGTTCGTGATTGCGGCAGCCGGAAAT
Organism: Ilumatobacteraceae bacterium; assembly: GCA_023262325.1. Lineage (GTDB taxonomy): Bacteria > Actinomycetota > Acidimicrobiia > Acidimicrobiales > Ilumatobacteraceae > Casp-actino5. Next base: position 2,847 of record JALRBS010000182.1, on the reverse strand, counting down.
TCGAGTTCGCCGAACATCGCCGCAAAGCGGTTCTGTTCATCGAGCGTGATGTGCTGTGCCGGAAAGACAAGCAGCCCGAACTCGGTGAGGAGTTCCCGCAGCGACGCGAAAGTTTCGTTACTCACGTGGCGAAGATCGACGTCATGAATGTGTGCGCCAAAGCAGGCATCGACTCGTTCGACGAGTGGTTTCGTTCCCATAGACGGATCGTAGTTCGTCTCAGGAGGTCATGCCAACATCATCGGCGACCCTTGCAGAAAATGTCGACGCAATCTGATCGGGAAACGGACGAGCGAAGATCACACGGTGGAGGTCGCCTTCGCTCAGGCCGTCAATCCATGCAAGCGTGCGGTCAAACACTGCTTCTTGGTAGTCGACCATTGCGCCAAGATCGCCGATGCGCTGACCCGCCATTTCCTCCGGTGTTTTGTGCTTGCCATGGTCAGCGATCGATGGATTCACCCTCGCTGACCAGTCGTCGTTCCACAGCGGCAATTCACCGGTGAGCAGCATGAGCGATGCATCCATCATGTTGATGATGTGAAACCACGAGAATGCAATTGGTAGCGCCCCAGATTGCACCACTGCATTCACATGATCGAGTGTCATCGTCGACGAGGCGTCGCGATACAACGAATGCAGTGCGACCAGACGCCGACGCAGCGAGCCAAGAACGAGTGAATTGTCCATGACTCGACCCTATGCGCGACTAGGAACGCGAAACGGGGCTCGGCGTCGCCGAGCCCCGTTCCAATTCACATAGACGTCGACATCACAAGTACGTCAACGCAGCAAGCATCCCTGCCTTAGTTGCCACCCTCGTTGAGCGTGACCGACATCGGCGAGAAGCCCTCACCAAAAAGATCGGCCCCAGAATCGGCGAGCAACGCCCAGGCCGCTTCGACGATGTCATTGGTGTAGGAACCATCGCTCGGTGCGGCGGTGAGCACCGTCGTACCTTCAAGGTTCGGTGTCTGCTGGCTGATCTCAGCGGTGCGGTTCCACGCCGCCTCATCGATGTAGCCAACGCCACTCGTGGACGGCCAGATGAGTTTGTTGACCTCATTCATCTGCCACATCTGGTGACTTGCTCCAAGCGTTGGTCCCGCTCCGAGCACGATGTCGGTGCAGCTCTGGACGTCGTCACGGCAGTGCGCCCATCCGAGCATTGACGCCGCAACAAATCGCGTCGCAATGTCCTTGTACGCCGCGTCTGATGCGAGTCGTGCACCATCGGCCCAAATTGCATCCTGGAGCATGCCGACGCCGATCTCTTCGTAGCTGATGACGTTAAAGTCGTCGGCTGTGTACAGCGCGCCCGTGTCAGGATTGACCGCTTCAAGCACCTGTGCGTACTCGTTGTACGTCATCGCTTCGGCTGCGTCGATTTCTCCTTCGAGCAGTGCGACCATGTCGAAGTTCTGACCAACAAGTTCGACATCCGAGGCCGGGTCGAGCCCTTCTGCGCCGAGCGCAGCAAAGATTTCGTACTCGTTGCCGTAGCCCCAGTTGCCGATCTTCTTGCCGCTGAAGTCGGCGACGGACGAGATGCCGCTGTCTTTAAATGACACTTGCAGCGTTCCTGATCGTTGGAAGATCTGAGCAATGTTGACGATATCTGCTCCGGCCTCGCGGCTGGCGAGCGCCTTCGGCACCCACGCGAGCGCGAAGTCAACGTCGCCGTTGGCAAGTTGCGTCTGCGGAACAATGTCGACGCCACCTTCAAGAATGGTGACCTCGAGACAGTGATCGGCGTAGTAGCCCTGATCAATTGCCGCGTAGTAGCCGGCGAACTGTGCCTGCGTGAACCACTGCAGTTGCAACTTGACCTGGTCGATGCTTGCGCATCCGTCCGCAGGTGAGTCTGCAGCCGGTTCCGCTGCGGGCTCGTCAGCGGGTTCTTCCGCCGGTGCCGCGTCGTCAGACCCGCCGCAGGCTGCGACGAGCAACGACACAGCAGCAAGTCCTGCAAGAACCCTGCGGTGTGATCGAATTCTCATTTGTATTCTCCCCCTGAGGCTCTGCCTCTTTGGTGTGATGTGATGTACTCCAGCATGACGGAGATCAAGTAAAAACTTAGACCAAGCAAACACGCACCGATGACGTAGGCCCACGCAACGGCATTTTTTGAGTTCGCGAAATTTGACGGAATGAAGTAGCCGAGTCCGTTCTGCTTACCGCCAAAGTATTCAGAAACAAAGGCCGTGATGACCGCGGTTGGCGCAGCAATCTTCACGGCGGTGAAGAGATACGGAATGGCATTTGGGATTCGAGTCTTCGTGAGCACTTTTCTCGGGCTTGCGGCGTATGAGCGCATGAGTTCGAGGTGAAGCGGACTGACCTGCCGAAGCCCTTTCGCCACGTTCACCAGCACAATAAAGAACACGATCAGAGCAACCATGAGACGACGGGGAATTTCGCTCGTTGACGTGAACATATTTTGAAATACGGCAACGAGCACAATGATCGGAATGGCATTCAATGCGATGGCGAGGGGCGAGACAAGTTCGTTCAACAGGTCGGACCTCATTAAAGCAAAACTTGTCGCAACGCCGAGCCCGACACCCACCAACAAGCCCACAAGCGCATTCGACCCAGACACAAAGGTGGCAGTGCGAATGAGCGACACGTTGTCGGTAAAGGCTGCCCAGATCGCCGACGGTGCCGGTAAAAAGTAGGGCTTCAACGACAAGCCTTTGACGAGCCCTTCCCAGGCAACAACGAAGAGAACTCCCCACACAAGTGGTGGCGACACCGAAGCTATGAGGCGACGTAGGTTCATCGATCCTCTACCCCGCCGTGGGTGAGATACCCCTCGACCGCACGAAGCGATTCGCGCACCTCGGT
>JALRBS010000158.1 GCA_023262325.1 Ilumatobacteraceae bacterium | reverse complement strand
GTTCACTTGAGACACAGGTCGATGACCTTGCCGGCGCAGTGGACGCACTGTCCCCCACCGATCTCTCAGAATTCGACGCACGGGTAGGCGCGGTAGAGACGACGGTCGGAGCTCTCGACACCGACCTCGCAGCGGTGGCATCACGTCTCACCGCTGTCGAGTCGAGTCGGACGTCCGCGGGTTCAGGTTCGAACTCGCTCTTGCCAATCGACGCTTCGGGTACCGACGCCGACCTCGCCATCACTCCAAACGGGCGCATCGTCATCGCCGCGCATCGAGTAAGCAGCGGTCTCGTTGTTGCAGTCTGCGAGGACGACAGTTGCGCCACGACGACAACGACGGTCGTCGATGGCACGACAACGAGTGGACACGACCCGTCGATTGCGATTGGCCGAAACGGGTACCCGGTCATCGCACATCACGATGCAACACACACCGATCTCATCGTGACGGCCTGCGCAACGCTTTCGTGTTCATCGGCGACAACGACCCGTCTCGCAACACCTCAAATCGACGGTCTCACCCCGCAGGTCATCATCGGTGCCGATGGATTCCCTCGCATTGTGCACCAAGCGCACGACGCATCAGCGCTCCCGAAGGTTGGGCACCTCAATCTCGTGACCTGTGCCGAACGAACCTGTGCGGGCACGGGAACACTCGCGCCTGCCTCGGTCATCGTCGACGAGGGTGATGTATCGATTGCCCTTGCGGCAGGGTTCGAGCCGTCGCTCTCACTCGGCCTCGCCGGAAATCCGATCATCGTGCATCAGACCCGGCGCCACAGTGGCACAACGGTGATCGCCACGAGCCTGGACCTCATTGTCTGTAATGACGATGCATGCACTGGTGCCGACGAGCGCACGGTGAGCATTCGTTCCGATAGCACGGATTCGGTCGGGTGGAGTCCCTCGGTTGTCCTCGCCGCCGGCGGGTCACCAGTCATTACGTATACCGATGGTGCGTCACTGCTCATCACCGAATGTCTCAACAGTTCGTGCTCAGGCAGACAAACAGCAACACTCGCTCTCGACGCTACTGCCGCCACCGGCTCGCTCGACCTCACCCTCGGAACCTTCGGCCAACCTGTCGTGGCCTACACGACGACGACCGATGATCTCGGCATCGCCGTCTGCTCACCATCCGGTTGCGCAACAAATTCGATCGCATCGTTCACAACCGATGATCTCGACGGTGCAACTCCTGCCGTCGTACGAGACGCTCGCGGCACACCGGTCGTGCTCAGCAGCAATCTCATGGGTGACCTGTCGCTGCTCAGCGCCGGGTGGACGTCGCCATAACCCAACGACGCACACAAACTCCGACGTAGTGTCACCTTCATGGAGGTGCGAGCGCTGTGTCGTGACGATGCCGACGCGTACCGACACGCACGTTTACGGGCACTCGCCGAAGACGGTTGGGCCTTTGGCGCAGACCTCGCGACCGAAGAGACCTTCGACATCGATACCTGGCGGTCTCGAGTGACTCCCGAGGATGGTCTCACCCTCGGCGCCATTGACAACGCCGCCATCGTCGGGATGTGCACCGTCATCCCGTCGGGACGTGGTGTGATGCTCGGCGATGTTGCTGACATCGACGGAGCGTGGATCGTCGCAATGTGGATCGCAAATGAATATCGCTCAACTGGACTTGCCGACGAGGTGATCACCATCGCCATTCGCTGGAGCGAGGAGGTCGGACACCGCTGGCTTGGCCTTCACGTCACCGAAGGCAACGACCGCGCCGTGCGG
>JALRBS010000120.1 GCA_023262325.1 Ilumatobacteraceae bacterium | reverse complement strand
CGACAAGGGCGCCGAGATTGAGTCGTGGCGCCACCGGCGCGGGTGCTTCGGCGATGGTGATCGGCTCGGGTGCGGGTGAGATCACTGGTGGAGGTAACGGTGCGGGGGGCTCGGCGCTCACTACTTCTTGTGGCGCAGCGGTCGGTGTCGGCGCGGCGATCGGCGGGTCGGTTGCTGCAGGTGCGTCTGTGTCCGGCGACGCAGCTTCGACGGGTTGCTGGCCAGTGATCGCTGCACTGACCGTGCAACGACCCGGTTCAACCGAGTCATCTGTGAGAAAGTCGACGGAGATTGCGCTGAGCACGTTGAGTCGCTCATCTCGAATGTACGTCGTTGCGGCGCCGACGAGTTCGTTAATGAGTGCCCGTTCGTCGTTGCGCAAATGTTCACGGTCGGGTGTTGCAACATGCACGGTGAACGAGTTCGGTGCGATGCGTCGCCCCTTGACGTCGATGTCGATATGTTCGTCAACCGCACGAAGAAGTCGACGGCCAATGTCGAGCGGTCGAAGTGTGCCCGCGGTCTTGCGGCTGGGAAGGCGAAACGCCATGAGGTGATTCTACGGCAGGTCGGTGCGTGACAATGGCTAGTGGTTGCGGTCGATCATGACTTCGTCACCGGAATGGCTTGCGTCGCGGAGAGTGTTCCTCCACGACGACGCAGGCGCCAGGCGGCAAATCGTTCGGTCCAGTTCGGATTGTCTGGTCGCTCGCCGAGCCGTACTGCGGTCGTGTCAGAAAGCCGAATGAGCAGCGCAAGCAACACGTAGTTCGCGAGGAGCGACGAACCACCGTATGACACGAACGGCAGGGTGATGCCCGTGAGTGGCACAACTTTGATGACCCCGCCAACAATGATGAATGCCTGCATGCCGAGAATGGTCGTGAGGCCAACAGCAAGCAACTTTTCGACACTGTTGGTTGTTCGCATCGCGATGTTGAGCCCGGCTCTGATGAGCAGCATGTACGAACCGAGAATGAGCCCGGCCCCGAATAGACCGAGTTCTTCTGCCAACGCAGCGAAGATGAAATCGTTCTGTGCTTCAGGAATGAGTTCAGGGCTGCCGTGACCGAGTCCGGTGCCGAGCAGACCGCCATCGGCGATTCCGTAGAGACCTTGAACGAGTTGGTAGCCCTTGCCGTATTCATCTGCCCATGGGTCTAGCCAGATCGAAACCCGTGTCTGCACGTGACCGAACATGCGCCATGCGAGGTACGCAGCGCCGGCGAACATGACGACGCCGAGCACGAGGTAGAGCACGCGCTCGGTTGCCACCCACATCATCACGATGAACAGCGTGAAAAAGAGCAAGGACGAGCCGAGATCTCGTTGGCCAACCATGATGATGACCGCAAGTCCCCAGCCGAATGCGATCGGTAACAGGTCTCGCGGTTCGGAAAGCCGAAGCAGGCCAAATTTCCAGGACCGAAGCGCAATGAGGGCTCGGCGATCGGCGAGGTACGCGGCGAAGAAAACGGCGAGCAAAACCTTCGCGAGTTCGCCTGGTTGAAAGCTGAGTGGACCGAGCGAGATCCAGATGCGCGCCCCGCCGAATGTGACACCAACACCGGGAACGAATGGCAGCAGGAGGAGCCCGAGTGCGGCGCCAAGTAACCACCATTGCCATCGCAGCAACCCAGTGACTCGGGGTACGGCAACAAGCGTGAGCACGAACGCAGCGATGGCGATGAGGCTCCACGTCGACTGCTTCGCAGCGAGTGCATCATCAAGTCGGGTGATCATGACGAAGCCGATGCCGTGAAGGAGCGCAGCAAGCGGAAGGAGCGTCGGGTCGGCGGCCGGTGCGAGACGTCGAATTGCGAGATGAGCGATAAGCACGAGCGCAAGGATCCCGACAAGCAATGGCACGAGCGTTGGTGGCATGGTGCCGCTCGTGCCGAGGGCAGCGAAGGTGTAGGCGGCAACGATGATGGCTGCAACGCAGAGCGTGAGTTGTGCTTCGGTTGCGCGTCGTCGCCGAACGAATGGCGGTGTCGGTGTCGACGTTCTCAATTCTGAGCCGAAATACAGATGTGCGTGTACGGAATTCGGAGAAGATCCTCATGAATCTCACAACGCACTTGCCGAAAATGTGGTTCTAGCAGCCGTTCGTAGCCCTCTTGATCGCGGGCGAACCGCCCTCGGTCGGCAGCAATTGTGAGCCGGGCGATTACACCTTGATTTTCCGTAAAGACAGGCTCCAGAGCGACGAATCGACCTCCTGGTTTAAGAACGCGTGTTGCGTTGCTCAACATCCGATGAATTGTTGTCGAATCTAAGTGGTGAAGGACTCCCGAGACCATTACGACATCAAATGGCTCCATTCCGAGAATGACCGGATCGGAGGCGTCTGCGACAAGGAACATCGCATTGGAGTGATTGGCGTTAATTTTTTTGGCTCTCGAGATGTAAGGCTCACTGTGGTCAATTCCGACGTACTGGCGTACTTGCGTGGCGATCGCGGAACTTGAAGCTCCCTCTCCGCATCCAATATCTAGGACTCGGTCACGGCTTTCGAGGTTGAAGAGTCGTTTCAAGCGGGCCGATTTTTCCTCTGGGCCACCAACAGCTCTCTGAAAAAGGTTGTAAAGGAGTGGAACTCCAAAAATTCGTTCGCGAAGTGTCAACTTAGCCATTTAGTCTGCTCCTTAGTCGGTCGAGTTTTAGTCTTCCAAAACCACCGCTTGCACACGGGCTGTTAAAATCCGCCTTCGAGCTAATCGTCTTGGAGCGTGGTAAGGGACTGCACGAATTGTGCTGCTTCGTCAAGCGTGTTGAACTTGCGGTTCTCGTCCACCATGCCCACTGAGAGCGAATCAAGTTCATCTCGTCGGTATTGCCCGGGTGCCTCCTCTGTCGGCGAGAACCAAAGGATGCTGCGCCCCCGGTAGATCATGACGGTGCCCGACTCGGTGAAGGACACCTGATAGCCCGACCGTACCCATGCGCCGGCAACCGAGAGCCCGACGATGAGAATTGCGGCGACTGCGACGGCGCCGAGAAGTTGCAGGATGCGTGTGCGTCGCCCGGGTCGGCGCATGCCTTGTGGCGGTGTTGGCTCGTGACCGGGGTCAGCGTCAATCTCGATGAGATCAATTTCGCCCGTGATCTCATCACGTCCGAAGATTTCGTCGACGTCGTATTCCTCGGTCGGTGTTGAGATGTCATCACCCTCGAGCACGTCGGCAACGATGACGGTGATGTTGTCGTGACCGCCGTTGTCGTTCGCGGCTTGCACGAGAGCGTCTGCCGCTGCTTGGGGGTCGGCATTGGCCGCAAGAATGAGAGCGATGTCGTCGTCGGTGACCTCGTCGACGAGGCCGTCGGAGCACAGCAGGTAGCGGTCACCTTTGATCATCGGTAGTCGTGCCGAGTCGACTTGCACGTCGGGTTCGATGCCGAGTGCGCGGGTGACGATGTTGCGGCGAGGGTGGTAGCGGGCTTCTTCCTTTGTGATCTGCCCCTGGTCGATGAGGTCCTGCACGAATGAGTGGTCTTTGGACACCTGACGCAGTCGACCTGATCGAAACACGTAGGTTCTGCTGTCACCGACGTTCACGAGCCCTAGGG
>JALRBS010000058.1 GCA_023262325.1 Ilumatobacteraceae bacterium | reverse complement strand
CACCCGATCTTCCGGTGACTCGCAGTGCCACGCTCCATGTCGGATTCGTCTGTGGTTGGGTGGTGTTCAGAGGTCGTACCGCTGGCGCTCAGTCGACGTCGGCTTCTCGTCGGCCAGTGAGAGTCGGGCGTAGATAGCCGCTCTGTTCATGATGTTCCTCCAGTTCCGTTTCCGTTACTGGAGCCATCTGTCAACCGAGGAGGAACTGGTCAGATTAGGGGTGCGAAACGATCATTCTTTGAGATGAATGGCGGGAACCCCCCCTCATAGATCGAGGCGTTCTCTGGGCTTCCGTGCTTGCTCTCAGAGTGGCGAACGCCTGCCGGTGATGTCACGCTCATGTCTTAGGGCCCGGTCGGATCACGAGGTCGACCATTCTTACTACCTCACCGATTTTCGCGGTGAGATGAACGGTTCGCCGAGTGCGAGCCGACCCAGTCGAAAGTCGTGCACTCCGGGACTTCGGGTGCACCTGTCGCTTGTCGGGGCGAGAGACCGATCAAAGCGAAACTGGGTCGCCTACAGTTCATGATGTGGCGGGCACTCGATTAGACCGGGCACGGGTCAAACGACTTTGGTTCATCGTGGTGGGGTTGACACTGATCGGGATTGTCGCTCGGTTGTGGTTGCTTCGACACGCGATTTCTGAGGCAAATTCTGACGATTTCTATGTGGGACTTCAAGCAATTGCAATTCGCGATGGTGACCGACCAATTTTGGTTCGTGGGGTTGGTTACGGCGCAGTTGTTGACAGTTATTTACTCGCGCCGATCTACTCGTTCGGTCATTTGCCTATTACTTTTCTGAAATTCGTGACGAGCTTCTGGTGGGCGATAGCGGCCGTTGTCACAACGATGGTTTCGCGACGGCTTACTCGGCTCAGTAGCAATGTGGCGGACGAGACTTATCTCATCGCCGGCGCCTTGATCTGGATCACACCGGGTTCGCTGCTCGTCGTATCCACTCGGTCGTTGATGGCGTACGGGCTGCTATTTCTCGGCATTGCGGTGACTCAGTACGTCGCCATCCGCTCAATCGAAACTGGTGGTACAGCGACAGGCTGGAGTGTCTTACTAGGTATATCGGCGGGCCTCACATTTTTCTTTCACCCGATTACGCTCGCGGCAATCGTCCCGATTCTCCTCATCACGACATTTCGTGCTCGGCGTGAATTTCGAACCTACTGGGTGCCGGTGACACTCGGAGTCATCGGTTCTAACCTCGGATTTCTTGCCTGGAATATCAAAAATAGTTGGTTAAGCCTTGCCGTCCCACCTGCGAGCGATTCATATGTCGATCGACTCGAAGGAATTTTCACCGGGCTATTGCCGCGAGCGTTCGGGTTCATGGATTTTGATGGTGAGTGGACATCTGGGCCTCTATCAAAGATGCTGTATTTCCTGGTCCTTGCGATCGGGCTCGTTGGCGTTACGTCGCTTGCGCAACGTGGATGGGTTGGAGTTGTGATTGCGTTTCCGGCCGTGTTCGTCTGGCCGACCCTTGCCTACTTAAGTAGTAGCTCTTTCGTCGCAGATGGTCGCTATGCGGTCGTTGGTGTCTCGCAATTTGTTCTCCTTGTCGTTGCTGGCCTACAGGTGATCAGTCGATTCGTTCACTTGGGCGATGGAAAACGATCGCGTAGCCTCTCGAGCGCGTTGCCTGTGCTTGCCGCGGGTGTTTGGGTCTTCGTTGGAGGATTCCTATGGCTTCAGGGAAACTCGGGATCGGCGGTTGATGATCCGAACTCACGCATGCGTGCCGTTACCACACTTCTTCAGGTCGAAGATGTTGAGTACGCGGCAGGCAACTTCTGGCATGTGTTGCCCGTTGAGTACCTTTCGGATGGCGACATTCATGTTGCGGTTGCTGGTCATCCGTGGGGTGCTCATGTCGAGTGGCGACCGAATTTGCCGTGGGCGGTGTTTTTCCCGATGCGGCAGATCGAGATTGCTGGTCAACCCGACGAAGCGGTTGCATTTATTTTTGACGCGGCAGACGAACAGGTCAGCGCGCTTCGAATGCCACCAGATCGCTATGTCCGTCACGCTGTTGGCACGTCCATCGTGTACATCCCGCTTCGATAGACGCTCACGGCATCCTCGAACGACTTACATTTGCGGCGCTTTGCAGCCGAGACCCGTTCATTTGTCGGCGTATCGCCGTTCGGCATGTTCAAGCATTTCAGCGTGTGCGGTCATGGGTTTGAGCCTGTTCGCCGAGGGGTATTGGGTTCGTTGTGCACGACGACACGTACCTTAGTGACAGGGCAACACCGACCGGGTTCGAGTCGGCATTCGAAGTCCGAGCACGTCGTGCGAAGCGATGCACGAATTGTTACTATGGCGGTAGTGGAAATCCCCTCAACTGCGACAACCCGCACTGGAGTGATGAGATGACATCGTTTGACCTCGATCTCTCAAAATATGAACTCGGCTGGAATGACGAAGTTGAGTACGCGTTCGACCCGGTCAAGGGGCTCAATCAGGGCGTCGTCGAGCAAATTTCGTGGTGGAAGGGTGAACCACGTTGGATGACGGAGTTTCGCCTGCGTTCGCTGAGACTCTTTGATCGCAAGCCGATGGCTGAGTGGTTCGCGCAGAACATGCCTGACATCGACTTTCAGGACATCTACTACTACTTGAAGCCTGCCGGTGAACAGGTCGACGAGTGGGATGAACTGCCCGAAGAGATGATGCGCACCTACGAAAAGCTTGGTATTCCCGAAGCGGAGCGCAAGTACCTCGCTGGCGTAACTGCGCAGTACGAGTCCGAGGTGGTGTACCACAAAAATCGTGAGGATCTTGAGGCTCAGGGAATTCTGTTCTGCGACATGGACACTGCCCTGCGCGAGTATCCCGACATTGTGAAGAAGTATTTCGGGTCGGTCATTCCCCCTGGTGATAACAAATTTGCCGCGTTGAATTCGGCAGTGTGGTCGGGTGGATCATTTATCTACGTGCCGCCCGGTGTCGTGTGCGAGATGCCGTTACAGGCCTACTTCCGTATCAATTCAGAGAACGCAGGTCAGTTCGAACGGACGCTCATCATTGCCGATGAGGGTGCGCAAGTTCACTACATCGAAGGCTGCTCGGCTCCGGTGTACACGAGCGACTCATTGCACTCAGCAGTGGTCGAGATTCTGGTGAAGCCTCACGCACGTGTCACCTACACCACCATTCAGAACTGGTCGCCAAACGTCTACAACCTCGTCACGAAGCGAGCGCGAGTCGAGGCGCACGGCCACATGGAATGGATCGATGGGAACATCGGGTCGAAACTGACGATGAAGTACCCGGCCGTCTATCTCGTTGGAGAAGGTGCTACTGGCGAAGTGTTATCGGTTGCGTATGCCGGAAGCGGCCAACATCAAGACGCGGGCGCAAAGATGGTGCACGCCGCTCCGAACACGACGTCGAAGATCGTCTCGAAATCAATTTCGAAGGACGGTGGCGTGACGACATATCGAGGTCTCGTCAAAGTTGACGAAGGTGCGCACGGGTGTAAGAGCCATGTGCAATGCGATGCGCTCATTCTTGATGAGGAGTCGGTGTCAAAGACGTTCCCATATATGGAGATGGGGGAGCGCGATGCCGAAATTGGCCACGAGGCGACCGTGTCGAAAATCGCCGATGAACAGATTTTCTACCTCATGAGCCGAGGGCTCTCCGAGGAGCAGGCTATGTCCATGGTGGTGAACGGGTTCATCGAGCCAATTACTCGAACGCTGCCGATGGAATACGCCGTTGAGTGGAGTCGACTCATCGAACTGCAAATGGAGGGTTCTGTCGGCTGAGTGCTGTCTCGCAGGGTTGCCCGTCTCGTAAGGTGACCCTGATGCCGATGCGAACCGAATGCAAGAACTTCGAGTCGCGTACCTATGCGAGCGGCGACACTGTTCGCAAGTGCAATCTTGATCTCGCGCCTGATGCTCCGTGGCGTTGCCCTGATGATTGCCCGGCGTACGAACGTCGGCTCGCAGACGCTGCGTGGGCGCATGGGTCGCTCGTGGTGAGCGCGACGCCGCCTGAGCCGGAGGGTCTTGACGACGGCACGGCGGCAGCGGTGCTCGACGCCGCTGAGGAGATCCTCAATGCGGTTGGGTCGGGTGTCATGTCAGAACTTGCGGCTGAACGCGAGGCACGTGAGAACCAGTCCGGGTGGAGACGACTATTTCGACGACGGGGCTAACGAGCACCGGGTGAATTTCCACTACCTGGATAGTAGAATTTAAGGGTGCCCGCACTGCTCGACGTACAGCTTCCGAGCCCGGATACCGAGATCTGGCGATACAGCCGTATCGAAGAACTCAACCTTTCGAGATACGAAATTGGTGCTGCAACACCTTCGGTGGCCAACGGAACCGAGTTCGTGACATTTGGTGCCGATCAGGCGGGCCGTCCGACGTCTCCCGACGTGTTCGCTGACCTCAACGCCGAACATATGAGTGCTGCAACGATCGACGTTCCGGCGGGCGTAGATGTCGCCGAGCCGATTGTGCTCGTGCATACCGCTGTCGACGGTGCCGCGGAGTTTCCACGGACAACGATTCGACTTGGTGCGAATGCTCGTTGCACGGTGATTGAACGTTTCACGTCGGCCGCTGGAGCGCAGGCGTTTGTCAGCCCGTTGCTCTCAATTGATGCTGGTGCGGGATCGTCCTTGACCTACCTCGCCGTCAATGACGTTGACGAGAGTTCCTGGCAGATCGGACACCAACTTGTTGACGCTGGTCGTGATGCCTCGGTGTCACTTTCAACGATCACACTCGGGGGCTACTACACCCGTGTGCGAACCGAGGTGTCGTCGCGTGAACCGGGGTCCAGCATTCGCCAGGTTGCCCTCTACTTCGCAGCCGGAGACCAAATGCACGATTTTCGTGTCATCCAGAATCACATCGCTCCGCACACCTCAAGTGACCTGTTGTTCAAGGGTGCAGTGCAAGACACCGCACGCAGTGTGTACACCGGTCTCATCTCTATTGGAGAAGATGCAAAAGGCACCTCAGCGAACCAGACGAACCGCAACCTCACGCTCAGCGAGGGTGCGTGGGCGGAAAGCGTTCCCAACCTTGACATTCGAAATAACGATGTGCGCTGTAGCCATGCCTCCACCGTGGGACCAATTGACGCGGAACAGCGTTACTACCTCGAAAGTCGAGGTCTGCCGCCAGTTGTTGCCGAACGGCTCGTCGTGCTCGGCTTTTTCGACGAGGTACTCGCGCAACTGCCCGAAGGCGACATTGTTAATGAGGTTCGTGCCCGTGTGGCATCGAAACTGTCGCTTGGTGGTGTGCAATGAGCGCAGAACTTCGACTGAGTGAACTTGTTTCTGGTGCAGCAACTCGTGTCGTCGTCGATGGTGTGCCGGTTGCTGTTGTACGTCTTGACGAAGCCGTCTACGCGATTGATGACGTGTGCAGTCATGCGAATGTGTCCCTTGCTGACGGCGAAGTATGGCCGGACGCCTGCACGCTCGAGTGTCCTCGACACGGCAGCGCGTTCAATCTCGTCACCGGTCAACCGGATACGTTGCCGGCGACGGTGCCAGTTACGGTCCATCGAGTCGCCATCGATGGAGACGTGGTGACCATCGAGGTGAACCGATGAGCACCCTTGAGATTTCGGGTCTCCGTGCGGAGGTCGACGGTAAAGAGATTCTGCGCGGCATCGATCTCACCGTTCGTTCCGGCGAAGTGCATGCGGTGATGGGGCCGAATGGCGCCGGTAAGAGCACGTTGTCGGCGGTCGTGATGGGTCGACCTGGGTACACGGTGACCGGAGGTTCGGTGACCCTTGACGGTGTGGACATGTTGGCGCTTTCAACGTGGGAACGTGCGGTGGCAGGCCTTCATCTCATCATGCAGTACCCGACTGAAGTGCCTGGCGTCGCTCTCAGCGATGTCCTCGGCGAGGCGCTCCACTATCGCGGACGTGATGCAAACGGACTTCGAGATCTGCTTCGCGACGAAGCCGACCGCATCGGCTTCGATCATAAATTTCTTGACCGCCCACTCAACGTCGACCTGTCGGGAGGCGAGAAGAAGCGCAACGAAACATTGCAGCTCGCTGTGTTGCGTCCGCGAATTGCGATTCTTGACGAACTCGATTCGGGGCTTGACATCGATGCGTTGCGCGACTGTTCTCGCCGTGTTGAAGAACTGTCAAACGATGCAACACAGCCGCTTGGCGTTCTTGCGATCACTCACTACAGCCGACTTCTCAACGAGTTGAGACCCGACCACGTGCACATTCTCGCCAAAGGCCAGATCGTCACATCAGGTGGTCCCGAACTGGCGGCGGTACTCGAGAGTGACGGCTATGCGGCGTTCGTCGAGGAAGAGGAGCCTGCCGAGACGGCGTCGTCAGCCCTCGATGATCTCTTCCGCATGTGACGTGACATTCAGGCGGTCGATGCGGTCGATGATCGCCTGCGCCGATTCATCCGAAAGATAGGCCCACGCTGCAATTTCTGCTCGCGTTCGACCACAACCGATGCACAGGTCGCCGTCGAGTTCGCACACGGCCGTGCATGGTGTCACCCGTGCCACAGCGGCCTCCCGTGGTGCCGGATCTCATACGAGCAGATGGTCACAACCGCAACCTAGCGGTGTGAACTCGCTACGGTTCACACGTGTCCACAACTGAACCCCCCAAGGTGCGACTTTGACCGAGCCTGCACCTACGTTCCCCGGAATGCGAGTAGTCCTCGGTGGATTTCTCATTCTCACCACCTCAGCAGGTCTCGGGTTCTACGGGCTCGCCGTCTACCTCAATGCGCTCAGCAAGGAGCGAGGTTGGGACATTGCATCGCTCTCACTCGGCACAACGGTGTTCTTCATCGTGTCGGGAATCACTGGTCTGTTCGTAGCTCGAATTATTGCGAAACAAGATGCCCGTCGAGCGGTAGTTGCCGGTGGTGTCATCGGCGCCGTGTCTCTGTTGCTCCTTGGGCACATCAGTGCGGTCTGGCAGCTCTACCTCGTGTATTGCCTCTACGGAGTTGGCTTTGCCGCGTCGGGCTTGGTGACCGTGACGACTGTGGTGACTCGGTGGTTTCATCGTCGTCGAGCAATGGCGATTTCGGTGGCGTCGACAGGGCTTTCCTTCGGTGGTGTTGCCATTACGCCGGCAATGAAGTCCTTTGTTGATCATCAGACGTTGGCAGGTGCTGCTCCGTGGCTTGCACTCGTGTTTGTGGTTGGCACGGTCATTCCCGGTTGGTTCTTGCTGAAGAGCGATCCTGCCGAGCATGGATTCCTTCCCGATGGCGAGCGTGTAGCCCCAGGTTCGGCTGCGGTGGTGTTCTCGGGCACCCCGTATGCAGCTGCGATTCGCAGCAGGTTCTTCATTGCTGTCACAATCGGCTACATCTTGTCGCTTGGCTCTCAGGTTGGCGGCATTCAACAATTGGTGAAACTTGCCGAAGAACGAACAACGCCAGCAACAGCAGCGTTTGCGACCTTGGCGCTTGCGGTTACCTCAATTGTGGCCCGCCTCGCGGGTGGAAAGATCTTCCCGAAATATCCCCTAACGCGGGTCATCACGGTGCTGTCGTTCTTTCAGATGTTGGCGCTCGCCGGTCTCGGCCTATCGCACAACGCGGTCATTCTGTTTGCGTTCATCATCTTGTTTGGGGCGACGGTTGGCAACATTCTGATGTTGCAACCGTTGCTCATTGCGGAACGCTTCGGCGTTCGGGAGTATCCGAAACTTTTCGGTCGTACACAATTCTATACGGTGTTTGGCACCGCCGGCGGCCCATGGCTTCTCGGGTGGCTGCATGACATTGCGGGTGGCTACGAGTCCGCCTATCTTGCGGCCGCGGCAATGTCGTTTGTCGGCGTCTTCGTGTTTTACTTCGGCGGTCCGGCAGAGAACACCTCTGACCACAGCGCGGCGGTGTAGCCCGCTCAGGTGCGTTGCGTGCCGACGCGAAGTTCCTTGAATGGAACATTCGTGTCGACTGAGATGTCTCGGGGCAAGCCGAGCACACGGTCACCAATGATGTTTCGCTGAATCTCGTCGGTGCCGCCAGCAATACCCGACGACAGCGAGCTGATCATGTTGATGTTGAGCGCCTCTTCGTCGGTGTTGTCGCCGTCCCATGCGACGCTCGCTGGACCTGCGATGTTCTGAGCGATTTGGCGGAAACGTCGCGCGATGATCGAGCCGTACAACTTGCCAAGCGAACCGCCGGGTCCAGGTGCTTTGCCGGCCTTCATTTCCGCACGATTGCGCATGGCGACCATCGCTTTTGTCGTTTCCATGCAATAGACCTTCATGAGATCGTCGCGCACGACTGGATTGTTGATTGCCCCGGATCGTTTGGCCCACTTCGCCAAGATGTCGTACATGGGTTGAGTGATCTTGCCGGAGTTCATTGACCCGATCGCGACTCGCTCGTACATGAGCATTGCGGTTGCCTGTCGCCATCCGTTGTTGTATTCGCCGAGCAGGTTCTCGGCGGGGATGCGTACGTCAGAGAAGAACACTTCGTTGAAGTGGCTGCCGCCGTCAATTTGGTGAATCGGTCGAATCTCAACACCTGGTGATTTCAGATCGAGAATGAACATCGAAATGCCGGCGTGTTTTGGCTGCTCAGGGTCCGTTCGGGCGATGATGACCCCGTAGTCGGACACATGTGCCAATGTGGTCCACACCTTTTGGCCGTTGAGCACCCACTCGTCGCCATCACGTTCGGCTTTCGTCTGCAAACTTGCGACGTCGCTGCCCGCCCCTGGCTCAGAGAACATTTGGCACCACACGGTGCGCGCCGCAATGTTGTCGGGCATGAATTTGCGTTTCTGATCGTCGGTGCCAAATTCGTTGAGCACCGGCAGACACATGCCATGGCTGATGACGAGTTCTCCTGTCATCATGGGAAACTCCTGAGCGACCTGACGGAAGATTCGCTCGTGCTCAAGTGTGAGCCCAGCGCCGCCGAACTCACTCGCAAATGGAATTCCGGCGAGACCCGCGGCGGCAAGTTTTCCCTGAAATTCTTTGGCGGCGGAAATGTCGCGCCCACGCCCGGATTTCGCGTTCGCAGTTAAGAAATCGCGAACCTTTGCGGCAAACTCTGTGGCTTCGGCGGCTGACAATGCGCTGCTCATAGTTACTCCTGTTGGGGGATACCGGCTCTGGTTCCTACGCTGTCACACGTGGTACGGCTGGTGCGAATCCAACTCGGATTGTGTGAGCGACGTATCTGTTCGTTCGAAGTCGGTATGCGGACAAGGAAGTGAATGATGTCGTCTGAAGTGCACCCGAACGTGGCTCGTGTTGTGGAGGCCGCCCGTCAACTCGGCCTCGTAATCGAACCGCGTACCTTTCCTGATGGCACACGAACCGCTCAGGAAGCTGCCGACGCGATCGGCGTTGAGCTCGGCCAGATTGTCAAGAGTCTCATTTTTGGTGTCGATGGGGAAGTGGTTCTCGCGTATGTGAGTGGGTCGAACCAGCTAGATGAAACGAAACTTGCGGTTGCGGCTGGGGGATTGAAATGTCAGCGGGTCGATGCTGACACGGTGCGAGCCGCAACAGGATTCCCAATTGGCGGTGTGCCGCCTTTGGGTTTGGCAACTCAACTGAGAATCTTCATTGACCCGGATTTGATGCAATACGACGAGGTATGGGCGGCCGCTGGCACCTGGAACGATGTTTTTGCGGTGTCGCCAAGAGAACTCGCGACTGCAACGGCCGGGGTGGTCGTTGATCTTCGTCGTTAGCGCGTTGGGTTGCTTGTGCAACGGCGAGGTGCATTTCTTCATTGGTGAAGTTGATGCGGGGAAATGCCATGCCATGTGATGTCAGACCGGGGTCTGCCCATAAAGGCAGAAGGCGCGCCAACACCTGGGTGTGACGCGCCTTCTGCAGGGGGGAACTAACCTACGAGGCCTCTGAGCACCTCGATCTCGGCAGTTTGGCCGGAGATGATTGCCTTTGCCAGTGTGTTGATTTCGGTGTTCGTTCCGTTTGCGAGAACATCATTGGCCATGTCGATTGCACCCTGATGGTGCGCAATCATGCC
>JALRBS010000043.1 GCA_023262325.1 Ilumatobacteraceae bacterium | reverse complement strand
TCGGTAAGCCGAGCACGTTCTCTCCGAGAATGTTGCGTTGAATCTCGTCGGTGCCGCCCGCAATTGACTGAGCAGGTGTAGAGACGAGTACCTCAGCAATGACCGCATCGAGTGGATCATCCCCGGTTCTCAGCATTCCTTGCGCGCCCGAGATCATTGAATGCACATGGTTCGCGGTGTGTGCGATGCGCGAGAGAGCAAGCTTGCCAATCGAGCCCTCTGATCCGGGTGGCTTACCGAGCGCTCGCGCGGCTTTCGCTCGTTCAGCGGTCCATTCTGAGGCTCGATAAAAACTGTGCAACTTCATGAGTTCCTGACGAAGCACCGGGTCAGCACTCACACCTCGCGCTTGGGCGCTGGGAATGGTGAGGTCGGCACGACCCATGCGCTGCGGGTACCACTCATAGGTCTTGTTGAACTCAGCTGCTTCGATCTTTGCTTCCTCAACAACTCGACCGGACGCAGTTGGGGCAAAGTAGACGCTGCCAATTGACGCGAATGAGCGTTCGTGGGCAAGGGTGCCGCGCGCCACCTTCCAACCGCTGTTGACGCCCCCGACGACATCATCGGCGGGTACCCGTGCGTCACTGAGAAAGACCTCGTTGAAGGAGTCGTGGTAGTTCATTTCAAGAATCTGTCGAACCTCGATGCCCGGCTGGTGCATATCGACGAGAAAGTAGGTGATGCCGGCGTGCTTTGGGACGTCCCAGTTTGTTCGAGCGACGAGGATCCCCATATCCGCGCGGTGTGCCATCGTGTTCCACACCTTCTGTCCGTTGATCACCCATTCTTCGCCGTCGCGTACCGCCGTACATCGGAGTCCGGCGAGATCTGACCCAGCGCCGGGCTCGGAAAACAACTGGCACCAGGTAATCTCTCCAGTGAGCGTTCGACGAAGGTACTTTCGCTTGACCGGGTCGGCAGCATGGTCGTAGATCGTTGGGGCAGCGAGTCCCATGCCAACCCCGAGAGGCACCGCAACGCCACCAGCCTCGCGGATTGCTCGATGGGCAACACGCTCAGCCCAGGCCGGAAGTCCCTGCCCGAACCACGCCTCGGACCATGAGGGAACGGCCCAACCCGAATCGACCAACTGTTCGCGCCATTGCACAAGCGTCATGTCGGGGTCCCATGTCGCGCGAAACCACGTGATCGCTGCTGTAGCAACCGACTGTTCCGTCAGCATCGTGCCCTCGTGTCGCTCTATGCAGCTGACCAGGTCACCGGTAGCGAGAGCGGTCCTCGGAATCCCCAGCCGCCAAACCGAACCTCCGGCGCGTTGCTGTCGAGCGCGAGTGAGTCGAGATGGTCAAAGACGAGCGGCAGTGCGTAGTCCCCAACGAGGCTTCGAGATGCCGCCGCTCCGGCGCAAAAATGCGGACCAGCGCCGAAGGTGAGACTCGCGGTGTGGTCGCGGGTTGCGTCGAATGTCGTGGGGTCGTCAAAGTAATCCTCATCGTGATTCGCCGAGCCGATCATGAGAAAGGCGCGTTCGCCTGGCTCGAAGGTGACGCCGCTGTATTCATGTGCTTTCGCAATCCGTCGCGGCACCATGCACACCGGTGGGCACCATCTGCAGAATTCTTCGAAGATGTCGAGCCAGGTGACCTTTCCGGCTTGCACGAGTTCGAGTTGTGCAGGGTTCGTGAGCAAGGCGAAGATGCCGCCGGCGATCGCGTCTCGTGGTTCGTTCTGTCCACCCGAGATGGTGAGCTTGATGTTGGCCCGCACCTGTTCTTCGGGCATGCCCGATTCGAGCATGACCGACAGCAGGCTCATGTCAGGGTTTTTCGTCACAAACGGCAACCGTTCGTCGATTGCGGCGTCGATTTCTGCAGTTGCTGCATTGCAACGTGCCTCCGGCTCAGGTTTGCCCGAGTAGTTCACGATGCCGTCGATCATCGCCTGGCTCCACCGGTCGATGTCGACGTAGGTGGCGTCGATGAGACCTGTCATCGCTTTGAGCGCCTCGCCGCTCACTTCGGTCGCGAAGGTTGGAACGAAGTTGGCGGCACCTTGTGGTTTCAGGGTCGCGAGGGCATTCAAGGTGATCTCGCTGAACACCTCGGCCCACCAAGCCTTCACCTTGTTTGGGCTGATTGCGGGGTAGTACACGAAACGTTCTTTTCGATGAGACTCGCCGTCTTTGCGCAGCATGTTGTGACCCATGAGCACGTT
The DNA here is from genome assembly GCA_023262325.1 of Ilumatobacteraceae bacterium. Lineage (GTDB taxonomy): Bacteria > Actinomycetota > Acidimicrobiia > Acidimicrobiales > Ilumatobacteraceae > Casp-actino5. The sequence continues at coordinate 16,724 of JALRBS010000043.1, read as the reverse complement.
CATCAGTCCGCCGGGTTGCTCCGATGAGAACACGGCAACATTTTTTTCGCACGTATGAATGTCGTCGCGTTTCGTGAGCAGCGTTGCGTTGAGTTCGGGCACAAAACAGATCGGCGCAGATGCTCGCATCTCGGCGAGAGCCGGAAATGGGTCATGCCAGAATGATTCGAGATCGATGTGGAATACCGGGGCGTCCGACATGCCCTGAGTATCTCACACGGCACAGGTGCGTCGCCGATGGCAAACATCGCTGTGGCGATTCGAAGTCCCGATACGTTGTGCAGGGTGATCGATGATGCCATTTCGATTTTTCCGGTCCGAGGACTGCCAGAAATCGAGCCGGGTTCAGACCTTGCGTCGATGATTCTCGAGGCAAGCGAACATAGTGGTCGTCGTGTCGCCGACGGTGACGTCGTCATTGTGACGTCGAAGATCGTGTCGAAGTCTGAGGGTGCGACGATTGAACTTGACGATGTCGAGCCGTCCGAATTTTCTGTGAGTTGGGGACTTCAGTGGGAGAAAGATCCACGGCTTGTTGAAATCGTGCTTCGCGAGAGCCGAAGGGTCGTACGTCAAATCGGTCCGGTGCTGATCACCGAAACCCATCACGGTTTTGTCTGCGCGAACTCTGGCGTTGATCAATCATCGAGTGGGGCACATGGGCGAATCGTGGTGCTTCCGAAAGATCCTGATGCATCCGCGCGTCACATTCGATCGTCGTTCGCGACGCACGGTGTCGATGTTGCCGTCGTGATCAGCGACACCTTTGGTCGGCCCTGGCGTGAAGGTCAGACGGATGTTTGTGTCGGGCTTGCCGGTATCAATCCGATTCGTTCCTATATCGGCGAGGTCGACCCACATGGTCACGAGTTCAAGGTGCAGGAGATCTGCGTCGTTGACGAAATTGCAGCCGCCGCCGAGCTCGTCAAAGGCAACACCTCACGCATTCCTGTTGCGGTGCTTTCGGGCCTTCAATTTGAGGCGAGTGACTCGGCGACAATGGCGCCGGTTCTACGAGATTCCTCACGCGACTTGTTTAGGTAGCGGGGCGCCCGCAGTTTCGACATTGGCGGATCCTCTCCTGCGCGTTCGCGTGGCAGAATGTTTTGGTGAAATTGCACGAGTCCTACCCGATAGGTGAGCAACTCGCGTCGGATCCGATTGTGTGGGTTATCGACGATTTCATCTCGCAGGAAGAACGCGATCACATCATCGATATCGCTCGGCCCCGGCTGGAAGCAGCGAAGGTGACATCGACCCGCGTGAACACAACATCTGAGGCACGAACCGGCTCCGTTGCATGGGTTCGGTACGAAGACTCAGCGATGGTGCAAGGTGTCGTCCACCGGGTGAGCGACCTCGTCGGCATCGCCCCTCACCACTCGGAATCGATGCAAGTCGTCCACTACGCGGAGACGCAGGAGTATCGGCCGCACTTCGATGGATGGGATTTGCGAACCGAGAAGGGTCAACTGCGGACCTCGAACGGCGGTCAGCGCGTGTTGACGGCGCTCATGTACCTCAACAATCCCTCCGGTGGCGGCGGCACAATCTTCCCAAAACTTGACGTTCAAGTCGAAGCAAAACCAGGTCGTTTAGTGATCTTTCACAACATTTCCGACGAGGCAACGAATCTTCATCCTCACTCCCTCCACGGCGGCATGCCGGTCTCCGACGGAGAGAAATGGGCGTGCAATCTGTGGTTCCGTGCGCAGCCCTACAAAGCGGGTGGCAATCGAGGTGCGAAGCCAGTCGCCTCAAGCCGACGAACTGGTGGGGCACCACCGAACCGTGCGGCGCGACGCGCAAAGCGTCGATAGAGCAGATGTCATTTCGACGGGAGTAGCCCTAAGAGGGTCGACGATAAACCCTAGGAGACGGCATTCAACATGGTCCCCGGCTTTTTGGCGCGGTCGACCCGAGCAGCATGCGTCGCTGCCATTGGCACCATTCCCGTAGCGCTGGCGACACGACCGTCAAGATCGCGAAGCGCCACATCGAGTACATCGGTGCACCGCTTCTTCGATGAACCATTTGCGACGTCGACGACGAGCCCCGTGACAACTGCGGTAATTCGTGAACTTTCAGTAAGTGCGTCGATTCGCGGCAGACCGGTTTCGAGAAGGCGCTCAAAAAACCCTTCCTGCCACGCGAACCTTGGCATGTCAGGTCGAAGGTTGAGCACAGAAGGTGGAAGGCTTGCGGCCTCGACGCCGATCCGGGCAAGCGCGAGGCGAGCGGAGTCTGAGATTGTCCACTTCCACCACGCCCTAATGAGGTCTCCTTGGGTCAATCCAGGATGGCGATGGGCCGCCGCCTCGACTGGTGTTCGCTGAAGTTCGACAGCGCGCTGTAGAGCGGCGCGCAAAAGGTCGGTCCGGGTGCTGAAGTGGTGGACAAGATTGTTTGGGTGAAGGTGCAAGTCGCGGGCGATACCGCGTAGTGACGAAACACCGACGCCGTGCTCGCCGAGATAGTGAACCACGGTGTCGAGTAGCGCTTGGCGGCGCACTCGGTTGATCGGTCGTGACATAGCCGTATCTAATCAACCTCTCGCGGTGAAATTTGCGTCGTAGGCTCATTATTTGTGACTGCGACCGACTTTCAACGAACTCCGAACGGCGCCGTTCTCATGGACGGAAATCGACTTCGTGACACGAGGGTTGGGATGCTGGCCGGTCGGCTGCTGCAGGCTGGGTCGCCGTCGATCTGTCTCGCAACTGTGCTCGTCGGTGATGATGCCCCAAGTCGGGTGTACGTCTCGATGAAACACCGGAAGGCTGTTGAAGCGGGACTCGTGTCCCGCGGCCTCGAACTTCCGTCTGAGGCAACGCAGGACGAAGTTGAATCTGCAGTTCGTTCGCTCGCACGCGACCCGCAGGTTCACGGCATTCTCGTGCAACTCCCGCTTCCCGGTCACCTCGACACCGAGCGAATACTCGCGCTCATTCCTGCGGAGAAAGATGTCGATGGACTTACCGAACGATCGCTCGGACGCCTCGTGCGCGGACTACCGGGCCATGCGCCGTGCACTCCACTCGGTGTCATGCGGTTGATCGAGCATTATCACGTTGCGACGCAGGGCGCTCGCGCCGTCGTTGTTGGACGTTCAACTCTCGTTGGGCTGCCGCAGGTGTTGCTGCTCGGTCGCAAAGGGATTGACGCCACAGTGACGCTCGCTCATTCGCGGACCTCGAATCTTGCTGAGGTGTGTCGATCCGCCGACATTCTTATTGCGGCCGTCGGTCAGGCCGGACTCATCACCGCCGAATGTGTCAAGCCGGGCGCAACGGTCATTGATGTTGGTGTGTCGCGATCCGAGCATGGTCTGGTCGGCGATGTCGACTTCGACGCAGTCGAGCCAGTAGCCGGAGCGATTACTCCAATGCCCGGTGGCACCGGCCCAATGACGATCGCCTGTTTGCTCGAGAACACTGTCGCTGCGGCAGTGATGCAGGGCGTCGACGTCCCTTTGGTTTAGGGCGAGGGAACGTCGATATCTGATTCGGTGGTCGTGTGAACGCGCCCTGGGCGAAGCCTGCGTCCCATCGCTACCGCAGTGGCGGGAACGTAGAGCGCCTGAGTGTCGAGTGCGAGGTCGTGTTCGGGTAACGCGCGTTCAGCGGATGGGTGTTGGGCGATGCGCACGGCAAGAAACAACGCGACTGCGACGAGGGCGACCGCAGCCGAGATCGGGTAGGCATCGTTTCCAAATGCTGACATTGCAATCGACATAAGGATTGGACCAATGAATGCGCCGATTCCGAAGAGCACGACGAGTTGCGCGGCGGCGGCGGTAAGCAGCGATGGTTCAAGACGGTCATTCGTGTACGCGCCCGCAATTGAGTAGAGCGGATACATTGTGCCGCCGAGCAGCACCATCGAAAAAAACCCCACCGGCGTGTTCGGTCCGCTGACGTACAACAGGATGGTCGATGCCGCTGCGACGAGCGCCGAAACGACACCAACCTTCCGTCGATCGAGACGATCTGATAACGATGCAATCGGCACTTGTAAGAGCAGCGAGCCGACCGCTGGCATCGCAGTGAATACACCAATGCGAGCGACATCCATTGATGATCGCGCTGCGTAGATCGGTGCGAACGCCGTGACGGCTCCCATCACCGCTCCGGTGCCAAACGCGGTCACTACACCTGTTGGGGCGAGTGAGAACATCTGACCAAGTGAGAGGTGTTTGGGTGGCTCCACCACTGGGGGATTCGCACCCGCTGAGAGCGCGACCGGCGATACCGCCACAGTGATGGCGATCGCTGCAACACAGAATGCGGTGAGGCCGAGCGGATCGAACACCGTGAGCAGCAACTGGCCGCCACCGTACGTAATAATCGTCACCATCGCGTAGGTCGAAAGAATTCGCGCGCGATTTGAGTTCGACGCAAGTTGATTCAACCAGGACTCAGCGACGACGTAGACACCGGCGATGGCTGCTCCAGCGATGAAACGAAAGGCGAGCCAACTCACTGGGCTGACGAGCACTCCTGACGCGAGCGCAGCCGCTGCCAAGGTCGAGCACAATGCCGCGTAGACCCTGATGTGACCGACTGTGCCAACGATGCGCAATGTGAGGCGAGACCCTGCAACGAAACCGGCGTAGTACGCCGCCCCAATGAGCCCGATCGCAGCTGTGCCGAATTGTTCAAATTCAGACCGGACACCCACGAGTGTCGCGTAGAGACCCGTGCCGACCAGCAGCACTGCAAGCCCGACGAAAAGTCCAGAGGTTGAGATTGCAATCGACGAGGGTGAATCAGACGGACGTCGTGACGTTCCATCCACATCGTGGTCCCCTGTGTCCGACGCGCGCACGGCGAAACGTTAGCGGTGGTCATTCGTGTCATTGCGGCATCGCGCATGCCCTCGTGATCGACGTCGCGTTGTATCGGCAATACGACAATGACGACGAGATGTTCTGACGAGTCTGGATCGAAAAAGCCAATGAGGTGATTTCGCGACTCGGCAAGTAGCGTCGGGGAATATGGCTGCTGAACTCGTGAACCGATTTGAGACCGTCCAACAAGTCCGCGATGGCTTGCGCGATCTTGACTATCTCGCTGACGATGGCATCGCTGGCGTTGCGTATCTCGCTGACCGACTCGGAAAGCCAGTGCTCGTCGAAGGTCCAGCCGGTACCGGTAAGACGCAACTCGCAAAGTCGATCGCAGAACTCACTGGCGCCCGCCTCATTCGTCTGCAGTGTTACGAGGGTCTGGATGAGTCGAAAGCATTGTTCGAATGGAACTACAAGAAGCAACTGCTTCGAATTCAGGCCGATCGTGATTCGGATTCATGGAGCGAAATTCACGACGATATTTTCTCGGATGAGTTCCTGCTCACGAGACCATTGCTCGAGGCGATTACTGCCGATGACCCGGTTGTCCTGCTCATTGACGAGGTCGACCGTGTCGAGGTCGAAACTGAGGCGCTGCTGCTTGAGATTCTGTCCGAATATCAGGTGTCAATTCCTGAACTCGGAACGATTGAGGCGAAGCAAATTCCACTCGTCTTTCTCACGTCGAACAACACCCGTGAACTCTCCGAGGCCTTGAAGCGTCGTTGTCTCTACTTGCACGTCGACTATCCAACGATGGAGCGAGAACGGGAGATTGTGCTTGCGAAGGTTCCCGGTGTCACCGAAAGCCTCGCGGACCAAATTGCGCGAATCGTGCGATCCATTCGGTCGCTCGACTTGAAGAAGGCTCCCAGCGTCTCTGAGACGCTCGACTGGGCACGAACGTTGCTGTTGCTCAACATCGAAACGATCGACGAGACCGTTGCGAAGGAGACGCTGCACATCCTGTTGAAGTACCAGACTGATATCGCCAAAGCGGCGAAAGATCTCTCCGTCGACGAGTGACCTTCGATCATGTCTGTCACTGAGTCTCGGTCGATGCTCGACCTGCTCAACGGCTTCGTCGTGCAGCTCCGTGAGGCCGGCTTGCCGGTGAGTCTCACGGAGAACCTTGACGCCATGGATGCGGTGCAGCACATCCCGATCGAGGACCGGGAAGCGTTTAAGTACGCGCTAGGTGCAACGCTCATCAAGAATCAGGCCCATTGGCGTTCTTTCGAAACGGTCTTTGAGGTGTACTTCAGCCTCCGCGGACCCGAATATCGCCTTGCGAACTCTGATGGCGACAGCGAACTTGATGACTTGTGGCGAGAGATGCAGGACGCCTCGCAAGAGGGTGATGGCCGAGGTGGAGCGGGCTCGCTGAACGCGCTTACCCCAGAAGAAATCGCGCACCTGTTGATGCAGGCGCTCATGCAGGGCGATCAAGCACTGATGAAAGCATTGGCTCGCCAAGCGGTGCAACGTTTTGCTGGTATGGAGCCGGGACGTCCGGTGGGTGGAACCTATTACCTGTATCGGACGCTGCGAAATCTTGATCTCGATGGGATGCTCGCCAAAATGATGGAGGCGGCGCAGCAGCAGGCGCTGAGCCCGGGCACGAGTCTTGAACAGCGTCTCGAGCGCGAGGAGTTCGAACATCGAATTGCCGAGTTCAAGGCAGAGGTTGAAGCCGAAATTCGTCGACGGCTCGTCGCCGATCGTGGAGCCGAGGCCATGGCGAAGACCCTGCGGAAGCCGTTGCCCGAAGATGTCGAGTTCATGCACGCTTCGCGCGAAGAGATGGTGAGCTTACGCAAGGCACTGCAGCCATTGACGCGCAAGCTTGCGGCTCGACTCGCACGTAAGCGAAAGCATGGACGGAAGGGACCGCTGGACTTCCGAAACACGGTTCGCCACTCGTTGAGTTATGGCGGCGTTCCGGCAGAACCGAAGTTCAAGTACCCACGGCCGGCAAAACCTGAGTTGATGGTCGTCGCTGATATCTCTGGATCTGTCGCAGCATTTGCACGATTCACGCTCATGCTCGTCTACGCGATTTCGAACCAGTTCTCGAAGGTTCGATCATTTGTCTTCATTGACGGAATCGATGAGGTCACCGAATACTTCAAGGCCACTGAGGACATCACCGAGGCAATCCATCGCGTGAACACCGAGGCCGATGTCGTCTGGGTAGATGGCCATTCCGACTACGGGCACGCGTTCGAGGTGTTCTGGGAGCGGTACGGCAAGGACGTGAGTCCGAAGACAACGGTGTTGCTCCTCGGCGATGCTCGAAACAACTACCACGCAAGTCAGTCTTGGGTGATCAAAGAACTCAACAGCAAGGCGCGTCACGTCTACTGGCTGAACCCTGAACCTCGTTCATATTGGAACACCGGAGACTCCATTGTTGGGGAATACGGCAACCACACCGACGGGGTGTACGAGTGTCGCAATTTGCGCCAACTCGAGGGGTTCGTCGAGAAACTCGCCTGAGTTGTCGTCACGCTTTTGCGACGACGAGGGACTGGACGGCTCGACCGACTACTCCACTGACGTCGAGTAGTTGAGCGTCGGACATGCCAATGCCGTCGGAGTTCCAGTAGGACACGACATCGCTACCGAACCACTCACCACGTGCGGGACGATGCATGTAGATCGTGAGGTCGGTGTTGAGAAACCCATATTGGTCGGGCTCGGCATTTCGTGAAATCGCGTTGCCGCAGTCGGCCAGTGGACAAATTGCTTCGAACGCTGAAGGTATTTCGCCGTCGACAATCGGCACGGTCTTCATCCAGAGCTGTGTTGGTCCGGGGCGACCATCCTGCCCAGTCGGGTAGCGAACCTCAACGCCATCGGGAAAGCAGGTGAGACCGTGGCGGGTCTGAGAGAGCGGAAACGGACCGGGCACGGCGGAGTCGAACGTACCAGCGACCGATCGCAGTTGCGGCATGTCTGCGTCCTCGGGCTGACTTGCGAGGTGTGCGGTCGTCGCAGTTGCGACGCGCTTGCCATCGAGGTCAAGAATCGCTGCGTGCGCGGTCGCTGCAAGTCTGCCTGCTCTGGTGACCTCGGCTTCCACGGTGAACCCAGCCATCGGAATCGGGCGCGTGATCTCCATGGTGAGGCGTACGAGACGATGGTTGGGGAGCAGCCGTTCAACCGCCCGCGCCACGAGTGCCGTTGGGGGTCCAGCGTGACATGAGTGCTCGTCCCAAGGTCCGCGACACAGTGCGGTGGGCCGTGCGACTTCGCGTCCCGAGCCGTCCGTTTCGATCAGAATGAATGCGGTCGGCGATGGTTGTGGCGACACCGCCACATTTTGGCAGAGTGAGCGACTGCGCAGCGGAGTGCAATTCGGTGCGGTGATGGCAGGATGGAGTCGTGCACAGATCGTGGGTTGTCGTCGGCGCTGGCGTTGCGGGCAGTGTCGTCGCTGCACGCCTTCTCGAAGCTGGCGCATCAGCGGTGAGCCTGCTCGACCTTGGATCAGACCATCCGACGACGAACGATCTCACCGAGGCGGTGAACGTCGAAGGTCGTACGATCGACGATCTTTTCGTTCGACGGGTCAAGGGTGGGCCGCGTGTTCGGTACACCTCAGGCTCGGGGCTCGGCGGTGGATCTGCGATCAACGGTCTCGTTCTCGCAACGACTGGGCCGTTCGCACACGATCTTCGAATTCCGGTCGAACGCTCGTACGGCGTTCGGCGACAGACACGTAACGGTCAACGGGTGACGACGGCGGAGGCGTACCTCGGCAGCACAGACGTTGCACGTCTCACGGTCGACCTCGGTGTGGCGATCAGCCGAATCGACTTTGACGGCGGTGTCGCTTCCGCTGTTTCGAGCATCGATGGTCGCTCGTGGGAGGCGGATGCTGTTGTCGTCTGCGCGGGAGCGCTCGCCTCGGGTCCGCTTCTCATGCGGTCAGGTGTGGTTGTCGATGGTCTCGGTGAGGGCTTGCAGGATCATCCGAGCATCACGTGCAGATTTCAACGGCTCGACTCCGATCCGGATGGAATTCACGACCTGAACCGTGATCGTGATGTGCAGTCGATCGCAATGACGATCGCTAACGAATATGTCGTTGTTCCTGCGCTCATGCGACCGTATTCAGCGGGTCATGTCGCGCTTGATGCTGACGGTCGTGCCGACGTTCAATTTTTGATTGGTAAGGATGAACGCGACCTACAGCGTCTCGTTGCAGCGGTGCGGTCGGTCGGCGCGTCACACCCGAATCGCTCATCGCTCGACGGGTTCAGCGAAGGATCGACCGATGACCTTGAACAGTGGGTTCACTCTCAGATCGCGACGTCAACCCCTGTGTATAGCCATGCCTCGTCGGGATGCGCGATGGGACGTGTTGTCGACCGGCTCGGTCGAGTGCACCGGTATTCGAACCTCTTCGTTGCTGATGCGTCCGTATTTCCTCGAATTCCGTCGGTTAACCCGATGGTGCCGGTGATGCAACTTGCGGAGACGCTTGTTGATCGGTGGATCGACGCCGGGCTCGTCGGAGCGATGACCTGATGGCGACGAACCAACCGCACAGCGCAGCTATCGAGAATATGAACCACTGAATCGCGTAGGACAGATGATTGCCCTCGCCGAGGTCAGGCTGGATGACCGGCTCGGGCAATCCGTCAAGCTCGGCGGGGGAGGACGAGACAAGGTCGAGGTACACCGGCAAAAGGTTGCCCGTCGTTTGCGATGCGAGCCGCTCGATATCGATTCGTTGCACTTCGGTGAGCACCCCTTCGTCCGGGTCGCTCGCACCAAACCGCGATCGTTCTTGCGACGGATGCACCCGACCAACGACAGTGACCCGCTGCGCCGGCACAGGCGGAACGGTTGTCGCCATGGGTACGAAGCCACGATTGATGAGCACGGTTCGTCCGTCGCCAAGGTCGAGTGGGACGACGATGTTGTCCCCTGCACGCCCATATTGCGAACGATTCACGACGCGGAATGATTCGTCGACGAGGTATTCGCCGGACACCGTGACGAGGCGCCACTCCGCTAACGATGCGACCTCAGATGCGTCTTTGTCGCGGTAATCAACTCCGGTTGGCACAAGCGTCTCAAGCGGTACTGCTTCTTGCAAGATGCGCTCCGAGACGGTGCTGTTGAAAGCGCGCTTTTCGTCGAGTCGCCGGAGCTGCCACAGGCCGAGATTTACCATCGCGACGACGAGCACGAGGACGAGAACGTGAAACGCGATCCACCTCGGTCGCAGCAACATCGACGCTTGCCCTCGCATCGACTGAGACGGTACCGCCATGTGTCGCGAACCGTTTCCTGCGCGAGACTGTTGGTGTGACGACCGAGTTGCCCGACTTCAACATTCCTCACCGGGAGAAAATCGATTGGATGATCGAAACACACGGCTGGGCACTTGAAGCAGTGCGCCCAGCCGTTGACGAGGCGTCAGCCCGTCCGGCCCATGCGTACTCGATTGGTGTCACGATGCTGACCGGGTTCGCCGAAATTCTTGTGATTGGACTTGCGCCTGCGACCGCCAGTGACGTGATCAGCGTCGCTGTTGATGCGCTTCGTGGAGGAACGGAGATCCCGCTCGGTTGCGAACTCGTCGGACTTCTTGACGGCGAGCAGCGGTGCGCCTTTGCGCCGCTTAGCGAAGACGACGCCCGGGCGTGGTGCCCTGCTATCGAGGAGTACAGCGCACAGCCGCTCTCAGTGGTGCAAATGTTGTACCCGGATCGGCACGGGTTTTTGCCGTACGAAACTGGCTACGAACAACGAATGCGTTACGCGCAACCCGTTATCGGAACGATGTGACGCCAGCACCTCCGTTTCCCGTTCTCGTGTTCGACGGCGACTGTTCCTTCTGCACCTCCGCTGCGAATAAGGCTCGCGCATGGCTCCGCCTACCACAGGTGGAACCATGGCAAAACCTTGACCTCGACGAGCTCGGCCTCACGACCGCGGAGTGCAGCGCGGCGCTTCAGTGGGTCGATCGACAGGGGCAAGTGCGCAGCGGCCATCTCGCCATCGCCTCGGCACTGCGGTATCGCGGCGGAGCATGGGGGATGGTTGGGCGGGGAATTGCATTGCCGGGACTGAACCAATTGAGTGCTGTCGTGTATCGGCTGATTGCTCGCAATCGTCACCGGCTACCCGGAGGCACACCGGCCTGCCGCCTCGGTGATGCTAAGAACCGCTGAGCGGAGCACGGTCTTTGTACTCCAACCATTCCCATTCAGACCCGTATGCGTCGAGCAAGTCAAGGAACGGTTCGGACGGCAGGGCCTCTGGACCAACAACACCCGGTCGCATCCAGACGCCGCTCGCGATGAGTTCGATGGCGACTGCCGGCATGACCGCGGTTTGCCAGACAACAGCCTGATGCCGGTACTCGCTCATCGACCAGTCGTTGTCGACGACGTGGTACACGTACACCTCTCGAGGTGCGCCGTCCTTACCGGTGCCTTTCACCCAGGTGCCCGCGCATGGGCTGGTACACGGGTAATGTCTTGGCCCTTGAACAAAACCTGGCCACTGTCTGGGAACTGGGTTCCACACAGCTGTGTGATCAAGGTGGTTTTGCCAGCGCCGTTGGGCCCAATGATGGCGTGCAACTCACCGGGCAGAACCTGCAGATTGAGATCGTCTGTGGCACGAATTCCGCCAAAAGCTTTCATCAAATGCCGTGTCTCTAAGAGAGCTTGACTCATGGGTTGCTCCCCTCAGTGGGCTTTGGCGAGCGGGAATGCTTGCTCGACCACTGACCAACGATCTGTGACAAGCCCCCCTTGCTGTAAATCACCACCAGCATCAGCAAGATGCCGAACGGCAGTTGCCAGTAAACAGTGATGGTGGACAGCACTTCTTCGATCAATAAAAAGGCCACCGCGCCCAACACGGGGCCAACGGTCGTGGCGACGCCACCAAGAATCACCATGAACATCAACTCACCTGAGCGCGTCCAGTCCATCATTTCAGGCGAAATAAAGGTCGTGAAGTTGCCGAGCAAGACGCCCGCCAGACCAGCCATCGCACCAGAAATCACATAGGCGATCAGTTGATAGCGGTAAGTGTTGTAGCCCATCGTGATGAGGCGCTCGTTGTTGCCTTTGGCGCCTTGCAAGACCATGCCAAACCGGGAATGCACGATGGTACGAACGAGCCACATACAAAGTACCAACATGCCATAGCAGAGCGCGAAAAGTTGCAAAGGGTCATCCAGCGAGATACCCGGGAACTCAGAGCGCGAGTCAATGGTGAGCCCATCGTCACCGCCATACGTCTTAATTGAGACAATCGCGTAGTACACCATTTGGGCAAATGCCATGGTGATCATGATGAAGTAAACGCCCTTGGTGCGCAGGCACACCATCCCAGTGATGAGTGCAAACAGCGCACACACCGCGATCGCCAAAGGGAAATGCAGCAAACCGGAGGCAGAGGCTAGCCCCCAACCCTCCAAGCCACCGTACAAGGCGTGGTAAGCAGGTATGCCAACGGCGTAGGCGCCTAAACCCACATAGGCAGCGTGACCAAAGGATACCAGCCCGCCGTAGCCCAGGATCAAGTTCAAGCTGACGGCCGCAATCGCAAGAATGGTTAAGCGCGTCGCGACATCCAAGTAAAAGGTGTGCCCACTCAGATAAAGCGCCGGTGGCACGATTGCCAGCAACACCATCACGGCGAGGGTGAGTTTGGGGTAATGTGATTGCATCAGCGCACTTTCGGGGGAAACAGGCCTTTGGGCTTGAATGCCAAAACCAAAGCCATGATGATGTAAATCAACATCGCTGAGAGTGCAGGTGCTGAGTTCTCAGCCGCTTCCGATGTCATGAACAGTTTGAATGCGCCATCTAAATAGGCGCGCCCAAGGGTGTCGATGAGGCCGATCAACATGGCAGCGATGAATGCGCCCTTCATGGAGCCAATACCGCCCACAATGATCACCACAAAAGCGGTGATGATGATGTTGTTGCCCATCCCCAATGAAGCTTCGGTGATCGGTGCAATCAGCATACCTGCCAGCCCTGCCAATACCGCGCCAAGCGCAAAAACAACAGAGAAGAGAAGCTCAATGTTGATGCCCAGAGCTGAAACCATTTGGCGATTGGACGCACCGGCACGGATCAACATCCCCAAACGAGTGTAGTTGACGAGCCAAAATAAAAAACCTGCGGCAGCCAAGCCGGTGGCGATGATGACCAACCGGTAAACGGGCAAAACCAAGGTCTCGCCCAAACTGACCTGCCCTTGCAACCACTGAGGCAGCGGCACAGCAATGCCCTGTGGCCCCCAAATCAGGTGAGCCCCTGTGGTCAGTACCAAAATCAATCCAAACGTGGCCAACACCTGGTCCAAATGGTCTCGTCCATACAAGCGGCGAGCGACCACACGTTCAACCACCCACCCCACGACAGCCGTGATAGGGAGCGACAGCAGGACGGCCAGCAAAAAGTTATCTAACGAGAGCGTCAAGCTTGCACACACCATGGCGCCAACCATGTACAGCGATGCGTGAGCCAGGTTCACAAAATCCAAAATACCAAACACCAGCGTCAAGCCTGAGGCCACCAAGAACAACAGCAGACCCAACTGCAAACCATTCAAGATTTGCATGATCAACAATGCAAAGTCCAACTTCGATCCTCCAAGAGATCACGAAAAAAAGGTCGGTTACCACAAGGGCAACCAACCTTTGAGCCTCAAAGAATCACTTCAAAGGACACTCAGAAGCAAATGGATCCTGGTGGTTGGTGTACACCGTGTCGACGACCTTGGTCGTCCAGTTGCCTTGCCCGTCTTTCACCACTTCACGGAGATAGAAGTTTTGGATCGGGATATTGTTGTTGCCGTAGGTGTACTTGCCACGGGTGGATTCATAGTTGGCTGCTTTCAAAGCTTTGCGTATCGCTGCCTTGTCAGCCATGTTGCCACCTGTCGCTTTGACTGCAGACGCAATCAGCATGATCGAGTCGTAACTTTGCGCTGCATAAAAAGACGGGTAAGTGCCAAATTTGGCCTTGAAGTCCGTGACAAATTTCTTGTTGGCTGCGTTGTCGAGCGTTGGGTCCCATGACTGAGTCACGCGCGAACCCAGTACGCCCTCAAAGTTTGCAGCTTGCAGCTTGGGCAATGAAATACCGTCGATGGTGAAGACAGAGTACAGCGGCAGCACCTTGGCCAAACCGGCTTGGTGGTACTGCTTAGAGAACGCGCCGGCAGCAGCACCAGGGTAGAACACGAACAAAGCCTCAGCACCGCTCTCACGGGCTTTGGCCAACTCAGCCGAGAAGTCCAGCTGCGCATCCGCGCCCCACTTTGTCAAGTCTTTGCCTAGAACCTTACCCTTGAATGAGCGCTCTACACCGGCGACCATGTCTTTGCCCGCAGCATAGTTGGGGGCCATGATGTACACCGACTTGACGCCTTTTTTGTTGAGCACCTCGCCTAGCGCCATGGGGGTTTGGTCGTTCTGCCAGCTGGTTGAGAAAAAGTCTGGGTGACACAAACTACCAGCCATTTGGCTGGGACCTGCGTTGGAAGAAATCAAGAACACACCGTTATCAAGCGCTGACTTGCGTGACGCAAGCAGGATATGCGACCAAATGTAGCCAGCGACAAAATCCACCTTGTCTTGCTTCACCAATCGATCCGTCGCTTGCTTGCCCACCTCTGGCTTGAAGCCGTCGTCAGCGAATATCACCTCGAGAGGGGTATTGCCTGCTTTGCCTCCCAGATGCTCCATCGCGAGATTGACCGCGTTTTCCATGTCTTTGCCAATCACTGCCGCACCGGTCGTCAAGGTGGTGACGAAGCCAATTTTCACGGGTGCGGCGTGCAATGATCCAGCGAGGGCTGCGGCTGCGAGAGCCAGGGCAGTGTGTTTCATGTTGTCTCCTTTTTTGGGGTGGTTATCGTTGAAAAATCAGTCCAATCGAAGCATGACGCGCATGTTTTCGATTTTCACAGTATAGGTTTTAAGGTCTTCCGTCAGGGGCTCACACAGGGCTTTCCCTGAGCAGATGTCAAATCGCCCTTGGTGAAAGGGACACTCGATTTCATGCCCCTCTAAAAATCCATCGCTGAGCCTTGCCGCTCCGTGAGTACACAAGTTGTCCGTGACAAAGACCTGACCGCTCACACCAAAAAGTGCAAATTCGTTCCCGTTCACACTGACCGGAAAGACGTCGTCGACAGGGACATCGTCGACACTGCCGATATCGATCCAATGGGATTCGTTGGTGCCACTCATAGGTTTTCAATCAAATGGGATAAATCACCGAATTGGCAATCATTTCGGTGTCATACACACACAGGCGAGACTCAAACTTCAGCCCTGCCTGGGTGCGCACGATGGCGTCGCGGTAAAAGCCTGCACTGAATACGGTGGCCTCACCGTCGTATTTGGTGCGAATGACCACGTAATTGGCCTCGCTTACGATGCGCTGCCCAATGCCCTCGCCTGTGCAACTCAAGACACGCGGAGTGCCCACGATGTGCCGCTGGTAATACGGGTCGTAGTACATGGTTTCCTGGACGCCGTACACCCGATCTTGAATCATCGCCTTGCTTTCAAGCGCCAGCAGGCACAAAGGCAAGCCTTGCTCGTGGTTCTCTCTGGGTTGCAGCCGATAAGAGCCGTGATCCAGGAAAAATTCTGGCCACTGGTTCCAATTGGCTGAATCGCAGACCAACCCGTATTCCGTGTAGAGCGCCAGGAGATCCGAGTAGGTTTTGAAGTCCACGTTGCTCATATGCCCATGACCTTGCGCCAGTACGCGTACATCCCCCGGATCAATGATTCCGTGACCATGTGATCGGTCTCTTCAACCTCGCGCCCGCCCATTTCGAGCAGCGTGCGGTGCGCTGGCTTTTGTGAGAAGCCCTCCTGCGACCACTCGATGACCTCACCATCATCGGCCGACACAAATCCAGCCGGACCAAACAAATTGGCCTGAATCAAGCGCCGTTGCTGCATCTCAGGGGTGTCATCTGCGAATCCAAAGTGCGTCCAGACAAAATCGAAAGAGCCTTTTCCGTTGGGCTGGATGTGACGCATCGATACGCTGTTCACCTGCTGTTGCACAATCAGACTGGGGAACACCGTGGTCATGACGACGGTCGGCTCCCCCCACCAAGCTTCAGGCACGATATCCAGAAGCCTGGGGTCGTTCAATGTCATTGATTCTTTAAAGCTCTCGACACCTTTGACGACCTCGTCATCCTTTCCGCCCTTGCCCCGGGTGGAACTCATCGCCGCATGGCGGTGGTGCACGTCCATCATTAGTTCAGACTTGTTGTCGGCTCGCCAGAGACCAAATGTGGAGAACCAGGTGTGCAGCAAGCCCGGGTGGTATGGATCTTTGATGTTCTCTTGCATCAACTTCCAATTGCCTGGAATCCGCTGCCGGCGATATCCCAGGACCTTGAGTCCACGCCCATTAAACACGCGGTCAAAGTACTTCAGTATGGTTGGTCCGAGAAAGTCTTCGAGGGACTCAACGCCATGGTCAAATGAAGCGAACACCACCCCACCCCGCAGAGCGACTTTGAGCTTGGTCAGCCCATGCTCCTTAGGATCAAAATCCGGTGGCATACCCCCATTGATTCGCCCGTCTTGTTTCACACCGCGGCGAAACGGCACGCCTTGAAGGTCGCCTTTGAGGCTGTAATTCCATTGGTGATAAGGGCAAAGGAAGCCATCCACGTTGCCATGTCGCTCACGGCAAAAGCGCAAACCTCGGTGCGCACACACGTTTTCGACAACGCTGATGCTGCCGCCCTTGTCCCTTGCCATGATCACGGAACGCTCGCCCACCACCGTGCGGCGAAAATCCCCGGGATTGGGGATCTCAGCCTCGAGCCCGACGTAGCACCAGTGGTT
>JALRBS010000199.1 GCA_023262325.1 Ilumatobacteraceae bacterium | reverse complement strand
ATGGTGCTCTCGGTGTTCCTTCACATGGCCCGCGTCTTCTACCACGGGGCCTACAAGCCGCCTCGTGAGTTCAACTGGGTGATCGGCGTGATCTTGCTGACGCTTACCCTGCTGCTGTCGTTCACCGGCTACCTGCTGCCGTGGGACCAGCTGGCCCTCTGGGCGGTCGCGGTCGGTACGAACATGATGGGGTACACCCCGGTGTTCGGCCAAGAGGTGAGATTCGTCTTGCTTGGCGGCGCCGAAATCGGTTCCGAAACGCTGCTGCGTTGGTACGTCTTGCACGTGCTGTTCTTCCCGTTCATCATCGTGATCTTCATGGCAATTCACTTCTGGCGAGTCCGCAAGGACGGCGGCATAAGCGGACCGTTGTGATCGGAGGCTGCGTCAATGACTGAGATTCCCGAACACCTACTGAAGCGAGCGAAAGAGGCTCGAGAAAAGGCTGCTGCCGAGCCTGCAGCCGATGCTGCTGCACCCGCAGGTGAGGCTGCGGGCGATTCGCGCATTCCCGCACATCTGCTCGAGCGGTCAAAGTCTGCGAAGTCGAATGCTGGTGGTGAGCAAGGTGGCGGCGTAGCGGTCGCTGAACGAGCGACTGCAGCAGTAGCCACAGCCCCTGTCGGTGGCGGAGTGCCCGTTGGAGCTGGCCCAGGCGGACACACCCAGCGTCTGCTCACCGTCGTGAAGTCGGGCTCAATTCAAGAAGTTAAAGCGACTCCGGTCGACAAAGTCCACACCTGGCCGCACTTGCTGGCCGCAGAGTTCGTCGCCGCACTTGCGTGCACCGCATTCACCTTCCTGTTCTCGATTTGGGTGAATGCACCGTTGCTGCAGCACTCGAACCCGAACCAGACTCCGAACCCGTCGAAGGCACCGTGGTACTTCCTCGGGCTGCAGGAACTGCTCACAATGTTCCACCCGATGGTCGCTGGCGTGACCATTCCGGGTGTCGGCATCATTGTGCTCATCTTCGCCCCGTACATCGACCGGAATCCGTCGAACAAGCCAGAGGATCGCAAGTTTGCGACCTCGATCATGACCGTGCACCTCATGTTCTGGGCCGTGCTCGTCATGATTGGTTCGTTCTTCCGTGGACCGGGATTCAACTTCACGCTGCCATGGCGTGACGGACTCTTCTTCGAGTTGTGAGGTCGTCATGAGTGCAACCGCAGTCATCATCATCGCCGTCGTCGTTCTCGTCGTTCTCGCCGGAGCGTCGTTCGCAACGCTTGCTCGTCGCAACGACATCCGTGGCGCAGGCGCCCTGAGCGATGAAACACTTGCGCGTGATCGGGCGGCTCGCCGCGCCGCAGGAATTGAGTCGAAGGTGTCAGCCGGAGCAGCAGTTGAGGCAGAAGCCGTAGCGGCCCGAGTCGGTACCGCACTCGCACCGGCTCGCAATCTTGCCCCTGCACCGTTTGTGCCTGCTGATCCTGAGGCGATCGGTGTGAGCCGTCGGCAGTTTTTCAATAGGGCGACAATCTCGTTGATGAGCGCCGGCATCGGCGCGTTCGCCGCTGCATCGTTCGTCGGGTTCCTCTGGCCAACGAAGACTGGTGGGTTCGGCGGCAAGGTGCCGATCGGACGTTACGACGACATTGTCTCTGGTATCCGACAGGGGCAAGGGTTTTTCTACGCACCAATCGCCCGCGCATGGATTACCGAATACCCGGTCGACGCAGTTGCGAAGGCAGAAGGGTTGTACAAGGAGTCGATGCTCGTTGGTATGCGGCGCGGACTGATCGCGAGTTATCAGAAGTGCCCGCATCTCGGTTGCCGCGTGCCGCAGTGCACCTCAAGCCAGTGGTTCGAATGTGGATGTCACGGTTCGCAGTACAACCGCGTTGGCGAAAAGAAGGGTGGCCCGGCACCGCGAGGCATGGATCACTTCCCGCTTGAATTCACCGCCGCAGGCGACGTCATCGTGGACACTGGAACGATCGTTCAGGGCACGCCAATCGGAACGAACACGACCGGACAAGAAGCCGAAGGACCGCACTGCGTGGGAGCGAGCGAACACTAATGATTGCCTTGACCAGTACCTCGATTGCGTGGGTCCTGCTCGTCTTCGTGACGGCAGGGTTCATTGTCTACGCCGTACTCAACAGCCGATCAGCGAAGGACGAACTCGGCTCGGAGATCGAACTTGCAGCAAACCGCAAGGAGTACCTCGACGACGAAGCACTTGAAGGTCCGCGACTCGAACGTGTTCAGTTGCTCGGCGTGCTCTTGCTCGTCATCGTTGTCATCGGGCTCCCGCTCTACTGGGTGTTCGAACCAGCCCGTCAGGCAGGCGCGATCGAAGCGCAAGAAGAACTGTTCGTTGAGTGGGGCTCGCGACTGTTCGCTCCGACGGCTGAGGGCGGATTCAACTGCGCTGGTTGCCATGGCGGGTACGCGGGCGCGGGTGGAGAGGCAGCATGGAACGTCACCGACTCGACGACCGGTGAAGTCACCGCGGTCAACTGGAAAGCGCCAGCGCTCAACACGATCTTTTACCGGTTTGACGAGGACGAAGTTCGATTCATTCTCGTCTACGGTCGTCCGTTCTCTCCGATGAGCCCATGGGGCGTCAAGGGCGGTGGACCGATGAACGATCAGCAGATCGACACGCTCATTTCGTATCTCCACTCAATCCAGATTCCTCGAGAGGAATGTGGCATCGGTGAGGACGATCCGCTGTCCTGTCCTTCGGGCCACTTGCCGAGCAAGATCCAAAACGACATTGAGACTCGCGCATGGCAGCTCGTGAACGAGGGCACCTACGACTCGTACGGAGAGGCGTTGTTCAATTTGGATCTCAACAGCGGTGCGTACAGCTGTGCACGTTGCCACACTCCTGGCTGGAGCTGGGGCGATCCGGGAGTCACCGGTCAGGGGGCGTTTGGTTGGAACCTCACGGGCGGCAAGGCGAATGTTGCTTTCCCGGACGAGGAAGACATGGTTGCGTTCATTAAGAACGGCTCGAACTACGGCGCGAAATACGGCGTGCAGGGTCAGGGCAGTGGTCGTATGCCGGGATTCGGTTCATTGCTCACCGATGAACAACTCCGTGCAGTTGTCGAATATGTCAGGGGGCTCTGATGTCCGCGATGTTGCTCGCAATCAACTGGGAACCAGAACTTCGCGGCGTACTGACCGTCATCCTTGGTGTTGTCGCCTTTATGGGTTCGATCTATCTCATTCTCGGAACAAACCTCGGTGCTCGTCTCGGATTTCTTGTGACGCTCTGCGGGCTCGCCGGCTGGATGGCGCTCATGGGAGGCATCTGGTGGGTCTACGGCATCGGTTTGAAGGGCGCTGACCCGTCGTGGGTGCAGGTTCCCGGTCGAACGGTCATTCAAGACGCAGGAGACCTCTACCAGTCGGGCGTGCTCGAGAACAGGCTGAACCTCACCGATGGAGCGGACCCGGCCGCCATTAACACCGTGGTCTACGATGGCTTCATCGCTGAGGAATGGCGCGTGCTGGGCGAGTCAGAACCAGCCTTTGGACAGGCCGCTGCCTCGGCTGGCGTCTTTCTTGAGGAAGAAGGAGCGTTCGATCCAGGCACCTTCAAGGTGACGAATGTCTTCGAAATCGGTGGCGAGGCTTACCCAAAGATTTTAGGGCTCGACGCTCTCGACCAGATTGCGTTCTTCCATAAGCCGTACTACACGGTGGTTGAGGTCGCTCCGTATGTGCCATTGCGTACCGAGCCAGGGAGGGCGCCGGCGGCTCCGGAGGTCGACTCCTCTCAGGAGGCTCAGTACGTGTACATGATTCGCGATCTTGGTTCACGCCGTGAACCGGCAGCGCTCATCACGATCGGGTCAACAATCGTGTTCCTCGCGCTAGCGTGGATGCTGCATCGAAGAGACCGTTTCGTTGCTGAAAACCTTGCTCGGAAGGCTGCTCTTCCGACGGGTTGATCTGCGTAGCGGCCAACAACTCTCCCCTCAAAATGGCTCAGTATCTTCCCATCGTCGTTCTCATGGTGCTCGCGCTCCTGTTCGGAGTGTTGAGCCTCGTTGCGTCGCGATTGCTTGCACCTAATCGTCCGTCGGTCGCCAAAGAAGCCCCTTACGAGTGCGGCATTATTCCGAGCCGCGAGCCACCAGAACGGTTCCCTGTGACCTTCTTTGTTGTTGCGATGTTGTTCATCATGTTCGACATCGAGATCATTTTTCTCTACCCCTACGCTGTCGAACGCTCGACGCTTGGGGCGTACGGGTTGTGGGCGATCGTCGGATTCTCGGTGGTGTTCTTCTTGACGTTTGTGTATGAGGTGGCACGTGGCGGACTCGAGTGGGGCCCGATCCAGCGATATCGAAACTTGAGTTTTGACGCAGCAATGATGTCCCCCGACCGGTCATCGTCGACGACAATCCGTCGTGTTGGTCTTGAGGCTCGAGTCGGCGGCTCTGACTCATCGGAAGCTGCGTAAGGCGAACGACATGGCACTCGACGACATCATCAACGATGGCCTCGGCGGTCTCACTCATAATGTCATCACCGGGCGTCTCGAAGACCTTGTGAATTGGTCTCGATCGCGATCATCTTGGCCCGCAACATTCGGTCTTGCCTGCTGCGCGATTGAAATGATGGCGTCGGGTGCAGCGCACTACGACATCGCTCGTTTTGGCATGGAGGTCTTCCGCGCGTCGCCCCGGCAGGCGGACATCATGATTGTTGCCGGTCGGGTTAGCCAAAAGATGGCTCCTGTTCTTCGGCAGGTCTACGACCAAATGATGGAACCGAAGTGGGTCATCTCGATGGGCGTCTGCGCGTCGAGTGGAGGCATGTTCAACAACTACGCCATCGTTCAAGGTGTCGATCAGATTGTTCCCGTTGACGTGTATGCGCCCGGGTGCCCTCCAACACCCGAGACGCTCATTCACGCAATTGAGACCTTGCATACGAAGATCGAGCAAGGCGAAATTTTGCGACGACGAAGCGCTACCGGAGCCGGAGCCGAAATTCACGTCGAAGAAATTCCTGCGACGTCAACACCGATCCTTTTAGGAAGGCGTTGAGATGAACGATGTTGATGCCGGGATCGACGTTTCCGACGACGTAGAACCAATGCCCGAGATGATGGGTTGCCCGATGGTGGACAGTCGAGGGCAGGTCGTCATTCACGTGGCTCGTGAGCGATACCTGAGCGTCGTCAAAGCACTCGCTGATGAGGGCTACACGATGTGCGTTGACCTCACCGGGGTCGACTACTCACGCCACGAACGAACCGACTTGCCCGACGGGGTGAGCGGTGAGCGATTTGAAGTTGTCGTGAACCTGCTCGATATCACCCATCGTCGACGTATCCGCTTGCGGGTCCAGGTGCCCGCGAGCGATCCGTCGTTGTCGACCCTGTTCGACGTGCATCCAGGTACCGAAGCGATGGAACGCGAAACCTTCGACATGTTCGGTATCAACTTTGACGGCCATCCAGACCCGTCGCGAATCCTGATGCCTGAGGACTGGGATGGGCACCCGCTTCGGAAGGATTACGAAGTTGGCGCGATTCCTGTTCAGTTCAAAGGCTCGCCAGCATGACGATGATTGCTGACGAGGGAGCGCAGGAACTTCGACCACGCTCGGAACTCACGGCCCGCGAATTGTTGCGCGAGGTCGGATCGGTGTTGCGAATGTCAGAAGAAGAAGCCGCCAAGTTGGGCGATCTTCCAGACGACCCGGATGAAGATCAGACGATGATCATCAACATGGGCCCTTCGCATCCGTCAACCCATGGCGTACTTCGTCTCATGCTCGAGTTGCAAGGTGAAACCGTTCTGCGATGCAAGCCGATCATCGGGTATTTGCACACGGGAATGGAAAAGACTGGTGAGCATCTCACCTACATGCAGGGCGGCACAAATGTGACGCGGATGGATTACGCGAGCCCGCTCAATAACGAACTTGTGTTTTCGATGGCGACCGAAAAACTGCTCGGTATCGACGGCGACATTCCCGAGCGCGCTCAGTGGATGCGCATGCTGCTCTCGGAGCTGAATCGAATGAGCAGCCACCTGTTGTTCATGGCGACGAACGGCATGGACCTCGGCGCGGTGTCGATGATGATTTATCAAACACTGCACAAAATTTCCTTAAAA
>JALRBS010000194.1 GCA_023262325.1 Ilumatobacteraceae bacterium | reverse complement strand
CGCTCGGCGATGCGATGTTGTCCAAATTGTTCGGCGAGGCGCTCGAGGCGACGTTCGAGGCCACCGTCGGCACGTGCGCAGGCTGCAACCTCGGCGAGAAGAATCGCTGCGGTGATGCCATCTTTGTCGAGGGGTTGGTTGGCAACGAGATAGCCAAGGGCCTGCTCATATCCGAAGACAAATCGGCGATCTGGGTGCTCGAGTACCGTACGACCAATCCACTTGAAGCCAGTGAACGTCTCTTCGCAAAACACCCCGTGCTTGTCGGCGATCGAGGACAGCATCGAGCTCGACACCACCGTCGTCACCACCATTCGATCATCGCCCTCAGTGTGACGAAGAATGTGATCGGCAAGAAGCCACCCAATCTCATCCCCACCGAGCCTGCGCCACCCTGAAGCGGTTGGAATCGCAGCCCCGAGACGATCGGCGTCCGGGTCATTCGCAATTGCGAGGTCGGCACCCACCGACTCGGCAAGAGCAATAACTGCATCCATTGCGCCGAGCTCCTCAGGGTTCGGAAAGGAAACAGTTGGGAAACTGCCGTCGGGTTCGAACTGTTCCGTGACAATGTGCGGCGCGGGAAGTCCGGCTGCCGCAAATGCATCGACGAGCGTCGCTCCCCCAACCCCGTGCAAGGCGGTGTACGCAACAACGACATCATTCACGTTCGGCACATATCGAACCTGTGGTGTCCGCTCAAGGTATCGGTGGCGTACATCTTGATCGAGCAACTCAATAAGTGGTGATTCAGGAGGCGCAAGCGGCACGTTCAATGGGTCGACGGCTCGAATACACGCAGAGATGTCAGCGTCGACAGGGCTCACGATCTGCGCACCAGTCTCGAGATACACCTTGTAGCCGTTATCTGCGGGTGGATTGTGCGAGGCAGTGACCATCACCCCCGCAGCAGCGTCGAGTTCGGTAATCGACCAGGCAAGCAGCGGTGTCGGCACCATGGACGGAAACAGGTGGGCGCGAATCCCGCGAGCCGCAAGCACGGCCGCGGTATCGGCAGCAAACAGGTCTGACTTGCGACGCGCGTCATAACCAATAACGACTCCGCGATGCGCAGCATCGGCGACGTGTTGCAACAAGTAATCGGCAAGCCCAGCTGCGGCCTGCCGAACGACGAGCCGATTCATTCGAAGCGGTCCCGGACCTATCGCAGCGCGTAAACCTGCAGTTCCGAATTCGAGGTGGCCAGCGAAGAGCGCCTCGTATGCATTCGCATCGGTTAACGCATCGTCAAGTTCGCGTCGAATGTCATCGTCGGGTTCGGCTTCACGCCAACGTTCTGCAATGTCCCTCCACCCGTTCACGCCAACAGCGTACGCAACTCAACGAGAGGTCGAGGTCCGACATGCGAAATCACCTCAGCCGCAGCGACCCCACCAATACGGGCGCTCTCGGCAAGTGGGTACCCTTGCGTGTAGGCAAAGAGGAAGCCAGCCGCAAAAAGGTCACCTGCGCCTGTCGTATCGATGACACGAGGCACCGGATGAGCCGGCGATTCAACGACCTCGTCTGGCGTGACCACCAGCGAGCCGCGCGCCCCCATCGTGACCGCCGCTATTCGACAGTCGCGGCGAACCTCGCTCACCGCTTCGGCAAACGTGTCCGATTGGTAGAGCGAAATCAATTCCTCAGCGTTCCCGAAGAGAATGTCCACTTCGTCGGTCACGAGGTCACGAAAATCGGAACGATGGCGTTCGACACAGAATGAGTCAGACAGCGTCAACGACACCAATCGACCGGCACCATGTGCATGAGCAGCGGCGGTTCGAAATGCTGATTTTGCATCGTCTCGATCGTAGAGATACCCCTCCATGTAGAGCACGGCACCCGCAGCGACAATGTCAAGTGAGAGATCGCTTGGCTCGAGCAGACTCGATGCGCCGAGATAGGTGTTCATCGTTCGTTCAGCGTCTGGCGTCACGACGATGACGCATCGACCGGTATGAATGTCACGAGGGAACTTCGCAGGAGCAAATTTCACGCCGACGGCACGAAGGTCGTGGCCAAAGGTATGGCCGAGATCATCATCGCTCACTTTGCCGATATACGCCGCCCGTCCACCGAGGCTTGCCACGCCGCACACGGTGTTTGCTGCAGAACCGCCACTCATTTCGACCGCATGACCCACCGCTCGATACAACTCGAGCGCTCGATCCGTCTCGACGAGCGTCATTGACCCTTTCACGAGCGAATGTTGCGAAAGGAACGCGTCGTCAGCATGTGCAATGACGTCAACGAGTGCGTTACCGATGCCAACCACGTCGTACAGAACGCCCGGCTCTGCTGCGAACGGTTGTGACGACATCATTGAGACGCTAGTCCGTGATCGATTGCCGTCGTCTCATCATCGCTACCATCACCACGTGATGGAAACCGCCCCAAATCCGCATCGCCTCCCTCGTCATGCTTTGCCATCGAGATACGACCTCCATCTCGAACCGCAACTTGACGCCGCAACGTTCACCGGACGTATGTCTGCGACATTCACAATCACCGAGGGTGGACACGACTCAATCGTGTTAAATGCCGCAGAGCTCGAGGTTGCATCGATCGAACTCGACGGCGCCTCAGCGGACTGGTCGCTTGATGACGATTACGAACGGCTCACGATTCGCTCGAGTAGCGAACTCGCCGCTGGAACCCACGTGCTTTCGATTCACTACTCGGGCACGATCAACGACAAACTCCGAGGTTTCTATCGGTCGACGTACGTCGATAGCGCCGGCAATGAGCGAGTGATCGGGACTACTCAAATGCAGTCGACAGACTGTCGACGGGCGTTTCCATGTTGGGATGAACCAGATTTCAAGGCGGTCTTCGCCTTGAGCATGACAGTGCGCGACGAACATCTCGCGGTCTCAAATTCGTCAGAAACTGCTCGGCATTCGAATGATGACGGAACAACAACAATCGTCTTTGCCGACACGATGCCAATGAGCACCTACCTCGTCGCGTTCGTCGTCGGTCCGCTCGAGGCGACAGATTGGGTTGACGTAGACGGTGTGCCAATGCGAATCGTCCACGTTCCCGGCAAAGGTCATCTCACCGAATTTGGTCTCGAGGTGGCCTCCTTCTGCCTTCGCTGGTTCCAGCGCTACTACGACATTCCATATCCCGCTGACAAAGTTGACCTACTCGCACTGCCCGACTTCGCTGCTGGCGCGATGGAGAACCTCGGATGTATCACCTTCCGCGAGAATCTCCTTCTCGTTGACCCTGCCACGGCGACACAACCCGAACGACAACTCGTGGCCGATGTTGTTGCACATGAGCTTGCGCACATGTGGTTCGGCGACCTCGTCACCATGAAGTGGTGGAACGGGATTTGGCTCAATGAGGCCTTCGCAACCTTCATGGAGGTCGCCGCATGCGACGCGTTCCGCCCTGAGTGGGGACGCTGGAAAACCTTCGGCCTCGAGCGAACCGCTGCTTTCGAAACCGACTCACTTTCGTCGACACGACCGGTCGAATTCGAAGTGAACTCCCCCGAAGATGCCGAAGGCATGTTTGACGTCCTCACGTACCAAAAAGGTGGTGCCCTGCTCAGGATGCTCGAGCAGCACCTCGGCGAGGATCGATTCCGAGCCGGGGTCTCGCACTATTTGCGCACGCACGCACTCGGCAATACCGAGACCTCTGATCTATGGGACGCTCTCGAAGAAACGAGTGGCGAGCCGGTACGGCGCCTCATGGATTCCTGGATCTGGCAAGCGGGGTACCCGCTCATCCTGGCTCGTCTCGATGGCAATGTGTTGCGGCTCAGCCAACAGCGATTCTCGTTCGAAGCGGACACCGACGACACTTGCTGGGTTGTGCCGATTGCAGTGCGCACATCCGTGGGCACATCCCGGCATGTGCTCGAGGGTGATGATCTCAGCGTTGAGGTACCTGCGACCGGCGCGATTGTCGTCAATGCGGGAGCAGATGGCTTCGTCCGGGTTGCGTACGACGTCGAACTGCTCGGTCGGTTGACGCGAGCGGAAATTCGCTCACTCGATGTACTTGAGCGGTACACACTCATTGACGACGCCCTCGCATCGATGACCGCAGGAAGACTGAGCGCCGCAGAGTTGCTCGATGTGCTCCTTGGCTTTGAGGATGAGGATTCGCTTCCCGTCTGGCAGGTCATCGCCGGTGCGCTTCGCCAGTTATCACGAATGATCGGTGATTCGCCGCGACGAACCGCATTCGAACAGTCGGTTCGCAACCTATGCGCTCCCGCCCTGCAACGCCTTGGCGAGCCACAGCAAGGTGAGGACGAACTCGATGGAAATTTACGCGGCTTACTCGTACGTATTTCAGCGACACTCGGTGCCGATGATGGCCAACTCCAAAGGTGCCGGGGGCTCCTCGAACAGTCACGAGCGGGCACCCGCGTTGACCCCGAGTTGCTTGCTGCGGCAACAACGGTCGTAGCTACTTACGGTGATGTCAACGAGTACGAAGCGTTCCTTCGTGGGTTCACCGAGGCCGGTACGCCACAAGAACAATTGAGGAATCTGTACGCCCTTGCCGAATTCGATGATGAGGACCTCATCGTGCGTACCTGTGAACTCGCGCTGTCCTCGTCAGTAAAAACGCAAAACGCACCATTTCTGCTGCGGGCATGCATCGCCAACGAGCGTCACGGTGCGGCAGCCTGGCGCATCGTCGCGCAACGCTGGCAGGAAGCGAATACGAGGTTCCCGACGAACACGATCGTTCGAATGGTCGACTCGGTCAAGCTGCTCACTGACGACGCGGTCGTCGCCGACGTGCAGTCGTTTTTTGCGGAGCATCCGATACCGCAGGCTGAACTGACCCTCAGACAGGTGCTTGAGCGTCAGCGGGTGAACGCAACGGCGGTGCGTACCCAACGGAACGACCTGCTCGCTGCACTTCAGGGCGAGTAGGCCTGGGCACTCACGGCCACGTGCCGACTGCGCCTTCGCTCACCAACGCGTCAATCTTGTCGTCGTCATATCCGAGTTCACGAAGAACCTCAACGGTGTGTTCTCCAATCTCGGGGGCAACCCGACGTGGGGTCCACGGTGTTCCGGAGAAGTCGGCTGGAGTCGCGATCATCTCACGGGTACGCGATCCGTCACGCTCGGGAACGTTGACAACGGCGCCCGATGGACGAAACTGCGGATCGACAACGACATCGTCGATCGTGTTTACCGGCGCCCAGAACACATCCGGCTCCTCCGCGAATGCGGTCGCCCATTCGTCGAGCGTGCGAGTTTCGAAGGCGGCGTCAAGAATTTCGACGAGTTCCGCGGCGTTCTTGAATCGTGCACGATCGTTGAGAAATCGCTCATCCTCGATGAGGTCATGCAAGCCGAGCGCTCGTGCAACGGGTGGCCAGTGTCGGTTGGATGACACACCGACGAGCCACAAATATCGACCATCTTTGGTTCGATAACTGTTCGCCATCGGGTTTGCGATCGTCTCACGTTGGGCAATCGGTGCCGCTCGCCCCCAGTCGAGTCGGGCGTTGAGGTCAAATCCCAAGGTGTACACGCCCTGTCGAAACAGCGAGGTCGACACGAGTTGCCCCTCCCCTGTTCGTTCACGATGCACGAGGGCGGCACTAATTGCACCGGCGAGCGCCACGCCGGTCGCGTGGTCCCCCATGCCACCTCGCTGAATTGGAAGACCAGCATTGGGAATGGCAAGCGAATGTCCAATGCCACTCCGCGCCCAGTAGGCGGCGAGGTCATACGCGGCTCGATCTGCGTCGGGTCCCTCGCGTCCATACCCGGTGATATGGCCGTACACGAGTGACGGGCATCGCTCGAGCAAGGTGTCGGAATCGAGACCGGCACGCCGCAATGCTCCCGGTCGAAGGTTGGTGATGAAGACATCGGCGCGATCGATGAGATCGAGCACCACTTGCTTTCCAGCATCGGTCGAGATGTCGGCCGCAATTCCCCGCTTCCCGCGGTTGTCGAGCTCAAACACAGGATTCGTTTCTGGCTCGCCGCCGAAGATGTATTTGAAGGATCGGTTCGGGTCGCCGGTCTTCGGTTCAATCTTGACGACGTCTGCGCCCCAGTCCGACAAAATGAGCGCTGCGGCAGGACCTGCGATCCAGACACCGAGTTCGACGACACGAAATCCTTGAAGCGGACCACCAGCGTTCACTGCCATTGCCGAACCGTAGCGACTTCCCCTCGATTCCTTCGCAGTCGAGTCAGGTGCGACCTTCCCAGAACGGTTCGCGCAATAACCGCTTCTTCAATTTGCCGCTCGCCTATCGCGGTAATTCGTCGCGAATTTCAAAGTTTGCATATAGTAATGAAAAAATAGCTGAAATTTTTCCTTTAATAGTATTGTCAATAAAAATAATATAATTAGTTCATATTGTAGGAATAATATACCACATTTTAGGTTCTATAGAAATGCATTTACTAAATT
>JALRBS010000098.1 GCA_023262325.1 Ilumatobacteraceae bacterium | reverse complement strand
CCCGACACCGAGTCGCTACTTCGAGAACTTCCGCTAACTGACTCCCGCAGCAGCGGAGTCGACTGGTCTGACCGGCCGAGTTGGCGTCGGCTATTCGCCCGCGACGGGTTCGCGCAGTGGTGCTCCGATGGCGGTCGCGGTGCGCTCACCGTTTTCGATCGCCTCGAGCACGTGCAGTGCGATGTCGCCGACTTTCACCTGCGATTCGTCC
Source organism: Ilumatobacteraceae bacterium (assembly GCA_023262325.1). Lineage (GTDB taxonomy): Bacteria > Actinomycetota > Acidimicrobiia > Acidimicrobiales > Ilumatobacteraceae > Casp-actino5. The sequence continues at coordinate 5,624 of JALRBS010000098.1, read as the reverse complement.
TTGCCGGCGCCCTTCACGCCGTCGTCCATCATGATGTAGCAGAACGGGCAAGCCGTTGCGATGCGGGTTGCACCCGTTGAGAGCGCTTCTCGCGCTCGTTCATCGTTGACCTTCGTGCCGATCGACTCCTCCATCCACATGCGAGCACCGCCGGCACCGCAGCACATGCCTTTCGTGCCGTTGCGCGGCATTTCGACGATCTCGATGCCTTTGATCGCGCCGACGACCTTGCGAGGAGCCATGTACACGTCGTTGTGCCGACCGAGGTAACACGAATCGTGATAGGTGATGCGTTCCTCGAGCGTCGCCTGCGACACATCAAGCCGGCCATCGGCGATCAACTCTTCGAGGAGTTGTGTGTGGTGTACGACCTCGTAGTTGCCGCCCAACTGTGGGTACTCGTTCTTGAGCGTGTTGAAGCAGTGTGGACATTGGGTGATGATTTTCTTCACACCCATACCATCGAGCATCTCGATGTTTGGCATGGCGAGCATCTGGAAAAGGTATTCATTGCCAGATCGGCGAGCTGAGTCGCCAGTGCACATCTCGCTTGGACCAAGAATGGCGACGTCGATTCCGGCTCGACGAAGTAGTTTCGCCATCGACTGGGTCACCTTCTTGTTCTTGTCATCGAAGGAACCTGCGCAGCCAACCCAATAGAGATATTCGGCTGACAGTGACTCGCCCGGGTCGACCACGGTGACGCCATCGAAGCCGTCCGCCCAGTCGCCGCGTTCACCCTGGTTCATGCCCCACGGGTTGCCTTGATTCTCCATGGCTCGGTAGGCATTGCCGAGTTCAGCCGGGAAGTTTGATTCCATCAACGACAGGTAACGACGCATGTCGAGAATCTTGTCGAGGATCTCGATGTTGACCGGACAGATTTCATCGCAGGCCTTACAGGAGGTGCAGGACCACACTTCCTCGGCGGTGATGCGCTCAAAGAGACTGTTCGCCCCGATTGAAATTTCGGCGTCGACTCCGATGGGGGGAGAGACCCGCGGATTGCCAGAAGCGGCCATGACTTCGCCGGTCTTCAGCACAATTTCTCGCGGATCGAGTGGCTTTCCCGTCGCGTGTGCGGGGCACACGCTTGTGCATCGACCGCACATCGTGCATGCGTCGGTGTCGAGTAGTTGCTTCCACGTGAAATCTTCGACGACCGAGGCACCGAAACTCTCGAGTTCGGTTTCCATGAGGTTTGGCATCGGCTTCATTGCGCCTTTCGGCCGATCCTTGTCCTTGAGATACATGTTGAGCGGCGAGGTAAAGACGTGGCGAAGCATCGTGACCGGCAATATTGCGAGGAACACGACGAAGCTCACGACGTGCGAGATCCACAGCCACTGGTGCCAGGTTGACAATGTCGAAGCCGACATTCCGTCAAACAGTTGTGCAATCGGGTAGCCGATGAACGAGAACTTTTCGTATGCAGGCATCCCCTCTACGGCGATTCGGAACCCCTCTGCGACAAACCCGGTTATGCCGATTGCAAGGAAGGTTCCCAAGATGACGGCGTGCTCCGGCTTCGTCTTAATGCGGATGCGATACGGGCGCTGGATGTAGCGACGAACGATCGCCCAGATCACACCGACGGTGAAGACGAGTCCGGCGACGTCACCAACGAGCGCGTATGCCTTGTATGTCGTTCCGTGCAGGAACTTGAGAGCCTCGGGCATCTGGTGGTCGATTTCGAGCACCGTGGTGACACCCATGAGCACGAGGAACCCGAAATAGATCATTGAATGCATGAGACCCGCGGCGGAGTCTCGAAGCAGCGTTTGCATGTAGACCCCGGCGCGGAAGTCGGCCGCACGCCGTTTCGCATTCTTCGCCGTCGTCCGGCGTTGCGCGACCGAGCCGCGTTCCCAGTTCTTCATTCGATCCGCAAATCGGAACGACCCCCACACGACCATTGCCGGAATGACGGTGTAGAACGCAATTTGAAGCGGTCCGGGAATGTTGCCGAATACCGTTCGGTGCACTTCGTTCTCGTTGTGCCAATTCGTGATCTGTGGGAGAACCCCCGAGATGAGAATGAAGATTCCCATGCCGATGCCGAGTCCCAGCGACAGCTGGTGTGGCTTCAAGCGTTTGTCGGGTGATGTGCTGGATTCCGTCTGCGTAGCCATGACGACCCCACGCTAGTTCGCTCGGCTCTGCGAACTCCCTTTCGTCGGTTCGTGTTCGTTGCGAGCCCTCGATTGTTAGTGCGTGCCGGCTTGATGTGCAACGCCTTCGATTGCGGCTGCAATCGCCACGGGATCGCCGAGATATTTCGCGTCGATGGCGTGAAGACTGGGATCGAATTCGTAGCGACGTGGAACCCCTGTTGGAATATTGACATCGGCGATGTCGTCGGCCGACACGTTCTCGAGGTGCATGAGCAATGCCCGAAGGCTGTTGCCGTGCGCGGTGATGAGCACGTTTTTTCCATTGAGAAGTTGCGGAGTGACGTGGTCGTACCAGTACGGCAGCACTCGCTCCACGACGTCTTTAAGACATTCGGTGGAAGGCAGTACCTCACGCGGTAGGTCGCCATATCGCGTGTCGTTGGCGGGGTGTTCGCTGCTGTCGATGGAAACGGCTGGTGGTGGGGTATCGAAGGATCGCCGCCAGATATGCGTCTGCTCAGCGCCGTGCCGCTCGGTTGTTTCGCGTTTGTCGAGCCCCTGGAGCGCCCCGTAATGGCGTTCGTTGAGGCGCCAGGTTCGTGTGACGGGCAGCCAAGGCTGTCCCATTGCTTCGAGAGCGAGGTGTTGCGTGACGACAGCCCGTGTAAGTAGCGAGGTGTGGCTCGTGTCGAAGACGAGCCCTTCATGGCGCATCGTGTGACCGGCAGCCGTCGCTTCTGAGCGCCCTTGTTCGGTGAGCTCAACGTCGTGCCAACCGGTGAACAGGTTGAGCCGGTTCCATTCGCTTTGACCGTGACGAAGAATGACAAGCGTGCCGGGCATATCGTCATCGTACGGCAGGTGCTCGTCGGTGGGTGTTCTAGGGTTTGCGGATGGTACTTGGTCGAAAATTCGTACCCATGATCGTCTTCGGTTGCTTTGTATTCGTGATGGTGTGGACTGGCGGTCCGAACTCGGATTCGGAGGTGTTTTTCGACGCGAAGACCATTGAGTTGTCGCCAACGGCGAATGGCTCGCTTCGCGTCACGGAATACGTCGACATCAACTTTGGACGTTCGCAGAAGCATGGCTATCGCCGATATGTGCGAACGGATTTTGGGTACCCCGAAAACGTGATCGCGGCATCCCCGTCGATGTCCTCGGAGCTATACGTCGGTTTCTCGAATGGGTTCTACGAGATGAGAATTGGGGATCCCAACGCGACCGATAACGGTCAACATCGGTTTGTGCTGTCCTACACGCTCCCCGATGCGTACCTCGACGGCTACCTGAATTATTCGTTGATCGACCCTGACGAAGACCCCATCACGCATCGTTTTCGCGTGATTCTTAATGGGTTTCGTCTCGACAACTCACTGTGCTCGGTCGGTGATTGGGGGACGGTCGGCGGTTGTGAACTTGTCGACGGACCTTTCGGGCAAGAAGTTGTGCTTGAACCGCTTGATCGCAACGAGGGATTGAACCTGTCCGGATTCGCGATGATCACTGGTGAGGTGAACGATATTGGCGACGTTCACTTGCCTGTGCAGGAGTCAACACCTCTGAACTGGCTGTGGCCGTTGATTGGAGCGCTCGCAGTCATCGTTGGGTCGGCACTGGTGATGCGGTGGAGTCTGTGGCGAGGAAAGAACTCGGTTGGGGCGCTCGACCCGGCTGGCGCAGCCCATCCGGTGGGCGGCTCCCCAGTGCATCGAGTGACCGACGAGGAACTTCGAGCAATGACGACCGTCGAATTTGCTGCACCGAAAGGTATTGCCCCGTGGGAAGGGAACATTCTCCTGGTTGAGCACATCGGATGGGACATTCAAACGGATTGGCTGTCGTCCCTTATCGGCGAAGGGCTCATCAGCTTGGACTTATCGGGATCAGGGGTTCTTCTTCGACTCGAAGTGGCCCGTAACGAACTCAGCGACTTCGACCGCCAGCTTGTCGATGTGTTGCTGCCGGGTGGAGCGACAGAGCGTCGAATCTCAGACAAGTACGACAGGGCATTTCACAAGCAATGGAATGCCATACGTAAGGCGCTGCGCGACAAGGTCGCATCGGCGGGATGGTGGGAGCACTCAACTCGTCGACTGCGACCTCCGATGAACGCGGCTGGTGCATGGTTCCTCATGGTGCTGTATGCCTTGTTCATTGTCTTTGTCGATGCGGTCGTCAATGAGGTGGATGCACTGCAGGTGTTCGAGTCATCGTCGGGCAAAACCGTGTACCTCACATTGCTTTCATTCGCGTTCGCGTATTTTCTCATGCGGGGTGAGCGTGCATCACGAACCGTCGTCGGTTCGTCGCTCTACTTGCAGACCGCTTCATTCGGTCGATTTCTTGAACAAAGCGAGGGTCGACATGTTGAGGAGGCATACCGGCTTGGTGTGCTGCGCGAGTACTCCGCATGGGCCGTGGTCTTGGGCCACTCCAGGGCATGGAAGAAGGCCGTTCGGGCCGTCGGGAACTCGGCCATCGATGACTCGGTTGCTCTCACCATGGCGAGTCTGTCGGCGACGAGCGCGGTGCGCTCGTCGGCTCAACCCCCGGCCTCAAACAGCAATGGCGGCGGGTCTGGCGGCGGCGGGTCTGGAGGTGGAGGCGGTGGAGGCGGCTCCGGAGGCTGGTGATGGCGCGCCAATGTGCCAACCTTCGTTGATGGAATTTGGTGTCGTCATCCCGCATCACGAAATTGGTACCGACCCCGGCGCGATTCGGGCCTTCGCTCAGGGGGCTGAGGAACTCGGCGCAGGACACCTGATGGTGTACGACCATGTGCTCGGGGCCAAGCGTGATCGCCCGGGTGGATTTCAGGGTCCGTACGACTCGAATACCGCTTTTCACGAGCCGTTTGTCCTGTATGGATTCCTTGCGGCGTGTACCCAATCGATCGACCTGGTGACGTCGGTACTTGTGTTGCCACAGCGACAGGCTGCGCTGGTCGCGAAACAGGCTGCCGAGGTGGCGATGCTGTCGAATGATCGATTCCGGCTCGGTGTCGGTATCGGCTGGAACAAGGTTGAGTATGACGCTCTCGGCGTTCCGTTTAGTCGGAAGGGCGACCGGCTGGAAGAACAAGTCGTGTACATGAAGCGTTTGTGGTCAGAAGACGCGTTCGACTTCTCCGGTGAGTTCCATTCGATGGAACTCGCAAGCATCTATCCGCGCCCAGCGAAACCGATTCCTGTGAGTTTTGGTGGTTCGGCGCCGCGAGCGCTCGAACGATGTGCCCGACTCGGTGATGGATGGATTCCTCTTGGTTCGCCGAATGACAAGTCAGCGGCGTGTATCGACACGATTCGCGAGGCGCGCTCAGCACATGGGCTGTCAATGGATGGGTTCACGATTCACGCGCAAGCGCAGTACGCCGGCGGCGACCCCGACCGGTGGCGATCACATGCGGAGAAGTGGGCAGCGCTCGGATGCACGCATCTGTCGATTGCAACCCACAACGCAGGTGACACCGACGTCGATGGCTATCTGGAGCGAATCGTTGAGTACCGC
>JALRBS010000077.1 GCA_023262325.1 Ilumatobacteraceae bacterium | reverse complement strand
CTCGACAATTGTCTGTGGAATACGTTCAGGAATACGTCCGGGAGCATGTCCGCTGGCGAGCTCCACAGCGCAGGGCACAACACGATCGGGAACTCAAGGCCTTTCGCTTTGTGAACGGTCATCACTTTGACGGTCGCGTCGTCACGGTCGAGCCGCCGATCGAGCAATTCGCCACTTGATGAATCCTCCGCTCGTGACCGGAAGTCGGCCAGTACCACCGCGAGGTGCGACGGATCCGTCGGTTTGCCGCTTGTTCCGCGTTGGAGCAACTCGGCGATGTGGTCAAGATCGGTGAGGATTCGCTCCCCGCCAGGGTGCGAGAGGAGTCGCTGCTGGTACCCGTTCTTGCGTAACTCAGCCATCAGTTGCGCAACTCCGCCTCGTTGAAGGGCATGAACAAGTCGATGTTGTCGTTCGATGAGACGAAGTTCTTCGGCCTCGGAAAGGTCACAGAGCTGCTCGGCGTCGAGATCGCCAAAGGCGCCAAACGCAACAGTTCGCGCCGCCGTAGGGGACCCTGGTCGTTCGAGCGCATCGATCAGCGTGTTCCAGTGCATTGCGGCGCTTGAGTCGAGCACTGAATCGGTACCGCCAGTCGTGACCGGAACGCCGGCCTCGCGCAGCTGGCGCGCGATCTCGTGGGCTGCGGAGTTCGATCGAACAACGATGCCAATATCCGCGGGCTGTACCGGACCCTCTGACCCGTCACTGCGAACGATACGTACATCGCTGAGATAACGAATGACTTCGTTCACGAGGTCGGCGCGACACCACGAGTGGCCGTCGGCAGCAGCAACCTTTCCCTTGCCGTCGGCGGGCGGGTGCATCAACCGCCATTCGAACGGAGAGGCGGTCGCTCTCGTATCGAGCAGTTGCGCGTTGTCAGTTCGTCCTGCCTGGACCGGATGAAACGTCACGCTGTCGTCACCAAACGTCGCACCATCAAACACGAGTTCAAGCGCTGCGAGAAGGCCGGCATCTGAACGGAAATTCGTGTCGAGTGACACCATCGCACCACCGTTTTCTTCGGCATAACGAACCGCCGAGAGGTAGGCGGACAGTTCAGCCCCGCGGAACCGATAGATCGATTGCTTCGGGTCGCCGACAACGACCATTGCGGCCGGTTGACCGCGCGCCGGTTCGTCGAGGAAGCACGTCCGAAAGATGTCCCATTGAACGCGATCGGTGTCCTGGAATTCGTCGATGAGGACGAGCCGAAATCGTTGCCGCAACTCGGCGATGAGTCCCGAACTTCGTTCGGAGTCGCTGACGAACAGTCTCGTATCGCTCAGGAGCGAGTCGAATGTGCGGTATCGCCACCTACGTCGACGTCTCACCACTTCGCGTACTGAGTCCTCAATCACTGTCCGTATCGAGTCGATGACATCTCGATGTTCGGGCTTCGCCTGTATATGTGTCGCAAGGGCCGCGTCGGGAAGGGCGAGTCGTCGACGCACAGCGGACATGACCCGATCGGGACGTGCCACCGGCTCGCCGCGTGAAATGATCATGTCGCTGACGACCTCAGCAATATCGCTCTCATCGGCCGACAAATTCGCGCTCGCGGCGCCCGCAGCGACGAGCAACCGTTGGCAGAACCCGTGGATGGTTGAGATGGTCATCGCGTCGAACTCGGCGAGCGCTGCCGTAAGTCGCTCGGCTCGTTGACTTCGCTGAACATCGCTCCCCGCAACCAGGAGTCGGTCGACGGGGTCTTCAGGCGGTGTCGAGTCGGGAACAAACGTCTCGAGCAGTGCGGCTGCGGTGACGAGGCGCTTTCGTAATCGGCCCGAAAGTTCTGCGGTCGCTGCCTCGGTAAATGTCACGACAAGCACTTCACGGGTGGTCACGCGACCAGTCGCAAGGCCGAGCACGGTCAAGGCTGCGAGGGAGTAAGTCTTTCCGGTTCCCGCGGACGCTTCGATGACGGTAAGCCCAGACTCGGGCGGCGTCGCGAGATCGAAGGTCGCAGCCGTCATGAGTCACCTGCACTCATTGTTGCGATGTCGAAATAGCCGAGAAGTTCGGAGAGGTCGTGAGCGCTTTGGTCAAGGTTGACGGCAATCTTGAGATCGTCGTATGACAGTTCGTAGAACAGGCGGTTCCATGGGCGGGATCGTTCTCCGGGAGATGCCTCACGACCGTTCCACTTTTCGGCAGCGACTCGCGGACGACCAACCGCAAGCATTTCAGCGACATCCGGGAAGAACGGAACAGGTGTTGTGAGAGATCGATGCCGATGAAACAGCAGGAGATCAACAACTCGCTCGGCATCGGCCGCTGAACGAAGAGCTACATGCACTCGAATTCGCTTTTCGTTTGACGAGGCGCGCCGAAAAATCGTTGCAGACCACAGTGTGTGCGGCTCGCAGAGCGTAAGGACAGCGACGTCGACGATTCGATCGAGCAGGTGCGCCATGTGAAACGAGGATGCGCGTACGTCGATGATGCGATCGCCGACGACATTGGCGACCTCGCCCTCGATACGTGGTCGATCACCTCCGGATGCGATCTCGACGTGACGCGTGCTGAGCGACAGTGGCAGCTAGCGTCTGATGAAGACCGCGAAAAAGCGCCGGTTCGTTTTGTTCCGCGTCAACAGTTCTTTGGTACGTAAATGCCAAACAGATTTTCATCTGGCAAATTTGCAATCGCAGAGTGCGACCGCTGCGGGTTTCGCTATAAGCTATCGCAGTTAAAAAACTTAGTTATTAAGACTAAGAACGTCTCGATTAAAGTTTGCCCTACTTGTTGGGAGCCAGATCAGCCACAGTTGTCGTTGGGCTTGTATCCAGTCAATGACCCGCAGGCTGTACGTGAGCCAAGACCCGATGTTAGCTACGTGACTTCAGGTAACAATGGTCTGCAGATTAACCCCACTGGCACAGGTTACTTAGCTAACGGTACACCAGAGGGTGGTAGTAGAATCATACAGTGGGGATGGGCACCAGTTGGCGGTTCCCGATTGAATGATGATGGTCTAACGCCAAACAACTTGGCGATGGGTATTTCGATAGGAACCGTAACCGTATCCGTTACTTAAGGAGCAAAAGATGGACAAGAAAGAAGTTAAACAGATTGCAGATAAAGAAGTGAAGAAGCATGAGAAGTCGATGCACAAAGGCATGAAAGCCGGTGGACCGACTAGCTTAGACCGCATGAAGTACGGTCGCAATTTATCTCGTGCTATGAACCAAAAATCTACTGGTCGGGGGCGCTAATGAATCCAAACGACAAGTTTGATTTTTTTCCAGCGGAAACAAAAGATCCGATTGGTAAGTATACGCAGCCGCGTCCTAACACAAACGCGTTGCCTGAAGGCGCTGGTTATCCAGACGAAGCTAAGACCTCCGGCATCCAAGTGCGTGGCGGTAAGGCACAGACCAAAGGCAAGATGGCTCGCGGACCAATGGCGTAAGGATTCGTTGTGAACTACACCACGCTGTTTAGCACGATCAAGAGTTACCTTGAGAAT
>JALRBS010000061.1 GCA_023262325.1 Ilumatobacteraceae bacterium | reverse complement strand
ACCGGCGGAGCCGTCAGGGTTGCGCTTCGCAATGACTTTCACCATGCCATCCGTCGAACCGACGATCTGCGCACGACTGTTGTATTTGAACGGGTGTTTTCCGACAACGACATCGATACCGGCGGCCTTAGCGGCGTCTTCCCCTGGACCCGCCCATGCGACTTCCGGGTCGCAGTAGATCGCCCACGGCACTCGCGAATAGTCGACGGGCAACGGGGATTCTTCAAGAATGTGCTTCACCACCATCACCGCTTCGGCGTAGGCGACGTGCGCAAGTTGAGGAGTGTCAACAAGGTCGCCGATGGCGTACACGCCATCTTCGGTCGTGCGGCAATATTCATCGACCACGACGAAACCGCGTTCATCGACGTTGACGATCGTCGCCTCAAGCCCAAGTGACACCGACGCTGGTCGACGACCAATCGAGACAATCACGGCATCAACCTCAAGTTCGGTGCCGTCACCGAGACGAACCGTCGTGCCGCCCTGGCCGTTCGGTTCATGACCGACAACCTGTACGCCAGTTTTGATCTCGATCGACTTCCGTTTGAAACTCTTCACCACAACGTTCGCGACATCGGCGTCCAAACCCGGCAGAATTTTGGGAAGACCTTCAAGGATGGTCACCTGAGCGCCGAGGTCAGCAAAGGTTGAGGCAAACTCACATCCGATTGCGCCACCACCGATGACAGCGATTCGTTGGGGAATGACCGCAAGGTCAAGCACCTCATCACTCGTCATGATTGGACCACCCGGATCGAAACCAGGGATCGTCCGCGGCACCGAACCCGCTGCCAAGATGACCGAATCTCCAGTTATTTCAGATGTCACGCCATCGTGTCCAACGACATCAACACGTCGGCCCGGTCGCAACACACCCGAACCCTCAAAGACCGTCACCTTTCGGGCCTTGCACATCGCTGCGATTCCTGCAACTAACCCATCGACAATGTTCTGCTTGCGTGCTTGGGTGACGTCGAAGCGAACGACCGGCTGAGATGCCTCGATGCCGAACTCGGCAGCATGCGCGACATGGCGGTGCACTGCGGCGGTTTCAAGGAATGCTTTCGCAGGAATACAGCCTCGATTGAGACAAGTCCCGCCAAGGCGATCGCGCTCAACAAGGCCGACCGTCAGACCAGCCGAAGCCGCATACAAGGCAGCTGAATAGCCCCCAGGGCCGCCGCCGATGACCACTACATCAAACCGTTGAGACATCACTGTCACGGTAGCGCCGTCTCACCTGCTCCCAATACCCATCGAACGCGTTCTTCGCCACGTGTGGCAAGGAACACATACGGGGCATCAGTGGAAGACGGGAGCAAAAATTCGACTTCGCAGGTTGTCGTCGTGGTCGCGTCAACAGCGCACACCTTCGGAACCAATTCGAGTGATGCGCCAGCTGCAATCACCGCGAAGGAGTTGGAGATATCGACCGCGGCAATGCCACGAACACTCACCAAGACCGCTGCGGTCGTACCTCGTTGCTCGATGCCGTTCACGGTGACAAACACGTCGCCGACTTCAACTTCTTCGCCGATCGCCACTGGCACATCCGTCGCTTGGCCTCCGTCAAGTCGAAGGAACAGACCAGCTCCTGCGGCAAGGATGGCGAACGCGCACCCGAGCGACAGCAGGAGCAACGTCTTTGTCTTCACCACCAAGAGGTTACGAACACAAATGGCGACTACACATCCGGCGCGATACGGTCAAGCAATGGTTCGTCCGACACTTCGCACCACCGTGGTGACGTGTAGCGCATTCGCCGCGCTGACCATCGTGACCGCGTGCTCTGCGGCAGATAGTGCCGAGACTGCAACAACCGCTACTGCTTCAACCGTAAGTGACGATGCGAATTCCACGTCGACCGCGGGCACGAGCACAACATCTCAAGTGATTGTTGCCTCAACCGCTGTGGACTCGTCGCCAACTCTGGCGATCCCAGACTCATTGAACTGGTCGGCAAACCTCATCGGCGGAGGATCTATTGATCTCGCGACGTATGCAGGCCAGGACGTGCTTCTCTGGTTCTGGGCTCCGTATTGAACGACGTGCATGCGAGAAGCCCCTTCGGTCGAAGCGGCACGAAAAACCTGGGAAGACGAGATTGCAGTACTTGGTGTTGCGTGGTCGGGTGACGAACGTACGTACACCGACTTCATTGAGACCGGCGGATTGACGTTCCCTCAAATCGACGACACTGCGGGTGTCATCTACGAGAAATTCGGTATTCCGTACCAGCCCGCAGCCGTCATTCTTCATCGAAACGGTGAAGTTTCGATTCTTCAGGGCGTCTTCAACACAGCAGATGTCGACGCAGCGATTGCGCAGAACTCCTGACCTCGCCAATGCGTCGTCGCACATTCGGACGTAACTTGTCGGCATGAACGTCGTCATTGCCGGCTCAAGCGGGCTCATTGGAACCGAATTGCGAGCCGCACTCGCTGCGCGGGGAGATCGCTGTATTGCGCTCGTGCGTCATCAACCAGGCACGAATGAAGTTCGGTGGAATCCGACCCGCGGGGAACTCGACATTGACGTCTTACGCGACTGTGACGCGGTCATCAATCTTGCGGGCGCCGGAATCGGTGATAAGCGCTGGACATCGGCCTATAAGGCCACCATTTTGGAAAGTCGCACGTCAACGACATCAACTCTTGCAGCGGCGCTTGCCGAACTCGCTAGCGATGGGAGACAACGCCGGTTCCTCAACGCGTCAGCCATCGGCTTCTACGGGAGTCGCAACGATGAGACACTCGACGAGTCAAGTGATGCTGGAAGTGGATTTCTTGCCGATGTGTGCACCTCGTGGGAGGCGGCGACCACCCCAGCCGAGGCCGCTGGCGTACCGACGGTGCATCTTCGAACCGGCATCGTGCTCACACCGAAAGGTGGCGCGCTCAAGAAGTTGCTGCCGCTCTTTCGGCTTGGCGTCGGCGGTCGAATGGCGTCGGGCAAGCAGTGGCAGAGCTGGATCTCGCTCGACGACGAAATCAACGCAATTTTGCATCTCCTTACCTCAACAATCACTGGAGCCGTCAATCTCACCGCACCCAATCCGGTGACGAACGCAGAATTTACGAAAATTCTTGCGAAAGCAGTGCGACGCCCCGCGCTCGTGCCAGTACCAGCGTTCGGTCCGCGCCTACTGCTCGGGCGCGAGCTCGCCGATGCATTGCTCATGACTGGACAACGGGTGTTGCCGCAACGACTTCTCGCAGACGGGTTCACGTTTGTGCATGAGAACCTTGACGAAGCGTTGTCCGACATACTGTCTCATTGATGGGTAGTGATTTCGATCGTCCGGTTGTCGTCGTCGGCGCCGGACTCGCCGGTCTTGGTTGTGCGATCACCTTGCATAAGCACGGCGTGCCTGTCGTCATCATCGAAGCTTCTGACGGCGTAGGCGGCAGAGTTCGCTCCGACGTGGTTGACGGATTCATTCTCGATCGAGGCTTTCAGGTGGTGCTCACCGCGTACCCCGAGCTGTCCCAGTTCTTGACGGACGATGAACTTGACATCTGCGAATTCGAAACCGGTGCGCTGATTCAACAGTCCGGAACACTGCACGAGTTTGGCGACCCATTCCGATCATGGCGGTCGACAGTTCCGACCATGCGTTCCGTGCTGCGGGCGTCGATCGCGACACCGCGTGACCTCCTTCGACTCGCTGCACTTCGACGGAACCTCACGCGCGGCGACGCCGTAGACCTCTTGCGAGGGCCAGATGTGCCGACACTTGATGCCCTCCGAGTGCTCGGCTTCTCAAGTTCGATGATCGATCATTTCTTCACACCGCTTGTTGGAGGAATCCAACTTGATCCCACGCTCTCGGCAAGTTCGCGCATGTTTCAGATCATCTTGCGCATGCTCTTCACCGGTAGCGCTGGTGTACCGAGTCGCGGAATGGGGGCACTGACCACTTCCCTCGCGAATCAGTTACCCGCACAGGCCGTGCACCTCAATGTTGCAGTTCAATCGGTGAGTCCTCGCAAGGTTCGGATCGATTCGGGCGAGATCGATGCCGCTGCTGTCGTCGTCGCTACCGACGGCCCGCATGCCGCTGAACTCCTCGGCACAGCACCACCGACTTCTCGACCAGCCTCGTGCGTGTGGTTCGATGCGCCAGAGCCCCCGACCGATCGGAGACTCATCATTCTCGACGGCGAATCATCGGGACCGGTTGCCAATGTCGCCGTGATGTCCAACGTCTCGAAGCGTTACGCCCCGCCTGGGCGTCACCTGATCGCAGCGGCATGCCCTGGAGTTTTTGATGCCGAAATTGAGAACGCGTCACGCGCGCAATTGGCTGGTTGGTTCGGAAGTGAGGTCGAAAGTTGGCGGACCCTTCGTGTCGATGCGATCAAGCACGGCCAGCCAGGTCAAGCCCCTCGATTTTCACCAAAGAAATCGGTCCGGGTCACCGAGGGACTGTACGTGTGTGGCGACCATCGTGACACGGCGTCGATTCAGGGTGCCCTGCATTCGGGACGACGCTGCGCCGAGGCCGTGCTACGCGACGCTCACGCGTAGTCGCGGTGACCAAGAACTCGGTGACTAGCATCGCCAGCATGGTGGCTTTTCGATGAGTACGAACATGCCTATCGCACTCCCCCAAGGGTTTTCCGCCCATGTAACGAACCTTGGCATCAAGGATTCGAGTGACGATCTCGTCATCATTTCCGCTGCGTCACCAATTGCAGCGAGCGGTGTGTTCACGAAGAGTCGATTTGCGGGACCCAGTGTGCTGATTAGCCGCGACCATCTCACGAACGGCTCAGCTCAGGCCTTTGTCATCATTTCAAAAAACGCGAATGTTGCAAATGGTTCCCAAGGTGTTGACGACGCACACGAAGTCGTCGGGCTCGTGGCCAGACATGTCGACTGCGACCCAACTGACGTACTTATTGCATCAACCGGTGTGATCGGGCGTCCGTACCCGATGGAACAAATCCGTGGTGGCTTTGAGCGAATTGGCACGGGGGCCGGTGGCGCAACCCTTGCTGACGTTGCGCGAGGCATGATGACGACCGACACGGTTCCGAAGATTGCAGCCGCAACCATCGCTGGGTCGACCGCACTTGTCACCGGTGCGGCGAAGGGGGTCGGCATGATCGAGCCTGACATGGCGACAATGATCGCAACAGTGCTCACCGACGCGGATATGCCCGCTGATCGCCTTGACGACATCTTTCGGCGTGTCGTTGATCGAACGTTCAACTGTGTCAGCGTCGACTCTGATACTTCGACGAGTGACACCGCGGTGCTGCTCGCGAGCGGTGCGGCCGGAATTGTTGATGAATTGGCGTTCGAGGATGCGCTGGAACAGGTCTGCCGATCACTCACGAAACAAATTGCAGCCGATGGCGAGGGTGCCGAGACGCTGATCGAAGTTCGTGTCGACGGCGCGCGCGATCACGGCCAAGCCAAGCGGGTCGCAAAATCAATCGTCAACTCACCGCTCGTAAAAACAGCTGTGCACGGCGCCGATCCAAACTGGGGACGCGTCGCAATGGCGATTGGCAAGTGCAGCGACGACACCGACATTGACGAACAACGTGTCGTCATCAGGTTTGGTGACCGCGAGTTGTTTCCACGCCAGGTCGGCGAACGCGAACTTGCTGAACTTAGCGATTACCTCAAGGGCGACGAAGTCCTCATTCACGTCTCACTCAATATCGGCGCCGGCGAGTCAACCGTCTGGGGATGCGACCTCACAGACGGCTACGTGCGTATCAACGCCGACTACACGACCTAGCGCACTATCTGCCGAGGTGTTATTTCGGTGGCATGCGAATGCCACCGTCAACGCGAATCGTTTCAGCATTCATGTAGCTGTTCGTGATGCACTCGACGACCATCGAAGCGAGTTCGTCCGGGAACCCGAGTCGCTGAGGGAACAACACCCCTTTTTGAAGGTTCGCCTTAAAGGCCTCGCTCGCCTCTCCTTCACCGTAAATCGGGGTGTCGATGAGACCTGGAGCAACGGTGTTTACTCGAACACCGACCGCTGCGAGATCACGCGCGATTGGCAACGTCATGCCGACGACGCCACCCTTTGACGCCGAATACGACGCTTGGCCGATCTGGCCGTCGAACGCCGCCACCGACGCGAGGTTGACGATTGCTCCGCGCTCTCCAAACTCGTCGGGCTCGTTGCGACTCATCGCCGTCGCAGCAAGTCGAATGCAGTCGAATGTCCCGATGAGGTTGATGTTGATGACACGAATAAACGCATCAAGGTTTGCTGCGGATTCGTAGCTGCCGTCCTTGCCCACGGTTCGTTGCGCCCAGCCGATACCTGCGGAGTTCACGAGTGCCTTGAGCGGCCCCATGCTCACCGCCATCTCGATCGCATTGATGATGTCGTCAGTCTTCGTCACATCAACCTTGCAGAATGCTCCGCCAATTGCATCAGCAACAGCGTTTCCTGCGTCTTCTTGAAGGTCAGCGACGACAACCTTCGCACCCTTCGCTGCGAGCTGCTTTGCTGCGGCCGCCCCAATTCCTGAGGCTCCGCCGGTGACTACTGCACTACTTCCATTGAGGTCCATGAGGGCACGATACGACATCGTGGGCCCCCAAGTCCCAATCGAGTCAACCGTTTAGGACGTGATCAGGCCGTTTACGTCGACGATGACGTCGCCGGTGCCGTACAGATAGACGCACAACTTGCCATTGCGATCGACCGGTGCGACGACTCCTCCGGCAACGGTTGCGCCCGTCTTGAAGTTCAAGTTTGACGTGTACGGGCGTTTCCCAGAACAGGCGTAGACCGTTGCATACCCGCCGCCACGTGCGCCTGAGGTGGTGTTGGTGACGGTCACGTTCACCGACGCAGCGATCACACGCTTTCCGTCGACCATGGTCACGGGTGCGACGGTCACTTCGAGAGGTCCGGCATTGCCATCGGCAGCACCGACTTGTTGCACTCCCCTCGTATCGATGACGCGGCGCGGAGTTTCGCTGCGAATGCCCGCCCCCGAGAGAAAGTACCCGACGACATCAACGACGAGATGGGCGCGATCCTTCATTGCGAAGCAGACCTCGCCTGTTGCATTGAGAGGCACCACGGCGAGGTTGGCAATCGTCTTGCCAGTGCGGAAGTTGAGGTTGCTCGCGTATGGCTTTTCACCGCAGTCGTAGGCGGTGACGTATCCGCCGCGGGTTGTCACTTGCTGAGTAGACGTGATGTTGACGACGACGGAAGCAACCCCACTTGACGGAACGCCCGCATGGCCTGCAACCGAGACCGACAACACCGAGTTGTCCAGCGGATCGTTTGTTTCCGCTCCGAGTGCGACACGCGTATCAACAATGCGCGAGGGTGCGAGGGCCTGTAGGGCGGAGCCGGCGGGTGTGTAACCGAACACATCGAGCAACACGTGAGCAGATCCATATACGTAGAGGCAGGTCGATCCCGTCGGCGACAGTTTCAACAGGGCCGAGTTCGCCAGCGTGTCACCTGTTGTGAAGTTGAGATTGCTTGTAAAGGGCTTCTCGCCGCACGGGTAGGACGTGACATACCCGCCCGCGGTTCCGTTACGGCCTTCGACCACCGTGATGTTTGCCCAGACCGCTTCAACGTCAGTGCCAGGCACACCGCCCTC
>JALRBS010000020.1 GCA_023262325.1 Ilumatobacteraceae bacterium | reverse complement strand
TATCTCGCATGGCTCGATTGTTCGCATCTCGGCGACGGCGATGTGCCGTATGAACTTTTTCAGTCGCGCGGAGTGGAACTGAGTCCAGGGACCCAGTTCGGTGCCGAAGGCTCTGGTCATGTGCGACTCAATTTCGCAACGAGTCCGCGGATTCTTGAGCGCATCGTGACGTCGATGGGCGAGGGCTAGCGGCGCTTAAACGGTCGTTGCGGAGGTCAATTCGCCCGAATCGTCATTGTCGACCTGCTTCGCAGGTGTGGTTGTCGCAGGACGCATGCCGCTGAAGTACAGCCACAGGCACGGAACGAGATATGCGAAATATGCGACAACACGAATGCGTTCGGGGCTGTAGTGCCACCCGAAAAGTCCCTTGAGGAAGTCGTAGCTCGTTCCTTCGGCGAATGCGCCAGATTCGATCGTCCAGAGTGGCGCCGCGTACCACGAACCCTCGAGTTCAAACAGTTCACGGAATTCGTGGATGCCTTTGCCGAACAGACCTGCGGCGAAGAGCACGAGGAGTAGCCCAGTCCAGTTGAAGAAGGAGCGGATGTCGACTTTTGTGCTTCCGGCGTAGAGGGCGACACCAATGACCGACGAAATTGCGAGCCCGATGAGCCCGCCGATGACGACACTGGTTCCCGATGCACTCGCCGTTTCCGCTCCAAGAAGAAACAGCACTGTCTCGAAACCCTCGCGGCCGACTGCGATGAATGCGATTGAGGCGAGTGCAACGTTTGATTGGTCGATCGCTGCATCGATTCGGCTGTGAAGCTCTGTGGCGATGCCTCGAGCGTTACTTCGCATCCAGAAGATCATCCACGTGAGCACTGCAACGGCGAGTAGTGCGAGGATTCCTTCGATCGCCTGTTCCCATTTTCCAGTGAAGTCGCCGACGAGTTGACGAAAGGCGAATCCGGCGATGATGCAGGTGACAGCAGCGGCAAGTCCGCCGGCGATGACCGTCCGTTTCCGGTCGCCTCGACCTGATTTGTTGAGATAAGCGAGCATGATCGCGATGACAAGTGCGATCTCAAGACCTTCTCGCAACGTGATGAGGAGGCTGGAGGCCATATTGTGAATGTTAGGCATGCTTATCATCAATTGACAACTCGTGAGATGAAGGGGGACTGAACGCGCGAGTACGGTCGATGCTCGAGCAACGAGCGAGAGGAGTCCTTTGAAATGAGTGGACGATTGCTGGGAAAGTCAGCGTTAGTTGTCGGTGGCAATAGTGGTATTGGCTACGCGATCGCGTCCGCGTTTGTGGGCGAAGGTGCACAGGTCACCATTGCGGGGCGTAACTCTGCAAAAAATGATCGGGCGCTTGAAGCGCTTGGCGCGAACTCACCAACCGCACCTGTGCGGGCGTTACAACTCGACGTCAGCGATCGGCAGGCGTGTTTTGACGCGGTGGCCTCAACGATTGACACCTCGGGGCGTATCGACATCCTCGTGAACGGCGCCGGCATCTATACCTCGCGCCGTTTTGAGGAGTACACGCACGAGGAGTTCTCTCGAATTCTTGACGTGAATTTGCACGGGCCGTTTCATACGTCGCAGGCAGTTGTGCCTCATATGAAAACGAACGGTTGGGGTCGCATCATCAACATCGGTTCATCATCGGGGAAGTGGGCATCACGAAACCAGAGCGCCTACAACGTGTCGAAGCACGGTCTCGTTGGTATGACCCGATGTCTCGCGCAAGAACTCGGTGGTTCCGGCGTGACGGTCAACGCGCTGTGTCCTGGAATGGTGCACACCGATATGTCGGACGCGCTCGAAATCGAACAGGCCGAGGTGATGGGCACAACACCGGATGCAGTGCGCGCCGGTCTGCACGCGCGCATTGCCATGGGTCGGTATCTGCAGCCTGACGAGTGCGGAGGGCTCGCGGTGTATCTCGCGTCCGAGGAATCGAGTGGTATGACCGGTCAGTCGATCATGGTCGACGGGGGAATGATTTTCGTCTGAATTGCCCTGTCCCAAGGCAATTGAGACCGGATGGTCCGCCCCCTGGGATTCGAACCCAGAACCAATGGATTAAGAGTCCACTGCTCTGCCATTGAGCTAGAGGCGGTAAGAGCCCGGGCAGTGTAGGCAGCGAAATCTCGCCACCCAACCGCCCGGGCACTGGGGTGAGCGAGGGGACTTGAACCCCCGGCCTTCAGGGCCACAACCTGACGCTCTAACCACCTGAGCTACGCCCACCATGTGCGGAGAACAGTCTGCCAGCATCTTGTGACAACGACACGCTCGGCGGGCCGGACTTCATCCCTCGCCGATGTGGTCTCGTGCGCAAGGTTCTGCGAAACTGGAATTGTGAGTGCTCAACAAGATGCCCAAATCGTCGATGACGCAATCGATGCGTTCCTCGCCGCAAACGACCCTTCTTCAATGGACAACGTGAGCTTCCGTGGCGCACGGTTCGACCACGGACTCGCTTGGGTGCATTTCCCGAAGGGCAATGGTGGTCTCGGCGTTCGACCCGACCTCAACAAAGTTGTCGAGCGGCGTATGCGAGAAGCGGGTGCGGCACCGGCGGATCCGACATCGTTCTTTATGGCGCTCGCTGGACCAACAATTCTCACTCACGGGTCCGAGGCGCAGCACGAACGGTTCTTGCGACCAATGTTTACCGGTGAAGAACGTTGGTGCCAGTTGTTCTCAGAGCCAGGGGCGGGCTCAGATTTCGCCGGACTCGCAACGCGTGCGGTGAAAGATGGTGAAGAGTGGATTATCAACGGCCAGAAGGTCTGGAACACCCTTGCCCATCTTGCCGACTGGGGCATGCTCGTGACCCGAACCGACCCGGAATCACCGAAGCACAAAGGCATGACGTACTTCGCCATCGATATGCGATCTGATGGGGTCGAAGTTCGACCGTTACGTCAGATCACCGGCGAGGCCGAATTCAACGAGGTGTACTTCACCGATGCTCGTATCCCAGATGCTCAGCGCATTGGCGCCGAAGGTGAGGGCTGGCGTGCTGCGCTCACCACGTTGATGAACGAGCGGACCGCAATCGGTGGTGGATCAGCCGGTGGTGGAAAACCGCAAAAGGGTGCGGCGGCAAACGACGCGGTGAAAATTTGGCGTGCGCTCGATGATGCCGAGCGTACGCCAGTTCGCCGAGATCGGTTGATGCAGTTGTGGGTTCGCGCTGAGGTTGGTCGACTGACCAATGTTCGTGCCGCCGAGGCTGCCAAGGTTGGCAACCCGGGGCCCGAAGGTTCGGTGTCGAAACTTGAGTTTGCGAACCTCAACAAGGAGTTGTACGACTTCTGCATCGACCTCATGGGACCCGCTGGGCTTATCGACTACGACTACACATTCCGGCGACCAACCGAACTTGACGCAACGGGTGCAAATAAGAGTCCGCAGTATGCGTTTCTCCGGGTTCGCGCCAACTCGATCGAGGGCGGAACATCCGAAATTTTGAAGAACATCATCGGTGAGCAGGTGCTCGGGCTTCCGGGCGAACCCCGCGTCGATAAAGAACTTCCTTGGTCAAAAGTACCCCGAAATTAGGCGTTTTTTGGCGCTCCACAAGCGCCGTGCGCGTCGGTCTGCTACCGTGACATAGATCACATGCCGCACGGGGTGTTTTCCGCGCGGCTCAACGGAGGACCCGAAATGACGATGACGTCACACGATCAGGCGGCGCTCGTGCAACGAGCCCGTGAAATCACCGCGCGCGAAATCGAGTTATACGCCGAGCGAACGAAGGGCTCCCAGCGAGCAACCGACCGAACCCGAAAGGTCATGCCGGCAGGAGTGCCATCAAGTTTCCAGTCGTACGACCCTCATCCGATTGTTGTGTCGCACTCGGCGGGCAGCAAGATGACCGACGTCGACGGCAACGAGTACGTCGACTACGACATGGGGTTCGGCGCTCTGTTCGCTGGACACATGCACCCCGCGGTTCGACTGGCTGTCGAGGAGCAACTCGACTCAGGAACCCTCTATGTGACGCCGTGCGAATTGAATGGTGAAGTCGGCGAACTGCTCGCAGAGCGCTATGGATTTCCGATGTGGCGACCGACGAACTCCGGCACGGAAGCGACGATGGATGCGATTCGTCTCGCGCGCGGTGTTACTGGACGAGACAAAATCGTCAAGGTCGAAGGCGGCTACCACGGTCATCATGACGAGGTGATGATTTCGAACAAACCTTCCCTTGACCTCGCTGGTCCCGCGGATGCCCCGAATTCGGTGCCACAGTCGAAGGGCATCCCGCACGGAGTCGTGAACGATGTCAGGGTCATTCCTTACAACGATCCGGAAGCACTTGAGCGGGCTCTTGCGCCTGGTGATGTTGCCTGCTTCATTGTCGAGCCGGTGATGGAAAACATCGGAATTTGCATGCCTGACGAGGGATACCTCGAGAAGGTGCGCGAGATCACCTCACGACATGGCACCTTGCTGATTTTTGATGAGGTGAAAACTGGCATCACTGCCGGGTACGGCGGTGCGACGAATCAGCTCGGTGTGCGACCAGACCTCATCACGTTGGCGAAATCTATTGGTGGCGGGTTCCCGGTCGGCGCCTTTGGTGGCAAAGCCGAGTACATGGATTACATCACGAATGGATCGGTGTTGCACCTCGGCACGTACAACGGAAACCCTCTCGTGATGGCTGCCGTTCGTGCCACGCTGACACAAGCGTGTACCCGTGAGACCGTTGCCGAGACTGTCGACCGCAATACCCGGCTCGTTGCGGCCTGCCAGAAGATCATCGACGACGCAGCGCTTCCAGCGCACACCGTGCAGTTCGGGGCGAAGGGTTGCATCACATGGTCACCGACTCGTGTGCGCAACTATCGCGACTACAAGAAGACTGATTTTGACCTTGCGTTCGCCCAGTGGATCCATGGCATTAACCGGGGCGTGCTGCTACCTCCCGGTCTTGACGAGCAGTGGCTCATCTCAGTCATGCATGACGATGCCGATGCGATGCGTTATGCGCATGTCTTTGGCGAGTTCGTCGAAGAACTCAGCGCATAGCTTTCGTCAATCTGCTGCGAGACCGAGCGCCCTGTTCGACGTTCACATCCAGCGTTGCTGACGTCGTCGACCTGACGGACTTGGACCGTTCCATTGTCGCCGTCGACTGCCGTTGATTGATGCAATGATCGCGACGATTCCGGCGGCGACGAGCACGATTGCGGAGACCAGCGCGACCGGGAATGCCCGGCCCGCGAGTGCAGGAGCGAGCGATGCCCAGTTGCTCGTGTCGAT
>JALRBS010000070.1 GCA_023262325.1 Ilumatobacteraceae bacterium | reverse complement strand
GTGACCCCGCGTCGGACGATGCGCGTCCACCGGAATTTCGGCGATACCCATCACAAAGCCTGAAGTTGCGGTTCGATCTGCGCTAAACAATGTCCACCAGTCGACGACGGTGCCACCATCGGTGGTGCGAGTTTCCACTGGCAGATGCGAAGGGTTGACATACACCGCGTGTGACATGTGTCAAGCGTATTTCTGTGGGTGTTCGTGACGCGGCAGCGGAGCCTCCGTGCGTCGTCGATAGCGTCCGCTCACGATGCGAGAGTTTTCACTGACCGACTGCGACCTGAGCTTCGAACGACGACTTGACGTGCCACCCGAATTTCTCTGGACCGGCTGGACAACTCCAGAGATATTGAAGAAGTGGTTCACCCCGGCACCGTGGGTGACCGAGGAAGTCGAGATCGACCTCAGACTCGGCGGAATCTTCCGAACAGTGATGAGCGGGCCGAATGGCGAACGCAACGAAGGCACCGGCAGTGTCCTTGAAGCGATCGAAGGGCGCTCATTCATTTGGACGAGTTGTTTGCAACCAGGATTTGTGCCAACGACACCGCCCGAGCACGGATTCGTGTTCACCGCAATCATCGAAATGGAACCCGACGGCACGGGCTCGCATTACCGCGCGATCGTTCGGCACATGAACGTTGCCGACGCGCAACAGCACGCCGAGATGGGATTTGAAGCCGGTTGGGGAGCCGCCCTCGACCAACTTGTTGCGCTCTATCAATAACGAGTCGCGCGTCGATAGTCGAGCCTGCCCCTCGTGAGCGGGCACAATGAGGTAGCGAATCTGTCGACAACCGTGGAGAGGGAACCGTGCATACGTACGACGACTCGGCCGAGGAACTTACGCAGGCGGTCATTTCGTATGCGCTCGAACGTTTACGAATGGATCCGCCTCTCGATGGACCGAAATCGTCAGCAGAACTTCGCGAGCGTGCCGGAACGACGATTACCGCTGACGGCATCGGCGGCGTCGAAGCACTAAGAATTTTTGCCGAAGTACTTGCGCCGGCATGCATCTCTATCGACCACCCTCGGTTTCTCTCCTTTGTGCCGGCGGCACCTACCGAGGCATCGGTGCTGTTCGACCTTGTCGTCGGGGCATCAAGCATTTATGGCGGCTCTTGGCTTGAGGGAAGTGGCGCAGTGCACGCCGAGAACGAGACGCTTCGATGGATCGCTGATCTTGCGGGACTGCCATCGGAGGCGGGCGGCGTGTTCGTCGCGGGTGGCACTGCGGGAAATCTCAGTGCGCTCGTCGCCGCTCGCTGGAATTGGCGACACCGCGCTGGTGGTCGATTCGATCGCACCCGAGGATTAGTGCTCGCCTCTGCGGGAGCGCACTCGTCGGTTGCGCAGGCGGCGCGTGCGATTGACGCGGATATCGACGTCATCGCGTTGGATGACACCGGCCGAATGCGGAGCGAGCAACTCCTAGCGACGTTCAACATGCTCGGCGACGATGCCGAGCGAGTGTTCGCAGTCGTCGCAACGGCGGGAACAACGAATGCAGGGATGATCGACGACCTCGACGGAATCGGACGTATCTGCAACGAGCGAAACGTGTGGTTTCACGTTGACGGCGCGTACGGAGCAGCAGCGCTCGCTGCACCATCGGTTCGACATCTGTTCGCGGGCATTGAGCGCTGCGACAGTTTCATCGTCGACCCGCACAAATGGCTGTTCTCCCCGTATGACTGTTGTGCGTTGCTCTATCGGGATCCACGGGTGGCGAGAGCCGCGCACACACAACATGCGGAGTATCTC
>JALRBS010000121.1 GCA_023262325.1 Ilumatobacteraceae bacterium | reverse complement strand
CCGCTGGTTCGTGTGCGCCGGATCGGAACGCGTCGATCGCGCTACGCGGCACGCGCCAACCTGACGCGCTTCGTTGCGCGCCTAACTGGCCCTGACGGACGTAGCGATACGCCGTCATGTAGTGGACCCCCAACTCAGCCGCTGCTTCATGCAGCGACAACACTTCGCTCACCTTTGAGACGCTAGGAAGCCACGCAACTCACTGCGTGACCGTGCGACGAAGTTTTGTTAACCCTTTTTTGCGTCCCAACGAGCCTTTGCGGCCTGGCTTCGTTCGAGGAGATGCGGCGGAATTTTCTTTGCGGCTTCGGAGAGCTCGGCTCCCCCTTCAGAGGTTGCTGGGGCCGCCGCCTCTGGCTCGAGATCCTCGAAGACGGGCGGTTCCACGCCGGGCAGCCAGTACTGGTACAAGTGCTCGACAATGTTCGACAGCCCTGCGCCAGTCGAACCTGCCGTCAACGTGACCGACACGATGTTCGAGTACACGTGCACTGCATCGACGCCACCATGATCGAAGAGGCGTCGGGCGAGCACTGCGCTCGGGCGATCACCACGAGCATCGGCGACCGAAGCGAAACGTTCGTGGCCTTGACCTGACAACGTCCGGTTCAATTCGAATCGAATGACACCGCTTCGCGCTGCAGGCTGTTCGACGACACCGACAAGTTGTCCCATAGACGCCAAACTATCGCAACCGTCGCGCCGACGACATGTCTGCGACAAGCGGTCGACGTCGCAACTGGTGCCGCGGGGATAACGTCAACGATGTGCCACAACGGCGGTTGATAAGGGCGACGGAAAATCCAGCACGTCTCGTGCTCTCCGCCTTTGCGTCGCTCATATTCGTCGGCGCACTTCTTCTTCGCTTGCCGTTCGCCTTCGATGGGCCGCTGCCACCATTCGTGGACTCCCTATTTGCCGCGACATCGGCGACGACAGTTACCGGTCTCGCAACGATTGATATCGGGTCATTCAGCATCTACGGCGAACTCATTCTTCTCATCCTCATTCAAATCGGTGGGTTCGGCATCATGGCGATCGGCGCGATTCTCAGCGTCGTGGCATCGCATCGAATGGGACTCAGCCAACGACGCCTCGCCGAAGCCGAATTCGGAAGTCTCGATTCCGGCACGCTCGCCGAGGTTGATCTCCGCGGCATTCTCCGACGCGTCGCCGAGATCACGCTCATCATCGAAGGAACCTTGGCGATCGTGCTCTTTGCCCGACTCTGGCTTGCCGGATACGAAACACCGCTACGCGCCGCGTATTCGGGACTGTTCCACTCGATCGCCTCGTTCAACAACGCCGGAATTTCGCTGTACTCCGACTCGCTTGAGCAATTCTCAGGAGATGCCTACATTCTCCTTCCGATCTCGGTCGCGTTCATTCTCGGTGGGCTCGGATTTCCAATCATCATCGAGGTGCTCCGCCAAGTGCGCGGCACCGGCCCGAGTGGGCG
Source organism: Ilumatobacteraceae bacterium (assembly GCA_023262325.1). Classification (GTDB taxonomy): domain Bacteria; phylum Actinomycetota; class Acidimicrobiia; order Acidimicrobiales; family Ilumatobacteraceae; genus Casp-actino5. The sequence continues at coordinate 30,686 of JALRBS010000121.1, read as the reverse complement.
ACGAACGAGCCGACGCGGGTTGTTGCGTATCGATCCGCAGCGATGGAGTCTTCACGCGAAAATCACCGTCGCGGCAACCGGAGCACTTCTCGTGTTTGGACCCGTGGCGGTTGCAATTCTCGAATGGCGTAACAGCAAGACACTCGGTGAGATGGGAGTTGGCGAACGTATCCTCGCCGCGTGGTTCCAGGGCACCACACCGCGTACAGCAGGATTCAACTCGATCGACATCGGCGGCCTGCAAGAACCGACGCTGCTACTCGTCACCACACTCATGTTCATTGGTGCGGGTCCGGCGTCGACAAGTGGTGGCATCAAGGTGACGACCTTTGCAGTGCTTGGTTTCGTGATCTGGGCAGAGGTGCGCGGCCGCAATGACGTAAATGCGTTCGGACGTCGACTGTCTCGAGGTGTCGTCCGTCAAGCGATCACCATCGCGTTGCTGTCCGTCGGTCTCGTCGTCGGCACTGCACTTGTGCTCGTTGGCACCATGGATATCACTCTCACACCTGCGTTATTCGAGGCAACCTCCGCATTCGGCACCGTCGGCCTCTCTACGGGAATTACGAGCCAGCTCAATGAGATCTCCCGATTCCTGCTCGTTCTCGTCATGCTCGCTGGTCGTATTGGTCCAATGACCTTCGTGACCGCAATCGCGCTGAAGAGCCGAGACCTGCCCTATCGTTATCCCGAGGAGCGTCCGATCATTGGCTGAACGAATTATTCACAACGTGCAGAACATGCTCGAGGGCATTCGATCCTCGCGTTTTGAGCACACCGGCGAAATTGTCGTGATCGGGCTCGGCCGATTTGGCTCTGCACTCGCGCACGAACTGATGCGGCTCGGTCATCCCGTGCTCGGCATCGACCGTAATCCGACACGCGTCGACGAGATGAAGGGCGAACTCACCCACGTCGCGCAAGCGGACACAACAAGTGAACGTGCACTTCGCTCGCTCGGCGTGCACGAGGCACTCACCGTCGCAGTGTGTATCGGCAGCGGTATTGAAGCGAGTGTGCTCACAACCGCATTACTTGTCGAACTCGAGATACAGAACATTTGGGCGAAAGCAATTACCGCAGACCACGGTCGCATTCTCTCGAAGGTCGGCGCGCATCACGTCGTCTTCCCTGAAGCCGAGATGGGCGAGCGCGTTGCGCACCTCGTGACTGGACGCCTTGAAGAGTTCGTCCGACTCAACGCGTCGGACGAGGTTGACGAGGTGCTTGACCCGAATGACGAGTTCGTGATCAGCCAGATGATCGTTCCGTCGCGGTGCGCCGGAAAGACGTTGGGCGAGGCTCGTATTCGTGCCGAATTCAAAGTGACGGTTGTCTGCATCAAGCCAGAAGGTGGCAAGTTCACCTACGCGGAGTCCGACACTGTGCTCGGAGAAAATGACCACATCGTTGTCGCTGGACACCCCGATGACGTTGAGCAGTTTGCCAACTCTGACTAATTCCTCGATGAGATAGGCACATCTCGACGCCGAGCGATATCGTCCGCGCTGTGACACCCCCGGCCCAACAGTCTTCGGCCTCGATTCGCGTAAACGCGTCGCCGTCCGAAATCTTCGAACTTCTGCGCAACCCCAATCAACATCATCGATTCGATGGTTCGGGAATGGTCCGTCTGCAACGGGGTGGGGACCAGACGCTCGGCGAGGGCTCGTCGTTCACCATGAATATGAAGCTCGGCCCGATTCCGTATCGAATGACGAACCGTGTTGTCGAATTCGAAACTGACCGTTTGATCGCCTGGGCGCACCTTGGAGGACATCGGTGGCGGTACTCCCTCACGCCGGACGGTGACGGCACGCTCGTCACCGAGACGTTTGACTGGTCAACCTCAAAGGCGCCTCGATACATCGAACGCATGGGGTATCCCGAACGCAATCGCAAGGCAATCGTCGAAACGCTGAGTCGACTCGCTGCGCTGTTCGAAAGTTCAAACGATGGCGCCTAATGGGGTCACGTATTTCTGGCGCCCAGGGTGTCCATTCTGTTCGATGTTGCGACGTGGCCTCGACGCCCACGGCATCGTGACAACCGACCACAACATCTGGGAGGAGCCCGAGGCGGCGGCCACGGTGCGCTCCTTTGCGCGAGGCAACGAGACGGTGCCGACGGTTGTCATCGGCGACGTTGGCTTCGTCAACCCGTCGATTCACGACGTCGTTCGTTACCTCGAGGAGCATGCTCCTCATCTATTGCCCGCCTAGCTGCGAACGGGCGCGCAGCAACGGGTGCACTTGCCGCGAATGTCAAGATCGTGCCCGTCGAGCGTGAACCCTGATCGCGTTGCGACTCGCTCAAGCGCTCGATCAAGTTCCTGTTCGAGTGCCATCGGGAGGTCGACGTCAACGACGAGGCCACATTGCGAACAGACGAGATGGTGATGATGGTGACCGGTGAGTTGTTCGTCGAGCTCGAATCTCGCGTGGTCGTGGTCGTGAACGATGCGACGAACAACTCCGGTTTCGACGAGAACGGACAGGTTGCGATACGCCGAACTCTGCGCCAGGTCCTTCCGTTCATGCAGAATTTCGGGCAATGTCAGCGGACCGGCGCTTAAAAGCACCTCGACAATTGCGTGACGATTGGACGTGTACGTCACCCCGGCAGCGATGAGCAGTTCACGCACTGCGGCGTGAAGCGCACCGTCACCGTTCGCTGCGATCGATGAACTCGTGACCGATGCGCTCATGAGGAGGCTGCTTCAGCGGTGTTCGGAGGGCTCGACGGGGCAACCTGATGCCCATCGTCATGCTCATGATGGTGGTCGTGGTCATGCCCGTGATGGTGACCGTGAACGTCGAGATGTGCGGCAAGATCGGCGACTGATCCTTCGAGACCGTGGTGATGGTGTTCGTCGACGACGATCGCGTTCGCTGCAACCATTCGACCCCCGAACGCCTCGGCGAGCAGCGACGGCACGAGTACCTCATCGGGTGCGCCGTCAGCAAGGACGCAACCGGCCAACAGCACGACACGACTCGCTCGACGCGCCTCGCCGAGGTGATGGGTCGAGTACAACACAATGCCGCCTCGATGTGCATGGTCATCGATGACTTCGAGAATCGTTGCCTGACTTGGTAAGTCGAGACCGGTGATCGGCTCATCGAGCAACAGAATGTTGGCTCCCGACGCGACCGCCTTGGCGATGAGCACTCGTTGCCGTTGTCCACCCGAAAGTTCGCCGTACGACCGTCGACGCAAATCGGCAACCTCGAGACGCTCCGCGGCCTCGTCGATCGCAACTCGATCTGTTCGTCGAAGTGGCGCAGTCCACGAGCGGTAACGACCCATGCGAAGGACCTCTTCGACAGACAGCGGCATCCAGCCATGGTGGTGTTGGTGCTGTGCGACGAGCGCGATTCGCCCAGAGGTGACAACCGTGCCGTCCGGCGGCGTGATGAGGCCGGCGATGAGATGCAACAACGTACTCTTTCCGCTGCCGTTCGCACCGACGATTGCGACCGAACTACCAGCAGTGATATCGAGGTCCACCGGTGCGAGTGCAACGCGCGGCCCCCAATGCATGCATGCGCCAGCCAGCGTGATTGCGGCAGTCTCTCGACTCGTCACACTTCTCCCAGCACTGGGGGTTGTTTCGCTCCTCACGCCTGCATACTCTACTGAGAATGATTCTCATTCTGCGACGGAGAGTTGCTGCCATCGCTGCAGTTGGGATATTCGCTGCATCGAGTTGCGCACCTGCTGACGATGAGATTGCGGACAATGCAGCCGATCCGCAGATCGTTGCAACGACGTCAATATGGGCAGATATCGCTTCTCGAGCACTTTGCGACTACCCGGTCAACTCGATTATTCCGATTGGTAGCGACCCGCACTCGTGGGAACCGTCGATGGCGAGCCGATCCGACATCGAACGTGCCTCACTCATCATTGCCAACGGGCTTGACCTAGAGCACGGCCTCACCGATCTTCTCGACCTCGCCGCAACAACGACGACTCGCGTGCGCTACATGACCGACAACGTCGACCTTCTGCCGAGCGGAAATTCAGCGGAACCAAATGAAGAACACTCGTCGACACTGGATCCACACATCTGGCTCGATCCACAACTCGTGATCGAGAAGGTCGAGGACATCAGATCGGCGGCGATCGAAGCCGGCTTACCATCCACACAAATTTCGTCATGCACAACTGACTACGTCGACGACCTCGAAACGCTCGATGCGTACATCGAGACGCTCATCGCTCCCCTCGCCCAAGATCAGCGCTCCATCGTCACAAACCACGACGCGCTCGCCTACTTTGCGCATCGTTACAACCTCACAGTCGTTGGATCGGTCATTCCATCAACGACCACATTGAGCGAGCCGAATCCCGCCGATCTCGCTGACCTGGCGTCGACAATTGAGCGCCTCGACATTCGCGTCATCTTCACCGACGCCGAGAGCAGCGACGCTGAATCGAGCGCGCTCGCAGAGCGCCTCAACATCGAGATCGTTCCACTGCTGACCGCCACCCTCACCTCGGGCGCCGAGTACGGCAAGGACTATGTGACCCTCATGGCAACGATGGCTGAGCGAATGTCGATGGGACTCGCAGCGAACGGAGCAACCCCATGAACTGGCTGCTGCATCCGTGGTCATTCTGGGTGGCACCGATGATCGACAACATGTTCATGCGGGATGCAGCACTCGCAGCAACGCTGGCGGTGGTCTGTACCTCGACGATCGGAACCTGGGTGCTTCTTCGTGGGCTCACCTTCCTTGGGGATGCGCTCGCGCATGGAGTACTTCCGGGAATCGCAATCGCATGGGCATTTGGCGCAAACACATCTCTTGGCGCCATCATCGCGGCACTCGTCATGGTTGGTGGCATCTCGACGATTCGATCGAACTCACCGCTACCCGACGATGCATCCATCGGCATTCTGTTTGTCGGATTTCTCGCACTCGCCGTGGTCGTCATGTCATCCTCGCAAGGGGCGGGCGACCTTTCACGATTTCTCTTCGGCTCAATCAGCGCGGTCGACGGTAGTGATATCGCCCGACTCGGGGTCATCGCAGTCGTTGCAGTGACATCGATCGTGTTTCTACATCGAGCGCTACTCATGGGCACCTTCGATCCGCTGCAATCAAAGATGGCCGGCTTTCGCCCCCAACTTGTTCACGGAGCGCTCCTCGCATTAATTGCGCTTGTCATCGTTGCCTCGTTTGAAACTGTTGGCAGTCTGCTCGTCTTTGCGTTTCTCGTCGCGCCCCCGGCGACGGCATCGCTCATCGCTCGTCGAGTGTCGAAGATCGTGTTACTAGCGGTCGGAATTGGCGTGATGTGCTCCTACGTCGGGCTCATCATTAGCTACCACCAACGAACTGCTGCCGGAGCGACAATGGCTCTCATCAACGTCACGGTGTTCTTTCTCGCGCTCATCATTCGCCGGGTGCATCAAGCGCTTTCCCGAAGTGGTCACGCCGTCGGTTAGAACAGCCGCCCTTGCGAACCTCGGCGCTCTCGTCGGTTGGCGCCCGCCCACGGAACACAAGTGTCCATAAATGCCCACGACGTTCGGTGTTCGTGACTCGCGCCCCAGGCGTGCAATCCAGCTCGATGAAGCCCGCATGGATAACCCTTGTTCGACTCAAACGACCAATACGGGTAGTGCACCGCCAACTCGCGCATATGGCGATCGCGAGCCACCTTTGCGAGTACCGACGCCGCAGCAACGCTCGCGCAATCACGGTCAGCCTTGATCCGCATTTCAACAACCGGAATTTGAGGGGAGACAAAGTCCCAACGCCCATCAACAATTGCGACATCAACGGGTACCGAAAGGCTCTCAATCGCCCGCCGACATGCGAGTCGTTGTGCGTCCGCCATACCAAGTTCATCGCACTCACGCGAAGTTGCCCACCCCGTCGACCAGGCTGAAGACCAATCTCTCACAACGTCAAATGCGGCCTCCCGAGACTTCTCGCTCATCGTCTTCGAGTCACGAACTTCCGATGGAACGGTTCCGCCATATGCGTGCTTTGGGACAACAGCGATGCCGACGACGAGGGGCCCGGCCCACGCACCTTTGCCAACTTCGTCAATTCCTGCGACGGTCAGCCCGTCAGCATGAAATGTCTCCTCAACGCTCAACCCCGGTTGCGCACGGGATGGGCGCCTGGTCATGCGAGTACGACACCTCGATCGCCGCGCTCGATGTTTCCGACGCGCCAGAAGCCCTGCGAAAGGAGATCACTGGCCAACTCCGGCGACACCGCTGCGAGTAATCCGCCCGAGGTCTGCGGATCGAAGCACAGTGCTTCTGCCACGTCGGTCGCTGACGACTGAAAGTTGTTTGCTACGTAGTCGCGATTTCGCGGATCTCCCCCAGTGCGCACCCCCGACGCTGCAGCCTCCCGCGCGCCTGGATACGCCACCAACTGCTCGCTCTCGATCACGAGCCGCACGCCGGATCGATCGGCAACCTCCCAGCCGTGTCCAGCGAGCCCATAACCAGTGACATCGGTGACCGCGTGCACATCGGCGCCCGCCGCAACAAGCACCTCTGAGGCAGCACGATTCACGCGCTTCATCCCGTCAATCGCCGCGGCGCGGTCACCATCCGTTCCTCCAGCCAAGGTCAAACCTGTTCCGAGCGGCTTCGACAGCAACACGACGTCGCCGGGTTGCGCTCCCGACTTTCGAAGGACTCGATCGGGGTGCACCACACCCTGTACTGCAAGTCCGTAGATCGGCTCCGGGTTACGAATCGTGTGCCCACCCGCAACCGTGCCACCGGCCTCGGCAACCACCGCCGCGCCAGCCGCGAATATCGCGGCGATCGCCTCTCGAGGGAAGTGTTCGGGAAAGGCAGCGACGTTGATCGCCATCACGACTCGTGCGCCCATTGCAAAGACATCACTACACGCATTCGCCGCGGCGATCGCGCCAAAGTCCGAGGGGTCATCGACAAGTGGAGGGAAGAAGTCAGTGGTCGACACCATCGCAACATCGTCCGACACGCGGTACACGGCGGCGTCATCAAAAGGCGCAAGTCCAACAACGAGCGACGGGTCGTGCGACACCGGGAAGTCAGCAACCAGATCTGCAAGCAGCGACGCTCCCCATTTCGCCGCACAGCCGCCACAGGAGGTCCATTCGGTCAATCGGAGATGGCCAAACGCAGTGCTCGTCATGTGCGGATACTACGTGTCTGACGCAGTCGGCGCTTCATAGGACCACAGGTGTTCTCCCGAGCGCTTGCGTGTCGACCACTGTGGATCAAGCACTGACGCGGTAAGTGTCGCTGGGTCTCCGGTCGACTCCCACACGATCGCCGGTCGGTTGCCATGCCACCTCAGCGCAAAGGACACCGAGGTGCCTGGAGCAGTCGGCACATCGAAAACTTCAAGCGGCTGGTAATCCCAGTCAGCCGACAAACCAAATGGGAAGAGATCGACGACATCGCCGCTCACCTGAGCGAACCGTTCATCGAAGTGCCATACCGCAGTCGCAGTCGAATTCACCTCGACTGAGCGACGTGAGTGCTGCGGGAGCAACCGGGCAACATCGGCGACTGCGCGCGTCTCGCCAGCCTTGTGAAGGACACGTTCAGCAGCACGAAGCCCAACTGCTTCGTTGACATCATGACGATGGCGCAGTGCAGCGACTGCATGTGCAACGTCGTCAACCAGTTCGTCGGTCCGCACGCCCATCCGGCTCATCGCCTCGCGTTCGATCAAGGCATCGACTGGGCTATCGGACGGGTCGCTCAGATCTCCGAGCATCCAACTGCAGCGAACGGCAATGACAGCGTCAGCACGTGCTGTACCCGACATGCCGGCCGGAAGTTCGTAACGACCGGCACGCGCGGCGAGCGCGGTCCAACCGCGTACGACCGAATCGACCTCTGAAATACCACCAAAGCGAGGGGTGCTCGCCGCAGAACCCGCGAGTGCAACGCGTGTACGAGCGTGATGACCGAGCGAAAGCGTGAAACCCCCCGAACCGAGATCGGCGCCTCGCACTTCCCCAATCGCAGCCTCGTTCTCGGCGATCACATCCTCGCAGTCGATCCCGATGACAACCGGCAGTGGCGAGTCGTTGAAATACTCGATCACCACAACGCCACCATGATCGGCGACGGCGTAGGCGGTCGAAACCACGTCACCGCCCGGTACGCGCATCCGTGTCTCAGTCACCGTCGTGCCGTTGCGCCGGACTTGGCGAACGCCTGTTTCTTGCTCAGCGTGATGCCACCGATCTTCGGCCGCGACATGAAACCCCAACGCGTGATTATTTGTTGTCCGAACGGTTCCGTGCGGTGACACCGTCATCGACCAGTCCTGACCAACGACGCCGGATCGCACGGGTTGCGCCAGAAATTTGTCGAGCACGTTCACATCACCAAGTCAACCTGATCTCGACGGAGCGGACACCATTCGCCACCCATACGCTTGAGCGCGTGAGCGAATCGACTACACGACCCGATGTCGTCATCGCGTTACCAATTCGGTCGTTCGTCGGTGCAAAAGAACGGCTGAGCGCCGCCTACTCAGAGTCAGCCCGCGCCGCGCTTGCACGGCGACTCGCGCATGGTGTGACGACAGCCCTTCGTGACCACCACATCGTCGTTGTCACCCACGACGATGAAGTCGCCGAATGGGCACGCGCTCGCCAGCTGGCGACCACTCAACCTCAACTGCGCGGGCTCAACGAAGCCGCCGTGCACGCTGTCACTTACGCGCGATCCGTTCAGGCGCGTCAACTTTTCATCGTGCATGCCGACCTTCCATACCCCTCGGCGCTATCTCGAATTGTCACGATGCGCGGATTCGTGCTCGTTCCCGATCTTGCGCAGAGAGGCACCAACGTCTTGGGTTTCCCGTGCGACGAACACGTTGAGTTCGCATACGGACATGGATCGTTCGCATTCCATCTCAACATGGCGAGCGCCGCAGCTCGTCGTGCCGGCGCAAAACTCCATGTCGTGAACGATCGACGACTCGGTCTCGATATCGATACGCCGTACGATCTTGCACACCCCCTCGCCACGTCGTTCCGTCAGGAGGATGACCGATGAATGCAAATGACCCCGGGCAGCCACCAGTCACCGCCGCTGGTTCGATATCAACGAATCTTGCGGTGCCGCGCATCGCGCTTGCAATTGGCGCCCACCCCGACGACATTGAGTTTGGTGCGGGTGGCACGCTCGCCAAGTGGGCCCAAGCAGGCTGCGAAATTCACCACCTCGTTCTCACGGACGGTTCGAAAGGCACCTGGGATCCGACGGCGGACACAGCCGCGCTCGTCGCTCGCCGCTCTCGTGAACAGGTCGAGGCACACATTCGCCTTGGCGGTCACGGTGCCAATGATGTGCACTGGTTGGGGCGTGTCGACGGCGAACTTGTCGCCGATATACCCGGCAGGTCCGAGATCGCACGCGTGATTCGCGCGGTGAAACCGGACGTGGTGCTCTCGCACGACCCGTGGAAGCGCTACCGACTGCATCCCGATCATCGCGAGACTGGTCGACTGGTGTGCGACGCGATTGTCGCCGCACGAGATCCGCACTTTCACCCCGAGCATGGTCTCGATCCACATCGGCCGTTACACCTTCTTCTGTGGGAGGCGGATGAGGTGAACCACATTGAAGACGTCGAAGCAACGGTTGACATCAAACTCCACGCCCTCGATGCTCATGAAAGCCAGTTCGAGTCAACAATGAAAGCAACAGACGACGATGGGCTCGCCGCTTTTCGCGAGCGCATGCACCAACGTCTCGCCGACATTGGGGCACCAGCAGGGTTTTCCGCCGGGGAGGCATTCCATCTCATGTCACAACTGTGACGTGCGACAGGTGACCGAAAAACAGAACTGGCGGGGCCTAGGCCCCGCCAGTTCCACAATGTGTTGGTGAAGCGACTCAGCGCTTCTTTGCAGCCTTCTTTGCAGCCTTCTTAGGTGCTGCCTTCTTGGCTGCTGCCTTCTTGGCCGGAGCCTTCTTTGCAGCCTTCTTTGGAGCTGCTTTCTTCACTGCCATTTGTTGACTCTCTCTCAGTTAAGCGTTGACTTAAGGGTTGACGAGGCGCTGAACTTCATTGCTTTCGACGCCTTGATCTGTACCGCCTCGCCGGTCCGCGGGTTGCGGCCAGTGCGAGCGGGACGCTTTGTGACACTGAATGCGCCGAAGCCCGGCCAGGCGACCTTGTCACCCTTTTTGGTCTCTGCGACAACGGTGTCGAAGAATGCGCCGATCGTTCGCTCGGCGTCTGCCTTCGAGACGTTAGCGGCGCTTGCCACTGCGTCGATGAGTTCTGACTTGGTCATGTTCGTCCTTCGGTTCGGGATGCCGGCGGGCGGGATTGCACACCGGTTCCCGGCCACTCGAATCGACCTTCGACATGATGTTTCAAGTTGATCGATTGAACGGGAACAACACCATCGAAATGAAGCAAATGACACTGGTGCAACTAATCATGTCGTTGCATTTGCAACTGAGAATCTCTGACCGCTTTGTCAATCAACGGGTACGCCCGTCATCGAGGGAATCTTGAGGAGTTATCCACCGAAGTTCGCCGGCTCTATCCACCACCTCGCGCGGCCCACGTTGTACAACTAGTCCCGTTGTACATCGTGATCGACCGCTTCCGAACACTGATCTCGACGAGGGGAGACCTGTGACCGACCTTGCACGCGCTGGTGTCACGCCAGTCACCGACGCTGAAGGCAATCTCCTACGAACCCGAGTGGTGCTCGACACATCAGTACTCATCGCAGACCCGCACTGCCTGCACTCGATGGGCGAAGTCGACATCGTCATCCCACTCACCGTCATTGAAGAACTGGACGGACTCAAAAGCCGAAGCGACGACGTCGGACGAGCCGCTCGCACTGCACTTCGATCGATCGAAGAACTTCGACTTGAGCATGGCGGCTCGCTTGCCGCCGCCGTTCCATTTGGCTCCGGATCGCTGCGCATCGAAGTCAACGGTGTGCACACCGAACTTCTTGCGGCTCACGGTCTTGAAGCCTCAAAACCCGATAACCGAATCATTGGTGCCGCACTCGGCCAGGCAACCCAGGCACCAACGATGATGATTTCGAACGACGCGGCCCTGCGTATCAAGGCGGCACACCTCGGGTTGAGCGCGATTGAACACCGACCGCTCAAGGCCTCCCGTGAAGTTCGACAGACCGGCTGGCACATCATCGATACGGATACGGCCGCGATCGATGACTTGTACCGCGATGGCGTCGTCGACGTTGACGATGTCCTCACGCAATCCGACGAGACACCGGTGGGCATCGGGCTTGCATTCGCAGTCGATAAGCCAGAAATAGTGCGCGAGAACGAGTTCGCAGTGCTTCGGTCAGGCTCGCAGTCGGCGCTTGCCCGACGACGCGATGCAGAGTTCGTACTCCTCAGCCACACCACCCCACAACCATGGGGACTCCATCCTCGAAACAAGGAGCAGCGATTCGCCATCGATCTGCTCCTGGACCCTGAGGTCACCGTCGTAGCACTTGATGGACGAGCCGGCACTGGAAAAACAATTCTCGCCATCGCAGCGGCACTTGAACAGGTCGTCGAAGAGCAACGGTACGAGAAAGTAGCGATTTACCGCCCGCTCGTTCCGGTTGGTCGAGCCGACGTCGGCTTTCTGCCGGGTGGACTCGACGAGAAGCTTGATCCGTGGATGTCGGCCGTGCACGATGCTGTCGTTGCACTTACTGATCGCCGATCGTCTGGTGACGCTCGTCGCCTGATCGACGAACTCACTGAGCGTCAAAAACTGTCGCTCGAGTCAGTGACATTCCTTCGAGGTCGATCGCTTCAAGAACAAATTGTGGTCATCGATGAGGCCCAGAACCTTGAGCCGACAACGTTGCGAACCATTCTCACCCGGGTTGGAGAGGGCACGAAGGTCATCTTCACCGGGGATACGAGCCAGATCGACGCACCGTATCTCGGTGAGACGAACAACGCGCTCGCCGTTCTGACCAGTGCATTCACGGGTCAATCCTGCTTCGGGCACATCACGCTCCAGTCGTGTGAACGGTCGGGAGTCGCCTCGCTCGCAGCCGAATTGCTGTAAAAACCGCACAACCGGTCGGGACCGGGAATACTCATGCGCTATTTAGTGTTAAATAGAGCATGTCCGCAATTGAAGCGCTTGACCTCCGATCCGATGACCTTCCACGAGGAGTCGACTGGCGAGAATTCGCAATGTGCAAAGGCCGACTCGAACTCTTCTTTGCCAAGAAAGCAGAACGACCACAAGCACGCGAACGACGCGAGGCGCGGGCAAACATGTTGTGCACTGCATGCCCGGTGAAAATCCCCTGCCAACAGTTCGCACGAGACAATCATGAGTACGGGTTCTGGGCTGGAGAAAACGAAGAAGACCGTCACCTTCTTGGCTACACCGTCGCCGCGCCCATCGGCATACGAGCCCGCAACGCCTAACCCGGGACCATACGACCACGTAACGTGGTCGTATGACATCCGAGAACCGCACGACCTTTGCGGTGATCGATCTAGAAACCGGTGGGCTAAAGCCAGCTGAGCATCCGATCCTTCAGGTCGCCGTGGTGTTGTGCAACGTGATCGGCAGGCACATGGAGATTGAACATTCATGGTCCTCAATGGTTCGCCTCGTTCCACCTTGGGCGTCGATCGGCGCGCAACATGTTCACCACATCTCACGCCGACGGCTCATCTTTGCGCCGACGCTCACACAGGTGATGCGACGCCTTCACCAAAGTTGCGAGGATCGAACGATCGTTGCTCACAACCTCGCCTTTGATTGGTCGTTTCTCGTCGCCGCGCACCACACGACCGGTGTGCCGCTTCCCGACGGAGAACATCTCTGCACCCTGCGCCGCTCACGGGCGCTTGATCCGCAACGCGCACAGACTCACCGACTCGCTGACCTCTGTGCCCGTTACGACGTGACACTCACCGACGCACACGATGCGCTTGCCGATGCGACCGCAACCGCGCAGGTGCTCCCCCACCTTCTACGCGCTCAAGCCGACGGCTGATACCGCTCGAGAACTCGCCGGGCCGCAGTCGAACCGAGCGTTGCAAACCGAGTTGGCTCGACGACCCGCACGTGTGGGCCAAGTCGCACGAGCAGCCGCTCGAGCCAGCGATCATTCGATACTGCGAGCCGCACCCGTACCCACCCGTTCTCCTCAACGTCAGATACTTCGTCAACCGGATAGCGCTCCGTGACCCACCGACCTCTCGGACCGATGTCGAGCGTGACCCGCTCGAGCGCACCATCTGCGAACCAATCGTCGACTGCGGCGGCTGAGGAAGGCTGCGACGAAGCGGCACCAACGTCGCTCGACGACAACACGCGATCCACTCGAAAAGTCCGAACCTCGTTCGTTCGACTATCGAATGCGTTGACGTACCATCGCCCTTTCGAACTGAACACCTGATGCGGTTCAATCTCACGAGTCGATGGCTCACCGTCGCCATGTGAGTCGTAGAGCACCTGCACACGCCGTCGCATCTTTGCCGCATCCGACAGGGCTTTCATTGTTTCGGGGGTCGGCTGGATGACAAGTACGCCAGTGTCATCCTCGCCGAGACCTTGTGCGAGCTTCCGAAGCCCTCGACCGAGTGGACCGTCCGGATCGGCACCAGGCAACTGCATCGCCGCACGGCCGGCAGCGAGTAACTCAAATGCTTCAACCTGGTTGAGCGTGAGCGGTCGCGTAAACAGTCGCGGAACTCCAACAAAAATTGTTCCTTCGTCGATGAAAACATCAACAAGCTCATCAACGTACGGGGGCAGCCCGCAGAGCGAGACGAGTTCAAGGTCTCGAATGAGGGACGATTCGTCGATACGGAATCGTTCAGCCACCTCACTCACTGCGACCTCGCCACGTTCCATTAACCACGGCAGAATGATGAGGAGTCGCCGGAGGCGTTCTGTTGCAGGTTGTTGCGCCATCAGACAACCTCGCCAAGCCAAGCCACGAGACGCTCTCTCACGTCGATTGGTTCGAGTAATTCTGCAGCGTCAAGAAACCCGAGCACCCACGAGCGAAGGGCATCTTCATTAACAAACGGCAACTCAACGATGATCGAACCGTTGGACTCGCGGCGAACCACACGCCCCGCACCGACCTCGCGCTCGACACGACCCGCGAATTGCGCCGAAATACGCACCATCGCGTTGCGAACCTCGGCGTTGTCGGCACCGATCAGCAACGGATCGCTGGGCAGTGCCGCCGAGAGGTCAATGCCGGGCGGCCGATCAAAGGTTGCGGTCGAATCGATCGCAATCGCACCTTCGATTCGATCGACTCGAAAGGTTCGCTTCGCACTTCTCCCTCGATCATGCGCAAGCAGGTACCAAAAACCTTCGCGCAGGAGCAACCCCCACGGTTCAACTTCTCGAGCGGCGCCACCGTAATGAAACGAAACAACATGTCGACTCGAAACCGCAGTGCGAAGCGCCGGTAACGACTCAAGTTCAGGCAAGTGCATGCGGACCGGACCACCGACGTCACCACTTGTGCCACCGAGCTTCCACAGCGCCTCCTCGCCAATCGCCGAGTCGGGACGAGTCGTTGCTAACGCCACCTGAAGCGCACGAATCTCATCATCGTCAAGGTGCAACTCGGGAAGTTCGAAGGCACGGCGATCCACCCAGTAGCCCATCTCTCCGGCACGATCACCACCAAAGGTTTCGGATGAAATCTCGACACCAATTTCACGCAGCGCCGCTTTATCCCGTTCGAACGCGGCGCGTCGTGCTTGCGCGGTATCCGGATATTGACCCGCGAGTTCGTCAGAAATTTCAATGAGTGTGAGCGGTCGGCGCGTCTCAAGCAGCAGCGCCAAGAGATTTGTCAGGCGCTCAACTCGATCAGCCATCAGCGGCGGTACTCGTAGAACCCACGCCCTGATTTGCGGCCGAGCAGGCCGGCATCCACCATGCGCGACAACAACGGTGGCGGTGCATAGAGCGGTTCCTTGAATTCTTCATACAGGCTTTGCGCAACCGCAAGCGTCGTGTCGAGCCCAATGAGATCAGTGAGGCGCAGCGGGCCCATGGGGTGACTACATCCTTCGACCATTCCAACGTCAATATCCTCGGCCGAGGCAAAACCGGACTCCATCATGCGAATTGCCGACAGCAAATACGGAATGAGCAGCGCGTTGACAACGAAGCCAGCACGATCCTGGGAATGAATCACCCGCTTCGACAAGATGTCGGTCGCAAAACTCTCCGCTCGCGCCGATGTCTCCTCGGAGGTCATGAGACTTTCGACAAGTTCGACGAGGCGAAGCACGGGAACCGGATTGAAAAAGTGAATTCCGATCACTTGCTCCGGACGCGAGGTGGCAGTACCCAATTTCATAATCGGAATCGATGACGTGTTCGAGGCGAGAATCGCCTGAGAACTCTCGACAACTTTGTCGAGTTCGCGAAACAGCCCAACCTTGAGGTCTTCGTCCTCGACGATCGCTTCGACGACGAGATCACGGTCGGCAAGATCGGCGACATCGGTCGTAAATGAAAGCCGAGAAAGCGCAGCGTCTCTATCGGCCTCAGTCAATTTTTGGGCGGTCACGCCGCGGTCAAGCGAGGTCACGAGTCGTGCGCGTCCAGCCTCCGCGGCCTCGGCCGTCGCTTCACGGATCATGACGTTGAGTCCTGCTCGGGCACACACTTCGGCAATACCCGAACCCATGAGACCACAGCCCACCACTCCGACGCGTTGTATCGATTCAGTACCGTTTGACATTCAGACATCATGCCCGAAAATGAGGGAACGGCCCGATCAAACAGGCAGAATTCTCGTATGGCTCCAGACGCACACCCGTCTCGCCACCGGCGAGTCTGGGCCGGCGACCCGTATCCACTTGGCGCCACATTCGACGGAACGGGAACGAATTTTGCGTTGTTCTCATCGACGGCTGACGGTGTCGAATTGTGCCTGTTTGATGGGGACGACGGCGTCGCCGACGAGCAGCGCGTACGTCTCACCGAAGTTGACGGTCATATCTGGCACGCATATCTGCCCGATGTTTCACCCGGTCAGCGATATGGCTATCGCGTGCATGGCCGATGGGAGCCCCAGAACGGGTTCTGGCACAACCCGTCAAAACTCCTTCTCGATCCGTATGCCCGTCGCGTCACGGGAACGATCGACTGGTCGCCCGCCTGTTTCGCTTACGACCTCGACGACCCTGAGCTCGCAAACATGGATGATTCCGCCCCCCATGTTGCGCTCGGAGTCGTCGCCGACGAGTCGTTTGATTGGGGGCAGGATGCCCCACCAAAGGTGCCACTACATCAGAGCATCATTTACGAGACGCATGTACGAAGCCTGACACTGCAACATCCGGCGATACCAGAGCGTGATCGCGGCACCTTTCGCGCCCTTGCGCATCCTGCAATCATCGACCATCTCACGAAACTCGGTGTCACCGCAGTCGAGCTCATGCCCGTGCACCAGTTCGTGCATGACCACCATCTCGTTACCCGCTGTCTCACCAACTATTGGGGCTACAACACGCTCAATTATTTCAGTGCGCATAACGGCTACGCGACCTCCGCATCCAGCGACCCCACCGTTGAATTTCGAACGGTTGTTGCGGCGCTGCATGCTGCAGGCATCGAAGTCATCCTCGACGTCGTCTACAACCACACCGCCGAAGGCAACCACCTCGGACCGATGCTTTCGTTTCGCGGAATCGACAACCACGCGTACTACCGGCTGATTGAACATGATGCCCGTCATTATCTCGACTTCACGGGATGCGGAAATTCGCTCAACATGCGACACCCGCACGTGCTTCAACTCATCATGGACAGCCTGCGTTGCTGGGTGCTCGAAATGCACGTCGACGGATTTCGTTTTGACCTCGCATCTGCCCTCGCCCGCGAACTGTACGAAGTCGACCGCCTGTCCGCGTTCTTCGACATCATCCAACAGGACCCTGTGATTTCGCAGGTGAAACTCATTGCTGAGCCGTGGGATGTCGGCGACGGTGGGTATCAGGTTGGAGGCTTCCCAGCGAAATGGTCGGAGTGGAACGCTCAATATCGAGACACGATGCGCGACTTTTGGCGTGGCGAGAAATCGCGTCTTGCAGAATTTGGTCAACGGTTCACCGGTTCATCCGACCTCTATCGTTCGGACACCCGTCGGCCAACCGCTTCGGTGAACTTCATCACCTGCCACGACGGATTCTCACTTCGAGATCTCGTGAGCTACAACGCAAAACATAACGAAGCGAATCTCGAGAACAGCCGAGATGGCGAATCGCACAATCGTTCGTGGAATCACGGGGTCGAAGGTCCAACCAAGGACCCCAGCATCACGGCTCTGCGCGATCGCCAGCGAAGAAATTTCATCGCAACGCTGCTGCTCTCCCAAGGCGTTCCAATGTTGTTGGGTGGCGACGAACTTGGGCGCTCCCAAGGAGGAAATAACAACGCGTATTGCCAAGACAACGAGGTGAGTTGGTACGACTGGTCACAGGTTGATAACGAGTTTCTCCAGTGGTGCCAACGTCTCGTGCAATTTCGACGTGACCATCCGGTGTTTCGACGTCGAAGATGGTTCCACGGCCGACCGATACGCGGCATCGACGACATGTCCTGGTTCCGACCCGACGGTCATGAGATGTCCGACGACGATTGGGAGCAAGGTTTTGCGCAAGCGGTCGGCGTCTTCGTCAACGGTGAATCGATCGCAATTCCCGACAAATACGGCGAACGAATCGTCGACGACACCTTCTTCTGCGTGTTTTCAGCAAGCGACACAACGCTCACCTGGCGAATCCCACCAAAAAAACTTGGTGCAAGGTGGATCGTGTGTTTCGACTCCTCGCGTCCAGAGATCGACAGTGCGAACAACATCGAAGTGAACGCCGGTCAACAGATCGTCATTGAACCTCGAACAACACTTGTGCTGCGTCGCACGGAGCCACCCAAGCCGTAGACACGCAAGCGATCCGCCTGATGCCGATCAACTTGGCATCGTTCGATGATCGCGATACCACTGCACGGCAGCAGCGGTTGCAGGGTCGACGGTAGGAGACGATTTGTTCACAGATTCGCCTGCGAGCAATGGGGCAAGACCCGTCGCAAGTTCTTTGCCGAGTTCAACGCCCCACTGATCGAAACTGTCGATTCCCCAGATAACACCCTGTACATACACGAGGTGTTCGTACATTGCGATGAGTTGACCGAGTACACGCGGTGTTAACTGCGGCGCCAAAATGAGCGTTGAGGGACGATCTCCAGGAAAATGTCGATGCGTTTCGGTCGCCGACGCACGTCCGAATGCCAAGGCCTGCGCCTGGGCGAACAGGTTCGCCATGAGGAGGTCGTGGTGCCCGTCGAGGTCATGATGTGGGCGGGCGAACCCGATGAAGTCGACAGGCACAACGTCGGTTCCCTGATGAAGCAGTTGATAAAACGCATGCTGACCATTGGTGCCAGGTTCACCCCAAATGATCGGTCCCGTCGCACCATCCACCGGTTCGCCTCGCTCGGTCACCCGTTTACCATTCGATTCCATATCGAGTTGCTGCAGATACGCGGGAAAGCGA
Source organism: Ilumatobacteraceae bacterium (assembly GCA_023262325.1). Lineage (GTDB taxonomy): Bacteria > Actinomycetota > Acidimicrobiia > Acidimicrobiales > Ilumatobacteraceae > Casp-actino5. The sequence goes on along the minus strand of JALRBS010000121.1, from coordinate 12,130 downwards.
GCAAGCTCCTGTGCGTAAGGCAGCACCGCTTTTGATGTTCGTTCGAGCACATTTCGGTGGAGCACACCAATCATTGCGAGCGTGACGACGATGTTGTCGTCAAGTCGATCGTGCTCAACGAGCGTCAACCGCATATGTTCATCGACGTCGTGCCCGCCAGCGAGGAGCTCGCGAAACGCGTCACCACCAATGAGCACCATGAGTGACAGCCCAACAGCCGACCACACGGAATACCGACCACCAACCCACTCCCAAAATCCAAACATCGATGCTGGATCGATGCCGAACTCGACGACCTTCTCCTCAGCGGTCGACACCGCAACGAAGTGATCTCGCACCGCGGACTCGCCGAGAGCCGAGACAAGCCAAGTACGGGCCGTACGGGCATTCGTCAACGTTTCGATTGTGGTGAACGTTTTCGAAACGACGATGAACAAGGTTGATTCAGGACGCACCTCTGCGAGCACACGTGCAAGGTCGGCGCCGTCGACGTTTGAGACGAAGTGCGCCCGCAATCTTGGGTGACGATAGGCCTGCAGCGCTTGTGCAGCCATCGCCGGTCCGAGATCTGAGCCACCGATACCGATGTTGACAATGTCAGTGATTCGCTCATCACTTCGAATTCGCGCGGCGAAGGTCGACATCGCGTTCAGCACTGCGTGCACATCCGCGACAACATTGTGGCCATCGACATCGATCACCCTGTCGCTCGGGGCGCGCAAAGCCGAGTGAAGCACGCGGCGCCCTTCGGTGACGTTGCTCACCGCACCACTCATCAGCGCAGAGAAACGATCAGAAAGTCCAGCCTTACGCGCAACCATCCGTAGGTCACGCAGCACGTCGTCGTTCACCGGCTGTCGGGACCAGTCGATCCGCAATTCGCCCAACCTGCCGACATAGCGATCTGCCCGGGTGGGATCGGACGCAAAGAGTTCGTTCAACGTCTCACGAACGGGTGTGATTGACCGGAACACATTCACGGATCTGACACTACCGATCGTGCGTTCTGCCCGTAGGTTGTACCAATGGACCAACGCTCCCGCAGTGGAGTTCGATCGGCAGTATTCGCCTACACCCTGTGGGGCAGCCTCACGGTCTTTTGGAAACTTCTCGCAGAGTTCACTGCAACCGATCTCATCGGATGGCGAGTCATCGCCGCAGCCGCGATGCTGTGGGTACTCAATGCGGCGCGCGGTGGGCTCGGACGCGTGACGACGGCGCTTCGAACGAAAGGTGTTCGACGGTACCTATTGCCAGCGGCCGCACTGCTCGTGGTCAACTGGTCAACGTACGTTGGCGCCATCATCTCGGACCGAGTGCTCGAAACAGCGCTCGGATATTTTCTCGCCCCCCTCATCACGATGGGCATCGGAGTTCTTCTGCTCGGTGAACGCCTTACCCCGGTGCGCGGTTTCGCGATCTTGCTCGTCATCGTCGCAATCACTCTGCTCTCGGTGACCTACGGGCAGTTTCCATTTCTTGCCGTAGCGCTTGGCGGAAGTTGGGCGTTTTACGGTTTGGCGAAACGTCGAGTTCCGCTTGGTCCAATCGACAGCCTCACAGGCGAAGTCACCACGTTGAGCCCGATCGCTCTACTCGTCGTCATCATCTCGTTGTCGCGATCCGGTGGGGTCGGCGATATCGCGCACGGTTTCGACTGGGTGCTACTCGTGCTCACCGGGTTTGTCACTGTGGTCCCACTACTGCTGTTCGCCCACGCAGCACCACGTGTGCCATTTACCTTGTTGGGGCCGATCGGCTGGATGGTTCCGGTAATCAATTTCGTGCTCGGCTGGCTCGTCTACGGAGAGGACATGACCGTCACGCGTTTCATCGGATTTGCACTTGTCTGGGTTGCGCTCGTTCTCGTCGCCGTCGAAACGATGCGTTCGGCACGTGCCGAACGCATCGAATCTCGAAAGGCTGCGCAACTCGCGACCTGACGTCGACAGGCTGACTAATCAGCGACCGACGTCGATGATTCACCGATGCCGTCAATCGAGGTGGTTGACATCGGCTCGGACGAACTCGTTGTCGGCACTGTCGTCGTTGTCGTTGACGTCGTCGTGGTCGTGCTTGTGGTCGTCGTGCTTGGATTGGGCACACTGCCATCAAAGCTCGGGAGACTCTCGGCGTAGGTGACGTCTTCAGGTTCCTTCTCGCCATTCCACACGAGGATCTTTTCGTCGATCGCAACGAGCGTCTGGAAATACTCCGAGATATGGAGCGGAATTCGAACGCAGCCGTGCGAAGCCGGTTCGGCAGGAACGCTCAGCGCACCATGGACGGCAATTCCGTAGTTGAAGTACACCGGATTCCACATGTCGCCCAGCGGACCGCTTCGTGTCCCCTGGATCAATCTTCGATAGGTGAACACTCCGCCTGGGGTCTTCGCGTAGGCACAAATGTCTTTCGTCTCAGGTTCTTCGAGTAATTCACCATTGAGGTCGGTGTCGTAGGTGACGGTCTCGCAGTACAGCGCAGGCTGCCCAAATTCGTCGAGCTCACCCGATGAGATATGCGTAATGAGCGCCGGAACGTCTTTGTGAAACACGACGAGCACTTGCTCAGGCAGGTACACCTCTGTGTGATTACTCAAGCCCCCAGTTGGACGGCGCGGCCGCACTCCTAGGGGTTCTTGCATCCGGTTCCACAACTCTGGCGTCACAGTGCCCGTCGCGTCAGCGCGAGGTGCACCCATTACGAGTTTTTCGTACGCCCACACCGCCTGGATCGTCAATGTGCCATAGACCCCATCGATAGGGCCCGGATCAAATCCGATGTCGTGCAGACGCTGCTGCACCATGACGACCTCGTCACCCGAGCTACCGCGTTCAAGTGAACGTTCAATTGGCACCTTTGGCACCGTCGTCGTCGTTGTCGACGTCGGCGGTGCAAGCGCAGTCGAGGTTGATGCGTCGCTAGGTGCCGACTGTTCGTCTCCGCCACGAGACGCAACGACGACGATGACGAGTAACAGCGCGGCGAGAATCGCTGGAAGCCATTTACGGGAATCGGGAGGCATGGGTTACGAGGTATTCGTCAGTCGAAAAACGTGGGGGTATGTCGACTCGAGGGTACCAACGACAGGTTCTCACTTGCTGACGCCCGACACACCGCGTCCACCAAGATCTCGGCGTAGCGACCACATCTCGCGAACAATCTTGCGAATGACCGCAGGCGACGACAGGGTTGACTCACCGCGCGTCCTCGGGAAATAATCGACTCCCAGTTGCATGACGTCAAATCCGCGCCGTTGAGCTCGAATAATGAGCTCGGCATCGATGAATGAACCCTCGCTCTTCAACTCGATCGCATCGAGTACCCGACGGTGCACGAGTTTGCATGCGAAATTGATATCGCGCACGCGAACGCCGAACACCGTCTTGATGAGAGCGTTGTAGACCGTCGTGTACAACGTTCGAAGCGAGCCTTCGCCGGTTCGATCGAACCGATACGCGCTCACAATGTCGGCTTCGTAATCTCGCAATAGGCGAACAATGCGTGAGAGTTCGTTGATATCAAACGGCAGATCAGCATCGGTGTAGAGCACAATGTCGCCCCTAGCAGCGGCAAATCCCGATCGCATCGACCCTCCGAGCTTGCGGTTGGTCGGATGGTGAATAACGCGCACATGATCGTCGGCAGCGACCAGTGCGTCCGCGATCTCGGATGTTTGGTCGGTCGATGCGTCGTCGATGATGATGAGTTCGTAATCAACGATGTCACCCGACGCAACGAGCCGCTCGCAGGCTCGTTTGCCATATCCGATCGCCCGTTCGATGTATTCCTCTTCATTCCACATTGGGTAGAAGATGCTGAGCAGGCCGAATGGCGTCGAATCTTCAATGTGATCGGCGCGCATAGGACGACTCTAGCGAGCGATCGCTCAACGATGGCCGGGTACGTGTTCCCTACAATTATGCGGCATGGACGCCGCGCCGGTGACTGAGATACCAACATCGCCGAAACCGCCGCGACGACCTCACACACTCGTTCGGACGTGGCGAATCATCATGTACGTCCTCTGGCTTGGAATTCTTTTGGCCTTTGCTGCGATTTGGGCGGCGAGCACGCAGATTGGGCTGAGTACGTGGTGGCTCCTACCTCGGCCCGGCTCATTGCGCTTCCTCATCGGGTTGTTGCCCTTCGTGCCCCCTGCAGCGGTGCTGCTCGCTGTCGTTACGGCGGTCAACCGAGTGTGGCTTATCGGATGTCTCGCGTCCGTCGCGATCGCACTCATTGCGGTCGTTGACCTCACACGGGTCACACGGTTTGGCGTTATCGAATGCGTCCTCGCTGCATCCGGCATGCTCTGTTCGATTGCGTCCTGGACTGGTTCGACGAGCACAGCAGGGCGCTGACTGCTCCCGACGATAGGTTCACTCGCTATGTCAAACGTTTTGATGGCGCTTCCGGTCGGAGAACGAGTCGGTATCGCGTTCTCTGGAGGACTTGACACCTCTGCCGCTGTCGCATGGATGCGTGAGGGCGGAGCGATTCCATTTACCTACACCGCCGACCTTGGCCAGTATGACGAACCCGATCTCTCGGGTGTCCCTGATCGCGCCGTGCAGTACGGCGCCGAAGCGGCACGACTTATCGACTGTCGAGAGGAACTCGTCCGCGAGGGATTGCTCGCACTCCAATGCGGTGCGTTTCATATTCGTACGGCGGGTCGCACGTACTTCAACACCACGCCAATCGGCCGTGCGGTTACCGGAACGTTGCTCGTGCGCGCCATGCAAGAAGACGGTGTCGACATCTGGGGAGATGGGTCCACATATAAGGGAAACGACATCGAACGCTTTTACCGATATGGCCTCATGGTGAATTCGCGCCTGCGAATCTACAAACCATGGCTCGACCCCGCGTTTGTTGACCAACTCGGCGGTCGCACCGGCATGAGCGAGTTTCTCACTGCACGAAACCTGCCGTACCGCGACAGCGTTGAAAAGGCGTATTCCACGGACGCAAATATCTGGGGAGCAACTCACGAAGCGAAGGCGCTTGAGGAGCTTTCCACCGGAATGGAAATCGTTGCCCCGATCATGGGCGTCGCTCATTGGGACGAGTCAGTGAACATCTCGGTTGAGGATGTCACGATTTCCTTCGAAGAGGGTTGGCCAACCGAAATTAACGGTAAGACGTTCAGCGATCACGTCGCACTCGTTCAAGAAGCAAACGCGATCGGCGGTCGTCACGGCCTCGGCATGAGTGACCAGATTGAGAACCGAATCATCGAAGCCAAGTCGCGCGGTATTTACGAAGCACCCGCTCTCGCGTTACTTCACATCGCCTACGAGCGCCTCGTCAGCGCGATTCACAACGAGAACACGATCGAGAACTACCACTCGATGGGCCGACGTCTCGGCCGTCTGCTCTACGAAGGCCGTTGGTTCGACCCGCAAAGTCTCATGCTGCGTCAACCCCTGCTGAATTGGGTTGGCTCAGCCGTGACCGGCTCAGTCACACTTCGTTTGCGCCGGGGGGATGATTACTCGATTCTCGACACCACCGGGCCCGACCTCACGTATCAGCCCGAGCGCCTGTCGATGGAGCGAGTCGAGGATGCGGCGTTCGGACCACTCGATCGCATCGGTCAACTCACGATGAGAAACCTCGACATCACCGATTCGCGCGACAAACTCGACGTGTACCGAAGGGTGGGAGCCCTCGGTACTGGTGGTGCGCTCGAACTCGACCCGACTCGCGAGTGAGTTGACTAGCGCGACGCAAGTCGCGCCGACAAAATTGCTGACAACAGCTGCGCTCGACTCGGCATCGTTTCGACGACAACGTACTCATGGTCGGCATGCGCGCCGCCTCCCACTGCACCGAGGCCGTCGAGGGTTGCAACACCGACGGCAGCCGTGAAATTGCCGTCACTGCCGCCGCCCACGGCTACGCCTTTGATCGTCGGGTCATGCGCCGTCGCAAGCGGCATCAATTCAGCTGAGGCAGACTCGGGCATCGGTGGCCGTCCGACACGACCATGCACGGTCACCATCGCTTCGGGGTGCACCGGGCGTAGCGCTACGAATGCAGCCTCAACACGACGTGCCTCGTCGGCTGAGGTCACACGCACGTCAACATGAATTCGAGTTTCAGCCGGTACAACGTTGTCTGCGGTACCGCCGGCAACAACGGTCGGCGTGACAGTCGTTCCCTCGCTTTCGCTCGCAATACGAACAATTTCGAGCACCTGATGAGCAGCTTCAACGAGTGAGTTCACACCAAGATGCGGTTCGAGTCCGGCATGTGCGGCGCGCCCGGTGATGACGACTTCGAAGGTTCCAGTCCCTTTTCGTCCCGTCTTCAAGCAGCCACCGTCACCACTCGGCTCGAGCACGAACACCGATCCGCACGCCAACGCGCGCTCTTCAAGGAGTGCTCGCGAGGTTCCAGAACCCACCTCTTCGTCTGCGGTAATGAGAATTTCCACCTTCGCCGAATCTTCGAGCGCAGCGACGGCATGAATCGCCTGAACGATTCCAGCTTTCATATCGAACACACCTGGACCCGTTGCACGCCCGCCTTCAACGGCAAACGGTCGACGTTCAAGCGTGCCGATCGGGAAAACGGTGTCGTGGTGACCGAGCACGAGCACTTCGGGTGCAGCGCTACCTTTCCAATGAACGTGAGGTCCAGCCTCACCGTCGACAATGAGAGGTCGGCTGCCCAACCTCCGTTCCATGAGTGACGCAACCGCCTCAGCCGAACGAGCGAGCGCAGCGCGATCACGTGATGGCGACTCAACCTCCACGAGCGTGCGAAGGTCGTCGATCATCATGTCGAGTTCAGCGGACATACCCCAACGCTAGTGCTGCGCGGTTTGTGGCGGTCAGTCAGTCCCACATTGCAGGGTCGAGATCTGACCGATACGGCGGGTCGCACCCGCGGCGCGACACGGTAACCGCTGCCGCACGGGCACCTAATGCGATGGCGCTCGAAAGAGACTCGATCGACGCCTGACCAACGGTCAATCCTCGGTGCATGCACCACGCAATGAACCCGGCGTTAAATGTGTCGCCGGCACCAATAGTGTCGATGACGTCAGCGGGAGGTACCGGCACCGACACCGTCACATCGGACGTCACGAGCATGATGTCGTCCGAACCCCGGGTGACGATGACGACATTCGTACGAGCACCTCGCAGCGCCGTGCAGGCATCAACGATCTCGCGCTTGGGGTAGAGATACGCGAGATCCTCTTCGCTCACTTTGATGACATCGGCACGATGTAACACGCGGCTGAGGTGTGCCATGTAGCGGTCACGATCGTCAATCACACTCGGCCGACAGTTGACATCAACCATGAGTTGAGTCGCGTCGCCGATTCGCTCGAGATACGCCGCAACACTGAGCGCTCCGGGCTCAAGCACGCAGGCGAGGCCTCCCGTGATGACCCACGCTGGATCGATCGGTACCTCGCCGAGGTCGATGTCAATAATTGAGGTGCCATCGATGTAGAACCGATACGTCGCAGAGCCTGATTCGCTGACTTCGGCGAGGGCAAGTGTCGTCGGGCGTTGGGTTCGCTTCAGGGCTGACGTGTTCACGCCATCATCGAGGAGGCTTGACTCAAGCATCACACCAAAGCGGTCCTGTGAGATCGTGCCGACAAATGACGTCTCCACTTCGAGCCGTCCCAGCGCACGTGCGGTATTGAACGGAGCCCCACCCAATGTCGCGGTGACCTCACCGCCAGGCGTGACGACCAGATCGATGAGCGCTTCGCCGAGAACAATGACATCAGCGTTCGTTGCCACGTCGACATGGTTGCAGACAACTCGAATTCTTCATGACTTGTGTCGCACTTTCGTGCGAACACGCAGAACGCCTGTAAAGATGGAACAAATGTCACCTTCCACCGTCATCGGCTTCATCATCGGCACCATTGCGCTTATCGCTGGGGCGGAATTGCTGGTGCGAGGAGCCTCCCGAATTGCGGCGAGCAGCGGACTATCGCCGGTGGTCATCGGGCTTACGGTTGTTGCATTCGGAACGAGCGCACCTGAGTTTGCGGTGAGCGTCGGCGCAGCACTCCGTGGAACAAGCGATATTGCGCTCGGAAATGTCGTCGGCAGCAACATCGCCAACATCCTGCTCGTTCTCGGATTATCAGCAGTCGTTGGCAGCGGGCTCGTCGTCGCTTTCCGCATCGTCCGCGTCGACGTTCCGCTGATGATTGGCGCCTCACTTGCGGTCATGCTCCTCGGTCTCGACGGCTCTTTAGGACGAATCGACGGAGCCGTCTTCGTGCTTGCGCTCGTCGGTTACCTCATCTGGATGGTGCGGTCAGCCCGTGACGAGGTTCAGAGTGAAGTTGCTTCGAAGACCACGGATGCGCAACACGCGGCGGAGATCTCACTCGAGTACTCGTCGGGCCTATCGAATGAGCTGAGCAACCGAACATCGACCATCGCAAACATTGGAATGGTCGCTGTCGGACTCGTCATGCTCGTCATCGGTGCCAACCTGCTCGTCGATGCAGCAACTTCGCTCGCCGCATCGCTGGGCGCCAGCGAGTTCGTCATCGGACTCACCGTTGTCGCGGTTGGAACATCGCTTCCCGAAATCGCCACTTCAGTTGTCGCAGCCGCCAGAGGCCATCGCGACCTCGCCGTTGGCAACGCCGTCGGTTCTAACTTGTTCAACATTCTCGGTGTCCTCGGGACAAGTTCGCTGCTCGCGCCGATTGCCGTCAGCGATACCGCACTGAAGTTTGATATCCCCTTTATGCTCGCCACCGCGATTGCATGCCTACCGATTTTCATCAACGGATTCGTCATCAAACGCTGGGAAGGTTTCGTCTTCGTCGGCTACTACGTGGCGTACCTCGTGTGGCTCGGACTTGATGCCTCATCGTCAAGCGTGCACACCTACTTCCAGACGGCGATGCTCACCTTTGTCATCCCTCTCACCGTGATGACGCTCGCCATCGTGGGTGGGCGCAGCGTCAAGCACATTCGTCAACACGCTCCCAGTCGATAACGACTCTCTCAACGTGCGATGTCGCTGGACTGCGCCGCCATCGCCGCGCCAATAATTCCCGCTGAGTTCGCGAACTCAGCAATCGCAATTTCACAGCGCGATTCAATTCGCGACAGCCACTTTTCCGAGGACTTTGACGCCCCTCCACCCATGATGACGAGATCAGGGGAAAACAGCTTGTCGACAATCTCCAGGTACACATTGACTCGCTCAGCCCACTTGCGCCAAGACAACTTCTCGCGTTGCTTCGCGCTCGCTGCGGCCCACTTCTCGATCGAGTCGCCGTGGTACTCGAGATGCCCAAGTTCTGTGTTCGGCACGAGTCGTCCGTTAATGAACAGCCCCGACCCAATTCCGGTGCCAAAAGTGAGCACGAGTACAACCCCATTACGACCACGACCCGCGCCGAATGACATCTCGGCGAGACCAGCGGCATCCGCATCATTCAGCACGTGTGGTGGCGCTCCGAGCACGGACCCGAACAGGGCCGCTGCGTCGACATCGATCCAGCTCGCGTCGATGTTCGCCGCAGAATGAACTACGCCGTGCCGCACAACCGACGGCAGTGCGATACCCACCGGACCCTGCCATTCGAAGTGATCAACGAGTTCGGTCACCACGGTGGCCATTGCCTCGGGTGTCGCCGGTTGCGGCGTATTAATGCGATACCGATCGGCGATAAGCGCTCCTGATTCGAGGTCGACGATGGCCGCTTTCATGCCACTCCCGCCGATGTCGATGCCGAAACCTGTGCGCTCCATACGGTTCACGCGTGGAACGATAGCGATCAGGCGCGGGCTCTCGTTCGACGAAGCAACGGATCAGCCACTCCGAGCACACGGTCGGTCGCACCAAACACCCTTCCGGCAAGGCCGGGGGTGTCGCCGTCAATGAGGTTCCCCATCACCTGAAGGGTGATATTCGCAATCGATTGTGTGCCAACCGCCATACGTAGGCCCGTTCGCAGGATCATCGGGTGACCAATAAGAAACGCGAACCGCCGACCGGTGCGCAGAAAACGATCGAATCGATCACCGACGGCAATGTCGTAACGCTCGGTGGCGCCATCGGGATTCGCGAGGAACTCATCGGCGATCAGAATTCCTGACTCGAGGCCGTAATCGATGCCTTCGCCGTTCATCGGATTGACGAGTCCAGCCGCATCACCGATTGCCGCCCATCCAGGTCCGGTACGTCGGACGACGCTCATCGGTAAACGCCAGGCGCGCGCACGTTCGGTATCAGCCCCGAGTTGCCAGGACTCGCGGACCGACGATCGATAGGACGCAAGCAGAGTGTTGAGGTTGAGTTTGCGAAATCCCTTCATCGTTGACAACGCGCCAACACCGATGTTGACGGTGCCATCACCACACGGGAACATCCAGCCATATCCGGGGACCGGCGTTCCGTGCTCGTCTCGCATCGTGAGGCAGGCTTCAATGAGATCATCGGCATGTCGAGGACTCTCGACATAGGTTCGAATTGCAAGTCCAAATGGTTCATCAGCGACTCGCTGAGCCCCGATTGCACGAGCAACCGCACCCTGTGCGCCAGCCGCGACAACGACGAGATCTGCGTTGACCCGACGAGTGGAGGAACCTTCGCCAACGGTCACCCCAACAACACGTCCGTCGTCGATGATCGGCAATGCCGTCGAGGAGAACTGCACGTCTGCTCCTGCCTGTTCGGCAGCTGAGATCAACGCCTCATCGAGTCGGCGGCGAGGCCAAACGGCACCGTGACCGGGAAATCTGTCCGTCGCCGGCCACGGCAACTCCCGGACTTGACGACCGGCAATCATTCGTAGGCCGGCAATTCGGTGCGCAGCCTCAAGCGAAATTCCTAATTCGTCGAGTGCGGCGACGGCGCGGGGCGTCAGACCATCGCCGCAAATTTTGTCGCGTCCTCGGACCCCGGCTTCGAACACGGCGACTTTCGCTCCACCTCGCGCGAGACGCATCGCGGCAGCGGAGCCAGCGGGACCGCCACCGATGACCGCGACATCAACCCGCGTTGTATCTGACGGCATCAGCCGTCGCCAGCGATGCGCTGGTGGTGTTGGATGACTTCAGCGACAATGAAACGAAGAAACTTCTCAGTGAACGCCGGATCCAATCCAGCGTCAGTTGCGAGGCGACGCAGCCGTTCAATTTGTTCCGATTCGCGTCGTTCATCAGCAGCCGGGAGGCCCGCTTCCGCCTTGTACTCGCCGACAGCTTGAGTGATTTTGAAACGCTCAGCGAGCATGTGCACGAGCGCGGCGTCAATGTTGTCGATACTTGCTCGATATCTGCCCAAACGGTCGTCAGTCACGTCATCTCTCCTCAGCGATCTTTCGCCGCCAAGACGCTACCCCGATGATTGCGTGCGAGCCATCCCTGCGCGATGGGCATGACACCATCGCTAACTCCGTGAGACTGGGGCTCTTCCAATTGCGACTCGGTCGAGTCCAGCAAGATCGGTTCTAAGGGCGATTTCGTGGTAACCCGCGTCTGCGAGCAGATCCTTGACTGCGACACCCTGGTCGGCACCAATTTCGAGCACGAGCCAACCGCCTTCGACGAGATAACGCGGCGCCGTTTCGATAATTGTGCGGAGCGCAACTAGCCCATCACTTCCACCAAACAGGGCTCTTGCCGGCTCGTATTGCACGACCGAAGCGTCGAGAAGCGGTGAATGTTCGGCGACATACGGCGGGTTCGAGACAATGACATGTGCGGTGAAACCGCTCGGCAACTCATCGAACCAATCGCTGCGCAACACGCGGACATTTCTTGCAGAACGACCAAGACCGGCGAGGTTGGCCCGCGCAACATCGAGCGCATCGTCATCGATATCGGTGATCCAGACCTCCGTACCATCGAGTGGGAGTTCGTACGCCAACGACAATCCAATCGCGCCGGACCCGGTACCAAGATCGATGACACGACGTGGTTCCGCAACTGCGAGGGCGAGGTCGATCGCAACTCCCGCAACAAGTTCTGTTTCAGGGCGTGGAATCAGTACACGGGGATCAATCGCGAGATCGAGATAGCGAAACGACCAACGGCCAAGCACGTATTGCAGTGGTTCTCCCGTCCGGTATCTCGCGACCATTGAGTCGAGGTGCGCGACCATTCGCTCGGTGACCGCC
>JALRBS010000118.1 GCA_023262325.1 Ilumatobacteraceae bacterium | reverse complement strand
ATTGCACACGGCGAGTGCCTCGCGTCCGCCAGTCGTATCAACCACGAATACATCGACACTCGTGGGCGGGGCGGGGAAGACTCCCTCGTCGTCGCATGCGATCAGGGTCCGGTCGAGTCCGAGCGCAAATCCGACGCCCGCAGTGTGAGGCCCACCCAGATCTTCGACGAGGCCGTCGTAGCGTCCTCCTCCACCGATGGCGTTCTGTGCGGAACCCAAGGTTCCACCCCGAAATTCAAACGTCGTTCGTTGGTAGTAGTCGAGCCCACGTACGAGTCGGAGGTCGATCGAATACGGCACGTTGAGAATGTCGAGCGCGTAGCGAACTTCATCGAAATGAGCGATCGCAGCTGGTGACCAGAACTCATCGATCGATGGTGCGTTCGCAATGAGCATTTGGTCCTGATCGCGCTTGCTGTCGAGCACTCGTAACGGATTTCTCTCTAGTGTCACCTGCGATTCTGCACTGAGTTCACCACGATGCGAATCGAAGTACTCGTGCAAAGCATTGATATAGGCAGACCGATCATCGGGGTCTCCGAGCGAATTCACCGCAAGTGTGACCTGAGTAAGTCCAAGCGAGGCAAAAAAGTTCCATGCGAGCGCGATCACCTCGCCATCAACATGGGGGTCGTCAGAACCAAGCACCTCGACCCCGACTTGATCAAACTGCCGAAAGCGCCCTCGTTGGGGCTTCTCGTATCTGAAATTTGAACCTGCGTACCACGCCTTGAATGGCGTGATTGGCCTGTGCTCAACGAAAAGGCGGCAGACGCTCGCAGTCTGCTCAGGGCGCAGCGCTATGTGACGACCACCTTTGTCGACAAAGTCGTACATTTCCTTTGAAACCACATCGGTTGCGTCGCCGATACGAGAAAACACGCCAACGTCTTCTACGAGAGGCGGAATCACGAGTTGATAACCGGCGAGTGACACCTGAGATTCAAAGATCGAAACGAAATTTCGCCAGCGGGCCGAATCAGGAGCAAGGATGTCTCGCATCCCTGGACTCGTCGAAAACTCTGGCACGAAACGAGGCTACCGGCGCGAGACTCGCTGATGATGGAGGCTTTGGCGAGTTACAGGTCCCCGCCGCCAGGTACGACGCGATACGCGTCGTAAACCGAATTGATTGCTTTGATGCGGTGCAAGACAGAATTCAGCTGGGTTGAGTTGGACAACTCGAATTCAAAGCGCATCTTCGCGACGCGGTCATCTCCAGTGAGAGTTTCGCATGCGACGATATTGACGTGGTGGTCGCCGAGCGCATTGGCCACATCTCTCAGCAGATTCGTTCGATCGAGGGCTACGACCTCGACACCCGCTCTAACTACATCGTCGATGCCGTCCGCATCCCATTCGACGTCGATAAACCGTGCCGACTGCTCGTCGCCTAATCCCATTGCGTTCGCGCAATCTGCCCGATGCACGCTGATTCCTCGACCTCGCGTCACAAACCCGATAATGACATCGCCTGGAATCGGAGTGCAGCAGCTTGCGAGGCGTACCAAGAGGTCTTCAAGACCTTCGACGTGAACCCCCACCGAATGATCTCGCCTCAGCCGATGCCGAATGAATTCTTCCGGGCGCGATTCCTCATCTTGGTCAGGATCAAGAATTCGAGACATACGCAGCGCAATACTGCGCGCCGACTGATGGCCTTCGCCTATGGCGGCAAGCAGCGCATCAAGGTCGCCTTGCACCGTTTCCTCGACGAGCGCCGCAAATTCATCCGTCGTCCAGATCTGTTGCACCGGAAGACCCTCACGGCGAAATTCGTCGACGAGTTCCTCTCGTCCCGCTTCTATTGCGTCGAGACGACGTTCTCTGCTGAACCACTGCCGAATCTTGTTCCGGGCTCTTGTCGACACCGCAAAGGCAAGCCAGTCCTGTGAAGGGGCGGCATCGTCGTTCTTTGAGGTGAGTACCTCGCAGGTATCACCACTGCCGAGCACGGTGCTGAGCGCTACAAGGCGGCCATTCACCTTCGCTCCGTAACAGGCGTGTCCAACCTCGGTGTGTACGGCATAGGCGAAATCAATCGGGGTTGAACCGATTGGCAATGCCACCACTCGTCCCTTTGGTGTGAACACGTACACCTCGTCTTGATCGAGGTCCGTCTTCAACGTCTCCATGAATTGGGCCGGGTCATCAACCTCGGCCTGCCAATCAACAAGTCGGTTCAACCAATCAGATTCGTTGCTTTCAGCAATGCCCTTATAGGCCCAGTGCGCCGCTACGCCCCACTCCGCACGACGATGCATTTCCGAGGTACGAATCTGTATTTCAACCGGACGACCATTTGAACCGATGATCGTGGTGTGAAGACTCTGGTACGCGTTGAATTTCGGCATCGCGATGTAATCCTTGAAACGTCCAACCACGGGACGCCAGTTGCCATGAATGCACCCGAGTGCGGCGTAACAGTCCTTGACGGAGTCGACGATGACGCGAATCGCAACGATGTCAAAAATGTCGTCGAAGTCGCGCCCCTTCACCACCATTTTCTCGTAGATGCTCCAGAGATGTTTCCCGCGACCGGTGACTTCACCTGATATTCCGAGTTCGTTCAGCCTGCTACGAACTTGGGCGACCGCTTGCGCGACGTATACGTCTCGTTCAGGCGTCCGATTCGCCACCAAGTGGTCGAGTTCGGCGAACCGTTTAGGGTGAAGCGCCGCGAACGACAGATCTTCGAGTTGCTGTCGAACCTCTTGAATTCCGAGGCGATGTGCGAGCGGTGCGTAAATGTCGAGCGTCTCTTGGGCGACTCGAATCTGCTTGTCATGAGGCATCGAAGCAATGGTTCTCATGTTGTGCAAACGGTCGGCAAGCTTGATGAGCAGTACCCGCAAGTCGCGAGCCATCGCAACGAGCATTTTGCGCATCGTTGCTGCCTGCTGCGCCTCTCGCGAGTCAAACTCGATGCGATCGAGTTTGGTGACCCCGTCAACGAGGTTGGCAATTTCGGAACCGAACGCTTCTTCAATGACTTCGATTGAAAGATCGGTGTCTTCGACGGCGTCGTGCAACAACGCTGCTGCGAGCGAAATGTCGTCGAGGCCAAAGTCAGCAACAATTCGTGCAACCGCGATCGGGTGGTGAATGTAATTCTCTCCGCTACCTCGCAGTTGGTTGCCGTGAGCATCCGCAGCGGTCTCATACGCACGAGTGATGAGCGCAGTTGATAAACGAGGGTGATGTCGTCGATAGGTCTCAAGAACTGGCGAGAGATGACTGAGACCTGATTGCTCGGGCTGGCGCCGCCACGGGAGGACACGGTCGACTGTCGCCATCGAACCCTCAGAACCTCAACAGACTCTCGACACGTCGACCGGCAAGTTGCTCACGTCCAAGCAGCGCAGGCAGTTCGATTAACACAGCGACGGCCTCAACACGCCCGCCTAGCGTCTCTACGAGTCGACATGTGGCCGACGCTGTACCGCCTGTTGCAAGGACATCGTCAACGACAAGGACGCGTTCACCGGGGCGTATGGCGTCACGGTGGATCTCGAGTCGGTCAGATCCGTATTCAAGCTCGTATTCCTCACGAGCGACTGCCCACGGCAATTTGCCAGGCTTACGCACTGGCACGAATCCCGCACGCAACCGATAGGCCACTGGAGCTGCGACGATGAAACCACGAGCCTCCACCCCGATGACTCGGTCGATGGTGAGATCGTGTACGGCAGCCACAAGGTCATCGATCGCACGACCGAATGCCGGCGCATCCGCTAGCAGAGGCGTGACATCACGGAAGGTCACACCGTCAATTGGATAATCCTCAATCTCCCGTATGTGCTTCGCAATCCACTGCGAGCGATCCATAGAGCGAGGCTATCGCTCCGAAACCGCGTGTTGTAGGAGCGACGAAAGGCGCGCCACGATTCGTCGAATCACCGACGACGTCGTTTGCGTGGACGCGGTGCATGTTGAAGGATCGCAGTGGCGTCGTCCGAGGGAGAAGCGTCGTGAGCGGTGTTCCCCTCACCATCTCTACTTCTTCGGCTTTTCGGGGCTCCCCCAAGCACTAACTCCCGTAGATCGGCACCCGTCACGACGCGGCCTTTCGCTCGCTGCCACGGTTCTGCACGGTTCTTGAGCGCAGCGAGCATCGGAGCGGCAACAAAGATCGATGAATAGGTTCCGGTCAGCATGCCAAGCAGCAACGCAACCGCGAATTCGCTCAGGGTGGAGGCGTGGAAGATGCCAGCACCCACGACGAGCAGCGCAATAACCGGCAATACAGAAGAAATCGAGGTATTCGCGGAGCGCATGAGCACCTGATTCATTGAGACGTTTGTTACATCCCCAAACGGAATTCTCGTGGTCGTAAATCTCGTCTCGTTCTCGCGTACCCGGTCAAATACAACGATCGTGTCGTAGAGCGAGTACCCCAGAATTGTGAGGAAGGCAATGACCGTTGCCGGTGTAACCACGAATCCAAAGATCGAATAGAGACCGACGCTGATCACGACATCGTGAAGCATCGCAATAATGGCAGCTAGCGCCATACGCCATTCGAACCGCAACGAAATGAAGATGGCGACAACCACGAGGAAGATGATGAGCGCACGGAGCGCTTTATTCGTGATGTCACTCCCCCAAGATGCGCTCACCACGTTCACGTTGATGACATCAACGTTGAGTCCCGCGGCGTCGGCTAGGGCGGCGCGCACTGCCGAGGCTTGCGCATCGGTAAGTGAACGAACCTGCACCTTTAGGAAAGAACCTGCATCGGAGTTTCGCGACTGAATTCTCGACCCTTCAGTGTCAATCGCGAGATCAGCAAGCACGGCGTCGGCTTCATCAACCGTGAAATCTGACGCTGGAATGTCCCAGGACGTTCCGCCTTCAAAATCGATACCAAGGTTGAGGCCCCGGGATCCAAGCGAAACCACGGTGGCAACAATCAGCAATATTGAAATTGCAATTCCGAATTTTCTCCGGCCGTAGAAATCGATGGCTGTTTGACCTCGGAACAACCGTCCGGAAGCACTCGTCGCGACTGGAACCTTGGTGGTGACTGCTGCATCGCTCATCGGGTTGCCTCCAGACCGAGCAGTTTGCCCGACGCGTATGTGCTTCGGCGGGCGAACAGAATGGTCGCAGGCCGGGTGAAGAACCAACAGACGATGAGGTCACACAACGTCGTGAGCCCCAGGTACAAGGCAAAACCCTTCACGGAACCGACGCTCAGCCAGAACAGAATTGCAGACGCAAGAATCGACACAAGGTCGGCGGAAACAATGGTTCGCCACGTCGATTGGAAGCTTCGCGGCGCGGCATTTCGGGGAGACCGACCCGAACGGACTTCATCCTTGAGTCGCTCGAACAACACGAGATAGCTGTCGACGGTGACACCGATCGCAACGATGATGCCTGTGATACCGGCGAGACTCAGTGCGTAGTTGGTTGCCTTCGACACGAGGGCAGCGAGGGAAAAGACAAGGGCGCCCCAGACGCTGAGCCCAAAGACGATCACCGCGGCGATCGTTCGGTAATAGGCAATCAGGTACAGGAGCATGACGACTAGCCCGACTGCGCCTGCGATGAACACAGCCCGGAGCGAATCGGCTCCGGCCGTCGCGGAAACCGTCTCCACACGCTGGGCCTCGACATCGACGGGAAAGGCGCCACGATTCAGCACTCGGGCGAGCGATCGAACTTCGTCTTCGGTGAACGCCCCTGAAATCTCGACGCCGGTTGTAAACGATGGCTGGTTCACCGTTGGTGCCGATTGGATGATGTCGTCGAGCACGATTGCAAGTTGGCGACTCGGGCATACGTCGGTTCCCGAGTAGCACTGTGCTGCGAGCGCATTCCACTCGGCTTGATTTTCTGCCTTCAAATCGACAGACACGATCCAGGAATTTGTGAGTTGATTGATCTGCGCTTGGGCACTGCCCCTGCTGAAGACCTCCCCCGTGCCACCGGGCGCACCGACGACGCAGGTTTGCATGCCGTCTGAGGTGATAAGCGCAAATTGGCCGTCAGGCAATAGGTCGCCGATATCGGCCGGCGTGACACCCGCCTGGCACGCGTACACGGGTCGTAACGTCACAATTCCTGCAACATCAACGGCGTCGAGTGCTTGAGCCTGATCCTTGACTCCGGGAAGGTCAACGACGATGTTCGTACCCTCGACACGAACGTCGGGCTCTGCTATTCCGAGCGTTTCAAGTTCGTCGCGAATGAGGTCCTGCACGACGAGTAAGTCATCGGCAGACGCCTCATCGGTGGATTGCAAAATGACCGAGACGCCCCCTTGAAGGTCGAGCCCAAGAATTGGACGGTTACCGGTCGCTACGTTCGCGATGAGCAGTGTGGCAACAATCGCAACGAAGGCGAGAAGGCCGATCCAGAGACGACGACTGCTCACGACTCATCCGACTCGCCGGCCGTCTCAGTAGCCGCAGAGTCCGAACGGGACGGAACACGCCCTTGAACTTGGCTCTTCAGAACACGAAGCTGAACGTCCTCATCAACTTCGATCCAAAAAAGGTCCGATTCAACAGCAGTGATAAAGCCAAAAATGCCCGCTGCCGTGATGACCTCGTCACCAACTCCAAGCGCTGCTTGCATCGCAGCGGTCTCGCGCATCTTCTTTCGTTGCGGTCGGATCATCAGGAAATACAGCGCAACGGGCACTGCGAGCAACAGGACAAACTGAAAGAGTGCTCCACCTGATGAGGCTGAATCCGTTTGGGCAATGAACGACATGGGGGTATCCATACGGCTCTCGATGCTAGCGAGATTGCGTCGCTATTTGTCGGTGCGAGCGTCGTCCCACACGGATGAAATCTCCTGATGGAGGTCCTCGAATGTGCCTGCGATGATCGCGTTGCGCATCGCATCGACAAGATTGATCGTCCACTCGAGGTTGTGGAGACTCAGGAGACGTGATGCGGTCGGTTCTTTCGTCTGAAAGAGATGACGGATGTAGCCACGTGAGTGACGTGAGCACACTGCGCATCCACAGGACTCGTCGATCGGTTCGTCGCTCAGCGCGTAGCGCTGCGCTTTTGCCTGCCAGCGTCCAGTGGACGTCAGTGCAGTTCCGTGTCGGCCAAGTCTCGTTTGCATGACGCAATCAAATTGGTCAACGCCACGGGCTACGGCTTCCACTAACGAGAGTGGATCACCAACTCCCATGAGATACCGAGGGCGATTCGTCGGAAGACCTTCAACCGCCGCCTCGATCGCCGGCAGCATCTCCTCCCTCGGCTCGCCCACGGAGAGCCCACCGATTCCGTAACCGTCGAAGTCAAGTGCTGCAGTACGTTCAGCGCTCTCGCGACGCATCGAGATGCTCGTGCCACCTTGCACGATTCCGAATAGTGACTGATCATTTCGGCGGTGATGCGCGCGGGCGCGACTTGCCCACGCACTGGTGCGTTCGAGCGCGAGTCGTACAACCTCTTCTGTGCTTGGCAGCGGTGGGCACACGTCGAGCACCATCTGTATGTCGGCGCCGAGCTGCTGCTGAATATCGACGGCTCCTTCAGGGGTGAACCTATGTGTCGAGCCGTCGTACACACTTCGGAATGTCACCCCATCGTCGTCGACCTTTGGATCGAGAGAGAACACCTGAAAACCACCCGAGTCGGTGAGTGTAAGACCCTTCCACCCGGCGAAGGCAGCAAGGCCTCCAAAGTGTTCAACGACGTCAGCCCCCGGTCGCATCATGAGGTGGTAGGTGTTACCGAGCACAATTTGTGCGCCAATTGTCTCGTAATCAACCGAATCGAGGTACTTCACTGCCCCGCGGGTTCCAACCGGCATGAATAAGGGCGTCAGGTAGCTTCCGCGGGCAGTGTGCGCGATGCCCGCCCGGGCCGACCCGCTTTGCGCGACCACATCGAGGTTGACTGGAAACACGAGTGTTGACGCTAGCGGTGACGGTTGAGAAGCATCGCGTCGCCGAAACTCAACATTCGGTAGCGATTGAGGATCGCAGTCTCGTAGAGCATCCGCCACCGAGGACCTACGAACGCCTCGATCATGACGAGGAGCGTCGTTCGGGGCTGATGAAAATTTGTCATCATGAGGTCAACAACACCCCATTGATGACCTGGGGTGATGAAAATCCTTGTGCGCCCTTCGTTGGCGTTCAAGTGATGCATGCTCTCGAGCGCCCGCGTGGTCGTCGTCCCAATTGCAACAACACGTCTGGCGTCCTCGATCTTCTCGAGCGTTGCGCTCGGAACCGAATAGAACTCGCTGTGCATCACATGGTGCGTGACGTCGTCGACTTCAATCGGTCGAAACGTGTCGATTCCAACGACGAGCTCGACCTCGGCATATCCGACACCTGCCTTCGTGAGGTCATCGAGCACTTCGGCTGTGAGGTGCAGTCCTGCCGTTGGTGCTGCGGCGCTCGCGGCGCGCTGGGCGTACACCGTCTGATACCGGCTCGTATCAGCAGGAGATTGTCGG
Source organism: Ilumatobacteraceae bacterium (assembly GCA_023262325.1). Classification (GTDB taxonomy): domain Bacteria; phylum Actinomycetota; class Acidimicrobiia; order Acidimicrobiales; family Ilumatobacteraceae; genus Casp-actino5. Next base: position 62,470 of record JALRBS010000118.1, on the reverse strand, counting down.
ATGTACGGAGGTAATGGCATTTCACCAAGTGCGAAGAGCGTGTCGATGTCGACGAGAAGATCGATCTCGAACGTGGCATCTGACGCACTCGCCCTTCGACCGACGAGAGCACAGACGGGAACTCCACCTTCACTGAGCAGGACTTCGCCCTTCTTGAGCTTTCCTCCGGGGCGAACGAGACATTCCCAACGAGCCTCATGTGATGGTTCAAGCAGCAGCACCTCGACGGCGCCACCGGTCTCACGACGGAGCCTGATTCGGGCCGGGATCACTTTGGTGTTGTTGACAACGACAAGATCTCCAGCTTCCAGAAACGACGGGAGGTTTTGCACGGTTGCGTGCGTCGGCGAGGGCTTCGTGTCGACGAGTAGTCGTGCTGACGACCGAGGTTCGACGGGGTGCTGCGCAATGAGGTCGTCTGGCAACGTGTAATCAAATGATGAAAGCTGCATTATTCGTCAAACAACGTATGCGGCTGAGGCGAAGTAGCGGGAGGAGTGACGCCTAAATGGCCGTACGCCGCAGGCAACGCAATACGTCCCCTCGGTGTTCGAGCAAGGAGGCCGAGTTGAATGAGAAACGGTTCGTGTACGTCTTCAACAGTCTCGGGCTGTTCACCCACCGCAATGGCGAGTGTCGACAGTCCGACTGGACCTCCACCGAACTTTGAGCACAACGCTTCGAGCAACGATCGGTCGACTTTGTCGAGCCCTAAGTCATCTACTCCGAAGACGCGAAGTCCCTCTCGTGCGACGTCGGTTGTAATCGCGCCGTTCGATCTGACCTCTGAGTAGTCCCTCACCCTTCTGAGGAGCCGGTTGGCAATTCGTGGAGTTCCTCTGGAGCGGCGCGCAATTTCCCACGCGCCCTTTACGTCAATGTCAACTTTCCAGATATTGGCTGCGCGTGTAACAACGTCTTGCAGTTCTTCGACGCTGTAGTAATCGAGTCGAGCGACGTAGCCAAAACGGTCACGAAGAGGTCCGGTAATCATTCCAGTGCGCGTCGTCGCCCCGACGAGGGTGAATGGCGGCATTGTGAGACGAATGCTGGACGCTGCTGGACCCTTGCCAACAACGATGTCGAGCTGAAAATCCTCCATTGCGGGGTACAGAATTTCTTCAACAGAGCGGGACAGTCGGTGGATCTCATCGATAAACAGCACGTCGCCTTCGCCGAGCTTGGTCAATATGGCGGCGAGGTCTCCGGCTCGCTCAAGTGCAGGGCCGGAAGTGACGTGAAGTTCAACGCCACGCTCAACTGCAATGATGCCGGCCAGCGTCGTCTTTCCAAGTCCGGGAGGACCGGCGAACAACAAATGGTCGAGAGCCTGACCGCGGCGCTTCGCTGCCTCGAGAACAATTTCGAGATGTTCTTTCAGTTCCGCTTGCCCAATAAATTCGCTCAGCGAACGGGGCCGCAATCCGATCTCGGCCTCGTCCACGACGGGGTCTCCAACTCCAGGATCGAGAAACTCCTCACGCACGAGCAGCTCCTAAGGACGCTAGGGCCTGGCGGAGGCCATCAGCAGCAGTGACATCATGAGGAAGTTCACTGGTCGCCGCCACAACCTCGCTCGGCGCGTACCCAAGATTCTCGAGTGCAGCTCGAATTTCCGCGATGGCTGACCTTGTTCGAGTGCCATCATCGGTGTCAATCGTTGGAAGCGAGAGTCGCGAACGCAGTTCGATGAGTAACCGCTCGGCGGTCTTCTTTCCGACGCCGGGAACGAGTGTGAGCGCCGCGTGATCTCCTGAGGCAACAATGTCGATGAGTGCCGACGGTTCGTGAGTGTCGAGGATCGCAAGAGCGAGAGCGGGACCAACTCCGTGGGTGCTGAGAAGATCTCGGAATGTGGTCCGCTCGGTCTGCGTCAAAAATCCGTAAAGGTGCTGTGCGTCCTCACGAATGTGGTGGTGTACATGGAGAAGTATCTCAGTGTCTTTCGACAACTTTCGAAGCCCTCGAGACGTCATGGACACCTCGTACCCCACGCCGGAAACTTCGATGACCGCCGAATGCTCAGAGGTAATCGTTGTCAGGTAGCCCCGCAGCGTGGCAATCATCTGGTTCCCCCGATCGCTTTCGAGATGGCACGGCCAACGGGTTCGTGCGACAGGAAGCACAACGCAAGCGCTGCCGCGTCGGCGGCGTCAGCGGGTTTCGGCGGGCTCGAGAGCTGAAGTCGTTGTTGCACCATGCGCTGAACCTGAGCCTTGTCGGCTGCGCCGTACCCAGCGACGGCTTGTTTCACCTCGTTGGGGGTGTACTGGACGACTCGACAGCCAGCCAGCGCCGCCTGGCTCAACACAACGCCGCTGGCCTGTCCAACGCTCATCGCAGTGCGAACGTTGACCTGAAAAAACAGTCGCTCAACCGCGACAACCTGAGGCGTGAACTCGTCAATAAGGTCGGCAATATCGCGCTGCAGGTCCGCGAGCCGCGATGGAATCTCCTCGCTTGGGGAGGTCCGAAAGACCCCTAGCGAGAGCGCCGTCAACTTCGACGGTTTTGCGGCGTCAACGACTGCAAAACCGCATCGCGTGAGACCTGGGTCAATACCAAGCACCCGTAGCGTTGCTCCCTCGTCGTCGAACACAAGTTCGATTCTATCGACTCCGCCGGACCTGCTCCGGCATCGATTACAGCGCTTCGAGTGCGTCAATGAGCTCGGCGACCGGGCGATAGGTGAGACCCGCCTTCGCTCGATGCACATACCGGACGATTCCTGCTGCGTCCACGATGAAGATACTGCGGCGGGGAAATCCGAGCGGTCCGAGCACGCCGTACGCGCCAGCCACTGCTTTGTCAACATCGGCAAGCAGGGGAAATTGGAAGCCGTACTTCGTTGAAAACGCCTCGTGGCTCGAGATGTCCTGTGCCGAGATTCCGATGACCTGAGCGCGCAACGCGTTGAATTGCTCCAAGCCATCGTTATACGAGTTGAGCTGCTTTGTGCACACTGGCGAGTCATCGCCTGGGTAGAACACGAGTACCACCGGCTGGCCCTTGTAATCGCTGAGTCGAACGTTCTGCCCTCCGGTGGAGGACAGAACGAAATCAGGGGCAACCGAACCAACTTTGGGGGCGCTTGTGCTCATTGTGTCGCTGTCTCCAGAATGTCGTCGCTGATGTCGAAGTTCGAATGAACGTCCTGAACGTCGTCGTTGTCCTCAAGGGCTTCGATAATTCTCAGCACCGAACGAGCATCTTCAACTGTTGTCACCGGAACCAGGTTGTCCGAGAGCATTGGTGATTCAGCCGAAATCACTTCTATGCCACCGTCGCGCAGGATTTCGGCGAGGGCGAGCGACTGATTTGGTTCGCAGGTGAGGCGCCAGACTCCGCCATCATCGGCGCAGTCGTCTGCTCCGTTGTCCAGGGCAATGAGCAGAACCTCATCTTCCGGCACTTTTCCGTCAACGAGCACAACGCCACGTCGAGAGAACTGCCAACTCACCGAACCCGGTTCAGCCATCGAGCCACCGAGTTTGGTGAAGACGTTTCGAATCTCAGCGCCGGTTCGATTTCGGTTGTCGGTGAGCACGTCAATGAGCAGTGCGACGCCACACGGCGCGTAGCCCTCGTAGGTGATCGCTTCATAGGACTGCCCGCCCGCGTCTCCGGTTCCACGCTTGATGGCGCGATCGATTGCATCGTTCGTCATTTGAGCGCCCTTGGCTTTCGCCACGGCCGAGCGCAGTCCTGGGTTCATATCAGGGTCGCCGCCGCCGGCGCGAGCCGCAACCTCAATCTGTCGGGCGAGTTTGGCGAAGAGTTTGCCTCGCGCCTTGTCGGCAGCGCCCTTTTTGTGTTTGATGGTTGCCCATTTGGAATGTCCTGACATACCTACCTGCTTCCCAAGTGTGTCAACGGTGGTGTCGTCGCAGGTGCGGACGCCTCTGCGAGCTGAAGAAAATGACGATGGACGAGCGTCGAGTTGCCAAGTTCGGGATGGAATGAGGCGCCAAGGCACACCCCGTGCTCGACGAGAACTGGAATGCCGTCGAGAGCCGCAAGGACCCGGACGCCTTGGCCGATGCGCGTGATCTTTGGTGCGCGAATGAAGACCCCGTGCATTCGCTGCATTCCGTTTATGTCAACGTCGAGTTCACATTCGAAGCTGTCGAGCTGGCGACCGTACCCATTTCGCTGTACATCGACGTCGAGTAGTCCAAGCGGTAACTGGTCGTCCCGACCATCTGCAATCCTCGAGGCGAGCATGATGAGTCCTGCACAGGTGCCGAGCATGGCAACTCCTGAGTTGCCGAGTTCGGTGAGCGGCTGTCGCAGCCCGCTCGAGTCGAGCAGCATTGACATCGTCGTACTCTCACCACCGGGCAGGATGACCCCGCTGAGACCGTCGAGATCGGCGGGCTTTCGAATCTCCGTTGCCGACACCCCTAAGGAGCGAAGAGTTCTAACGTGCGCGTGATACGCGCCTTGTAGAGCGAGTACGCCGACGTTCACCTGGGGGCTCCCCTCCCGTGGCTAGAGAGGTCACCATCCACGCTCCGCATAGCGCTGATTGATTTCGTCCATTCCGATGCCGGTCATCGGTGCTCCAAGCCCACGACTGACTTTTGCGAGAACTGACGGGTCGTTGTAATGGGTCGTCGCTTCAACGATGGCTCGAGCCCGTCGCTCCGGCTCGTCGCTCTTGAAGATGCCAGAGCCGACAAACACCGCCTGTGCGCCAAGCTGCATTGCGAGGGCCGCATCAGCAGGCGTCGCGATACCACCAGCACAGAACAGCGGAACCGGGAGGGCACCAGTTTCGGCGAGTTCTTGCACGAGCGGCAGCGGTGCCTGAAGCTTCTTCGCCCAATCAAACAACTCCGCAGAGTCCGCCTGTCCAACCTTTCGAATGTCTCCGAGGATCGAGCGTAGGTGTCGAACAGCCTCGACAATGTTGCCGGTACCGGCCTCACCCTTTGATCGAATCATCGCCGCACCTTCAGCGATACGACGAAGTGCTTCACCAAGATTTGTTGCACCGCAGACGAAGGGCACATCGAATTTGAATTTGTCAATGTGATGTGCTTCGTCAGCCGGCGTAAGTACTTCCGACTCGTCAATGAAGTCGACACCGAGGTCCTGAATGATCTGAGCCTCAACGAAATGGCCGATACGCACCTTCGCCATGACCGGAATGGTGACTGCTTCCTTGATGCCATCGATCATGTCAGGATCGCTCATGCGCGCGACACCGCCATCGCGGCGGATGTCGGCTGGAACTCGTTCGAGGGCCATGACTGCGCAGGCGCCCGCATCTTCGGCAATTTTTGCTTGATCAGGGGTGACGACGTCCATGATGACGCCGCCGGACAGCATCTCAGCGAGTCCGCGCTTTACGGGAAATGAGCCTGTGGTACCACTCGACATGCGGACAATCTATCGACGGCGTGGCGTGAGCGCTCAGTCCTCAAGACACGTAGCGCACGTTGTCAGGGTCATTTCTTGGAAGCTCGACCCAGGTGCGGCCTGGTGCGAGCTTGAGCGGGGTATCCATGGTCTCATCGGTGTAAAGATTCCACGGCTCTACATTCGAGCTGCGTTGCCACACACCCGTTCGTACGATGCCATCTGAGAAGACGTACGCCTTGCCGGACCATACGGTCTGCGCTTCTGGACTTCTCGCATCAACAATGCCGGGTATGTATTCAGTGAGGAGAACGACGAGGTTGTCAGTCCACACCTGACCAGTGAGCTCGCTCATATACGGTTCTCCGTACTCTGATCGCAGGTAATGACCGCTTGCGGCGTCGTAATCCCACCGCGCAAGAATCGAATCAAGTTCCACCTCAACAACCGTTGCAGTGTCGCCAGTCAACTCTGTTCCGGGCAGCGTGTACGAGAAGACCTGAGGCGGAATGTTGAAGTCGTCTGGAGCGTGCTCCCAAAGTGTTTCGGTCGAAGAAAAGAGGTTGTGAGGTGCTCCCCCACGGCCGTCTCTCCGGTAGTAGCTGTTTCCGTATCCGCCGACATAACTCAGGCTGTACAGCGTCGAGTTATTGATGATCTTTGTGACGCCAGCATTACCGCCTGACCACGCGAAAAGCGGCGCATCAAGGTTCGTCAAGAGGTCGACATCTTGGGCACGCCCAGAGCGGATCGGTCCAACGGGATCAGAATCTTGGCTGTGGAATACTGCTGCAAATCTGGTGATGTTGTCATTGATGATCTCCTCGTAGACAATGTCGGCCTCATTGAGTCCAGTCTGCGGGAGGGCTTGTGGGTTATTCGGAATTTTGACGACGAGTGCCGGACGCTGAGGTATTTGGTCAGCCGAATCCAATGGCTCGCCAGTCAGCGGCATTCGAAAGGCTGGCTCCTCGACGGCGACCTCTTCATCCGACGTTTCTTCGGCAGCATCTTCGGATGTCGCAGGCCCTTCGTCCGTTGCGACGGCCTCTGTGGATGAGGTGAGGTCATTGAGCGCTTCGGTCGCTGATCCAATGAGTTCTTCAGTTGACCCACCGCAGGCCGCAACGACCATCGATGAGAGCGCTCCGACCGCAAGCAGACGGACAAGTACACGATGTGATCTCATAGTTCCTTCAGTGCTTGTATCCGCTCGTCGAGCGGCGGGTGGGTATTGAACAGTCGATGAACGGAACCTAGCCGACCCGTGTCTCCAACACCGCTCATCGGTTGCTCGATCCACAGGTGGGCGGTGGCGGTGCTCGCACTGTGCGTCACTGTGGTGTCGTCCTGCAGCTTTTCAAGCGCGCTAATCAATCCCGGTGGAAACCGTGTGAGTTCGCAGGCGCCAATGTCGGCAAGCGATTCTCGCTGACGAGATACCGCAGCCTGCAACAATCGCGCAATCAACGGCGAAAGCACGATGAGTGCAAAACCAATAATCGCGAGCGGGTTATTGCGTTGCGATCGATCTGAATCGCGCGAAGTTCGACCACCGTTCCACCACATCGTTCGGATTGCAAGGTCACTCATCAGCGCAACAGTTCCAACCAGCGTGACCGCAATCGTTGAGACGGTGATGTCGTGATGTCGAATGTGGCTGAGCTCGTGCGCAACAACACCTTCGAGTTCAACTCGATTCATCTTTTCGAGCAAACCCGTGGTGACGGCGATTGCAGCATGTTGTGGGTTTCTCCCGGTCGCGAATGCGTTTGGAGCCTCATCATCAACGACATAGACCGCCGGCTTCGGAATTCCGCCTGCGATGCAGAGCCCTTCAACCAGATTGTGAAGACGTTTGAACTCGGCGGGGTCCGCTGGTCGGGCACGACTGACACGAAGTGCGATCGATGCCGATGACCACCACGATCCGATCGAAAGTGCGAAGGCGAGGATCGCTGATACGAGGGTGACAACCGGCCCACCGCCAATCATCCAGCCAATAATTGTTCCAAGGAGGACGACGAAGACGATGAAAGATATGACGAGGAGCGCGCTCCGTCGCTTGTTGGCACGGATGAGTTCGTGCATACTTCCTCAGAAACTGACCGACGGCGCTGCGTCAGCCTCGGGACCGGCATCGAAATATTCGCGTCGACCAAAAGAGAACATCTTGGCAACAAAGGCTCCGGGTACCTGGTCGATGGCGTTGTGGTACCGCAACACTGCGTCGTTGTAGAACTGCCGCGCATAGGCGACTCGCCCTTCTGTGGCGGTGAGTTCTTCCTGCAACGCAAGAAAGTTCGCGTTCGCTTTGAGGTCTGGATACGCCTCCGCCACCGCGAAGAGTTGACGCAAGGCTCCAACGAGGGGGCCCTCTGCCGCCGCTTGAGCACCTGGGGTGTCAGGAGCCGAAACTGCACTATTTCTCGCTGCGATTACCGCTTCAAGCGTTTCACGCTCGTGTTCGGCGTAGCCCTTGACGGTCTCGACGAGGTTCGGCACAAGGTCAAGCCGCCGCTTGAGCTGGACATCGATCTGAGACCAGCCGTTGTCAACAGCGTTTCGCTTTCGCACAAGACCGTTGTACAGCGAAGCGAAGACTAAGAGCAGAACGACTACCAGGATGACAATGACGAGAAGGCTCACACTCAAAGTCTACGAGATTCGAGCTTGTCTGAGCCCGCTATTTCAGAACTTGGCGGTATCGGTCGACATATTTCAACGCAAGACGGTCCATCGACATCGACTCCGCAGTAGCGCGACCAGCTGCGATAAGGCGGTTCTGAATCTCGTGTGAACTCAACACTGCGGTGAGCGCGTTGGCGAGAGCGTCGGAACGTCCTGGCGGGACGAGCAACGCATCGTTGTCGTGTGTTGCGACGGTTCGATAACCCGGGATGTCGCTTGCGATCACTGCTGTGCTCGCCGCCATCGCTTCAAGCAACACCACTCCGAAGGACTCCCCCCTGAGCGATGGAGCGACAAACACGGTCGCTTCACGCAGGAGAGCAGACTTCTCGCCGTCGGTCACTCGACCGTGCCAACGAAATCGTCGCTGGTCGGAATACCGTTGCCGAAGCGATTCTGTGTCGGGACCGTCTCCAATGATGTGGCAGACCAATTCTGGAAATACAACGCCGTGCAACTGCTCTACCGCTTGGAGTAAGACGGCAAGACCCTTTCGTTCTTCGTGCCGACCGATGAACAGGATCGACATGGCCTTTACTTCACTCCGGTCGTCTTCAATGTCTGGGATGTCGATGCCGTTGAAGAGCACTTCGTAGTCACCGCCAAAATGTTGCGACACGAGTGCGCGTGCCTCAATTGACACGGCGACTCGGTGATCTATGCGCCGCACCAGTGGTGATAACACCGGTTTGAGAAATCGATAACTCGACGATCGACCTGCAGCGTGAAAGGTCCCGACGATCGGCCGAGAATGCAATGTGAGCGCAGTCAGGGTCGGTCCGGGCGCGAGTGGCTCGTGAAGGTGCCACAGGTCAAATTTTTCATCTCGGATCGCTCGAATCGTCCGTAACGCAGCACTTGGGTCAGGAGCCAACGGAGCCACCGACCCGTTTGCAGCGGTAGGAAGTGAGTCCCCAAGCGGTGTCACGAACGAGGCCGGAGGAGGACCATCGCATGGGCCAAGCACGCGAACCTCGTGTCCTCGTCGTCGCAACGCGCGCGCAAGCCCGAGGACCTGCCCTTGCACGCCTCCTGGAACGCTCAGGCTGTAGGGGCAGAACATTGCAACGCGAAGTGAATCCGTGCTCATATGTCGCTCGGCCAGTTGGGTTGCAGTAAATGCCATTGTTGTGGTGCTCGACCGATGAGATCTTCAAGCGCGCCAACAAGTTGCTGTGAATAGGTTGCCAAATCAACCCGTAGCGACGACCCAGAGCGCACCAGAGCGATCTCCGGAAGTACCACACCTATATGACCGTCACGCCGTGGCGTGTGATACACCGCAGTTGGTAGCAAGGACGCTCCGGTGCGCATCGCAAGGGCAACAGGCCCAGCCGGAATCGTCGTTGTCTCGCCGAAGAATGTGACCTCGACACCGTTTCCTTGAAGATCGCGATCACACAGAAGACAGACGACGGCGTTCTCTCTAAGAGCGGACATCACCGAAATTCCTGCTCGATCGTCGAGCGAGATGACCTCAATACCGAGCGAGGCCCGTACCTCGGTGAGGTAGCGATCGACCGACTCGTCTTTCAAGCGTTCGGCGACAGCGACAACGCGAACACCACGATCAGCAAGCCATCGACCTGCCCACTCCCATCCGCCAAGATGTGGAAGGGCGAGGATCGCTCCGTTGCCTCGCTCAAGAGCGTTCACGACGTGGACATATCCGTGAACAGTGATGCCGTTGATCACACGTTGCTTCGAAATTCGTGGAAGTCGAAGACTCTCGATCCAATACCGGGCGTAACTCTCGAATACGGCGTCCACCCGTCGTTGCATCTGATGATCCGATAGTCCCGGTGTCACTCGTTGCTGATGACGCGACGCCATGGCACGCGCCGACCGTGCGTAGATTCGTGACGCCACCCCAACCGGTCGACAAAGAGCCTGAGACACTGAGAGTGGAACCCGCGTCGCCATGGCTTCCGCCAGTCGAAAAGTGGTGAGGGCGCGCGACACGGACGCCTACCGGCGACGGCGATCGTCTCGACGTCGCTGCACGACGAGCCGAGTTTGGTCTCGTCGCTCAACACGCACGTTTCGCCGTTCGACACGACGTTCGCGCCTGAGGTCAATTCGTTCCTGCGTGATGTCCGATACCTCTGCCTGGCGCCACACTTTGACGAATCGCTGCACTGCGGTCACACCAATGAGCGCGAGCAGAATCCAGAGCACGACGACGATGGCGGGTCGGAGACCCAGACCTTCAAGGAGGATGCCTAGGCAGAGCAAAACGATTCGTTCCGCTCGTTCCATCAGCCCACCCTTTGCGTCCAATCCGAGCGACTCGGCCTTCGCGCGTTGATACGAAATGACGCTCGCTAAGGCAGACACCGCAAACGGCAATACAGCCATTCGCCCCGAATAGGAATCGGCGAGATACCACGCAAGACCGCCGAGGAGAAGTGCGTCGGTCACTCGGTCCATCGTTGAATCAAAGAATGCGCCGCGCTGGCTCGACGTGTTGCTCGCTTTCGCCAGCGCACCATCGAAAAGATCGGGAAGCGCTGCGCTGATGACGAGTAACAACCCGACAATGAGACGGCCAGCGCCGATCGTGACTGCCGAACAGGCCGCCAAGATGAGCCCGATGAGTGTCAAATGATCTGGCGTCAGCCGCGTTTTACGTAGCGCCCGACCGATCGGTCGCACGGCACGGTCAACGGGTCCGCGAAATGCGCCGTCAAGCATCGTGAACACTCGATTCAGGGTTGTCCTCAACGAGGTGTTCGACGACTTCTCCCGAAATGGCGTCGACCAGCACGAGCGCTCGCTGATGCGGCGGCTCCTCAATGGAATACACGAGCACCCGCCATGTCGGGCGGCTCAACACGCCACGCCAGACCTGCTGCGCTGAAGCATGTCCAATGGGAAAGCCGACAGCGCTCTGTGCGGCGATTAACGCGTCCTTCTCGTTGGTGTGCATCCGAAACCCGGCCACGAATCCGTACACACCAAAGAGAGCGAGCAACAGACCAACCAGCAAAACGCCGCCGTTGACAACCGAGACGCCAACAAGTCGCGAGGCACCAATTGCAACGCCGATTGCGAGATACGTCGTCGCCGGTATGCGTCGACGAGAGTTATCCGGAAACTTGTAGATGGTCTCACTGAGCGCTGGCTGAAGGTCTGCCGGAAGCGTGTCGACGACATCGCCGCTCTGTTCCTGGGTCGTGTCGCTCATGACCTCACACTAGGCGTATCGCCAAGCTTGCTCCACCCATTTCGCACTCGATCCGCCGAAACATCAAGTGCCTCCGGCAGCGTCCTTGTCGTTGCAATTGCCGTCATAAAGTTTGAGTCACCTGTCCAACGTGGAACAACGTGCACGTGAAGATGCTGGGCGATCGAACCACCAGCGGCCCGTCCAAGATTGAGTCCGACGTTCACACCCTCTGGTCGAAACTCGGTCCTCAGCACGTTCACTGCACGCCTCACAACCGTCCACAGATCGAAGGTCTCGTCGTCGTTCAGATCATCAAGAAACGCTACTTCTCGGTAGGGAACGACGAGCACGTGGCCCGTCGAGTACGGGAAGGCGTTCATCACAACGAAACAGGTTGAGCTCCGATGGACAATAAACGTCTCGAGGTCAGAAAGCCCTGACGTGAGCAGCTCGGTAAAGACGCTCGTGTTTGGAGGTGATTCGGAGGTTCGGTTATGTCCCGAATCGCTTACATAGTCGCTGCGCCACCCATTCCAAAGGTGCTCAATGTGATTCACGCCGTCATTGCCTTCGCAGTTGCCTCCGTAATTTCAGCGAGAATCGACTGCATGAAATCGGCGAGAGGCACATCTCGATCGACGTCTCCCCCACGGGGATTCACCCCAACTGTTGACGCTGCGACGTCGTCGTCGCCAACGACAAGCACGTACGGAATTTTCTCAAGTTTGGCGGCACGAATGCGCTTACCGAGTGCGTCTCCGGCGTCGACGCTGTCCACACGGATGTTCTTCTCGGCAAGCATCTCGACAACGTGCCGAGCATAGGTTTCGTGCGCCGCAGACACCGGCAGTACTCGAACCTGCACAGGCGCGAGCCAGGTGGGGAAAGCGCCTGCGTAGTGCTCAAGAAGAACACCGAAGAACCGCTCAATCGATCCGAACAACGCTCGATGCAACATGATCGGCCGATGACGGGCGTTATCAGCGCCGATGTACTCAAGGTCAAATCGTTCGGGATTGTTGAAGTCAGCCTGAATCGTCGAGAGCTGCCACGAGCGTCCAATGGCATCTCGAACATCAATGTCGATCTTCGGACCATAGAACGCAGCGTCACCATCTTTTACGCCGTATGTGAGTCCGTGCCGATCGAGTGCAGTTCGGAGTGCGTCGGTGGCCTTTTCCCAAATCTCATCGCTGCCGACGTACTTTTCAGGATCTTTTGTTGAAAGATTGAACGTGAATTCATCAAATCCGAAGGCGCGCAGCACGGAGAGTACGAAATCGAGAAGCGAAGCAACTTCATCGGCGAGTTGATCCTCTCGGCAGAAGATATGACTGTCGTCCTGAGTGAACCCACGAATTCTCATGAGGCCATGCAACGTGCCGGCGCGCTCGTAGCGGTAGACGTTTCCTAGTTCGAAGAGACGAATCGGAAGTTCTCGATAGCTACGTTGTCGACTGCCGTATACGAGGCAATGCATCGGGCAGTTCATCGGCTTCATGTAGTACGTGCCGTTGTCCATTTCCATCGGCGGGTACATACCGTCCGCGTAGTAGTCGAGATGGCCGGACGTCGCAAACAACTTGCCGTTTGCAAGATGTGGCGTAAACACAAATTGGTAGCCGCCCCGTTCGTGGCGCGACCGGCTGTAGTCCTCCATGATGCGACGAACGATGGCACCGCGCGGATGCCAGATCGCCAGTCCGCCTCCGATCTCGGATGGGAAGCTCAGCAGGTCAAGTTCGGTAGCGAGACGACGGTGGTCTCGCTTAGCTGCCTCCTCTAACTGCTGCAGGTGGGCTTGGAGCGCGGCTTTTGACTCCCACGCGGTTCCATAGATTCGCTGCAGCATGCGCGCCTGTTCTGAACCGCGCCAATAGGCACCAGATGTGCGCTGCAGCGCGAAATGTTGAAGGCGACTTGTGGAGGGAACGTGCGGCCCAACGCACATGTCGACGAAGTCATCACAGTTTCGGTAGGCCGAAATCACATCACCCGAACCGACCTCTCCCGCATCGAGAGAATCACCATCGGCTGCGGTCACCCGTTGAATAATTTCGCATTTGTAGGGCTGATCCGCAAACAGAGCGAGAGCCTCAGAAGGCGTCATTTCGCTTCGAATAAAGGGTTGATCTTCGTCGACAATGCGTCGCATCTCCGATTCAATGGCGTCGAGGTCATCTGCGCTGAACGTCGCACCACCGGGAAGATCGAAGTCGTAATAGAAGCCATTCTCAATCGCAGGCCCGACCGAAAACTTCGCGCCTGGGAACAGTCTGGTGACTGCCTGCGCAAGAACGTGAGCCGTCGAATGTCGAAGCACATGACGCCCTTCGTCACTGGTCGACGTAATGATCGAGACCAATGCGTTGTCGTGAAGGGTCGTGGAAAGGTCAACAAGCGAACCGTCAACAACCGCTGCAACCGCTGCTTTTGCAAGTCCGCTTCCGATAGAGGATGCAAGGTCAAAGGCGGTGGCGCCATCGTCAAGTTCCCGAGTCGAACCGTCGGGCAGCACCACAGAGATCGCCGTCATAGAGCCCTTAGTCTATGACTCGGCACGAGGACGCACACGAGAGCATTTAGAGAGCGATGCCGAGCAACGCAGCAGCATCATGGACGCGTTCGCCTCGTCGGCAAGCGGTGTCGATCGCCTCGGTTGCTGCCGGAGTATCGAGATCATCGTCGAGGCACAAACGAACAGCGTCGAGCGTGGTCGAATTCGTGGCTCCACCACCGCTGGCGCGCCACTCGTTCAATCTTGAGTTTGCGTCAGGCATGAGTTGATCGTTCCACGACCATTCGGTGCGGTAGTGGTGGGCAATTATGCCGAGTCGTATTGCCATCGGATCCCATTCGCGACGTAGCGCGTCGACGAATACGAGATTCCCGAGACTTTTCGACATTTTCTCGCCATCTTTGGAAATGAGCGCGGCGTGCATCCAGTGATCCACGAACGGTGTACCCGTCGCAGACTCAGACTGTGCCCGCTCACATTCGTGATGAGGAAAAATCAGATCTGCTCCTCCGCCGTGCAGGTGAACATGTTCTCCGAGTTCGCGTAGCGCGAGGGCGCTGCATTCAACGTGCCAGCCCGGTCGACCTGGACCCCACGGTGTTTCCCACGAGGGCTCATCGACCGCTGAAGGTTGCCACAACACAAAATCGAGTGGATTTCTTTTGTTCGGGTCCTCAATATTGCCACCTCGTTGAGCCGCAAGCCTCATCATTTCTGCATGGCTGTATGAGCTCACTGCACCGAATGTGGAGAACGTGGAGACATCGAAGTACACCGACCCCCCAGCGACGTAGGCGTTGCCGTTATCGAGCACTACCTGGATGAACTTCCGAATATCTGGGATCGCCGACGAGGCTCTAGGTGCTGAAAAGACTGGAAGCACGTTGAGCGCCTCCATGTCTTCGTTAAAGCGACGTTCCTCTCCTGCCGCAAGATCCAGATAGTGAACACCGAGTTCTCGAGCTTTTGCGAAAAGTGGATCGTCGACATCGGTTACGTTCCGGACGCAGCGAACCGTATGGCCGCGGTCGATAAGTCGACGAATGAGCACGTCATAGGTAAGGAACGTCGACGCATGCCCCAGATGGGTTGCGTCATAGGGCGTAATTCCGCACACGTACATGAGGACGTCAGTTGGCGGAGCAAACGGAACAATCGCTGCTCGCGCAGTGTCATACAGTCGCATCGAGTCAGACATATTTGGTCAGGCAGGTGCGTCCGAGGGACGAATCCCTGTCAGTTTTGGAGCAACCCTCGT
Source organism: Ilumatobacteraceae bacterium (assembly GCA_023262325.1). Classification (GTDB taxonomy): domain Bacteria; phylum Actinomycetota; class Acidimicrobiia; order Acidimicrobiales; family Ilumatobacteraceae; genus Casp-actino5. The sequence goes on along the minus strand of JALRBS010000118.1, from coordinate 47,470 downwards.
TCGATACCGAACGTTGAGTTGTAACAGCACCGCCGTAAAGGCCTCAATGGCGGTTGCATTTGACAATTCGCCTGCATCGAGAGGTCGGCAGCCGGGAATTTTCGACACGAGTTCGCTCACGATGGCGACGGCGTCGGGATCATCTCCGCAAATGAGTACATCGGAGTCAATCGGCTCACCGATGTGACCGAGTTCTTTGGCCGGGAGGTGATGGAACGCTGCCACCACACGACACTCAGGCATTGCGGCCTGTACGTGAGCAGCAACGCTTCCTCGGGGCGGAACGAGTGGCTGGAACTCGGGACCAACCTTGACGAGCGCGTTGGCCATGCTGACGAGAATCTTTCCTGACAGCAATGCAGCGAACTCTCTCGCAGTCGTTGCGGCTGAATCCCATGGCGTCGCAATGACCACGAGGTCACAGGCGGCAGCTTCGGCGTTATCGCCATAACCAAGCAGCGGCTTGAGTTCTGGGTTCGTTTCGAGATAGCGATCTCGAGACTCCATCGCCCGGTACTTCGATCGCGACCCAATGATGGCTTCGACACCCACACTTGCGAGTCGTGCCGCCAGTGCTGAACCTGCCGGCCCGCTACCACCAATGATGCCTACACGCATGACATGATCATCGCACATCGCTCGTTGCGGATCCGCAGGCGACTACCTTCATGCCATGGGAATTCTTGAGGGCAAAAAACTTGTCATCACCGGCGTGCTGACCGATGCATCTCTTGCATATGGCGTTGCAGAGATAGCACTTCGCGAAGGTGCACACATCGTCTTGACCGGCGCAGGACGGGCGCTGTCGCTCACACAGCGAACGGCGCGCAAGTTGAGCGCTGAAATTGACGTCTACGAGTTCGACGTCACCGTTGGAGAACACGTTGAGAGCGCTCGGGAATCGGTTCGAAAGTCGCTGGGCACGGTCGACGGAGTACTACACGCGATCGGGTTTGCGCCAGCGTCATGCTTGGGCGACGACTTTTTCGGCGCCCCGTGGGAAGACGTTGCGACAGCGATGCACATCTCTACCTACTCACTGAAAACCCTCGCTGATGCCTTCGTTCCGCTCATGCCGCACGGTGGTTCAATTGTCGGCCTCGACTTCGACAATTCCCAAGCATGGCCTGCGTACAACTGGATGGGTGTCGCGAAATCAGCCTTGCAAAGCCTGTCGCGGTATCTCGCGAGAGAACTCGGCGCCCAACAGATTCGTTGCAATCTCGTCGCAGCAGGGCCGGTGAGGACCATGGCGGCCAAGTCGATTCCTGGGTTCGCGCTGTTTGAGGACACGTGGGATGGTCGGGCACCTCTCGGTTGGGATGTCAACAACGCAGAGCCGGTTGCCCGAGCCTGTTGCGCCCTGCTTTCGGATTGGTTCCCAGCCACGACGGGTGAGGTCATTCACGTAGACGGCGGTTACCACGCCGTCGGTGCGTAACTACTTCAACGCTTGCACCATCTCGGCCGAGATGTCCTCCGTGAGCTGCGGGATGACGTCGAGTGCGCCGAAGTTCTCGCGAACCTGAGAGGCCCGGCTTGCCCCGGTGATCACCGTTGAAACCATCGGATGCAGCGTGCACCACGCGATCGCGAGTTGCGCCATCGAGCATCCCAGCCGATCTGCGATTGGTCGAAGTCGTTCAATCTTGGCAATTGCGGCCTCGTCCGACATTCGCTCCCGCAGCCACTCGTAACCGGCGAGGGCTCCACGCGAGTCGTCAGGAATTCCGTCTCGGTACTTACCTGAGAGCAAACCCGACGCCAGGGGGCTCCAGATCGTGTTGCCGTATCCGGTTTCTTCATGGAGTCGTCCGTACTCGCGCTCGACGCGGCGACGCTCGAGCAAGTTGTACTGCGACTGCTCGGTAACGGGTGCGTGCAAATGGTGCCGGTCAGCAATCTCTATCGCATGTCTGATCTCATCCGCTGACCACTCGCTTGTGCCCCAGTACAGCGCCTTGCCCGAGGCGACAATGTCACTCATCGCGCGAACGGTCTCATGCATCGGTGTGTTCGGATCAGATCGATGGCAGTACACAACGTCAACAAATTCGTGCTGGAGGCGTTCGAGTGAACCGTCGATCGCTTGCATGAGGTACTTGCGGTTCAGCGTGTTCCTCATATTGGGGTCATTGCCGTGGATTCCCCAGTAGAGCTTCGTGGTGAGCACATACGACCATCTCGGCCAACCGAGATCACGGAATACCCGTCCCATGATCGACTCACTTTTGCCACCTGCGTAGGCCTCGGCGTTGTCGAAAAAGTTGCATCCAGCATCGTGAGCGGCCTGCATGCACTCGAGCGCTGGATCATCAGCCATTTGTGTGTCGAAGGTGACCCACGAGCCGAAAGACAACACGCTTACTTTGAGACCGGTTGCACCGAGACGTCGATATTCCATGTTTTCGTGAGGGATCGCCATGTGTCGACGGTAGCCAATGGCGAGGTTGACAACTCAGTTGGCGCTTGGAGTCGGCCGAACCCGAATGCCGTGATGCATCAAGGACGCTTTTGCCTCAGCGATTGTGGACTCCCCAAAATGAAAGATCGAGGCCGCAAGAACGGCATCTACTCCCCCATGAATGATTCCATCTGCGAGATGGTCGATTGAACCGACACCACCGCTTGCAATCACCGGCACATCAACTGCCGCCGTGATTGCAGAATTGAGCTCGTGGTGAAACCCCTGGCGAGTCCCGTCTCGATCCATCGATGTCAGGAGTATTTCTCCGCATCCGTGCGACGTGGCATTTTGCGCCCATTCGATTGCATTAAGTCCGGTCGGGGTTCGACCTCCGTGGAGAACGACTTCAAAAAATCCTGGCCGAGACTCGCGGGCGTCAATTGCGCACACGACGCACTGGCTTCCGAATACATCAGAAATTTCCGTAATGAGTGCTGGACGTTGAACTGCGGCTGTGTTCACGCTGACCTTGTCCGCGCCGGCACGGAGAATGCGACGTGCATCCTCGAGGGACCGAATACCGCCGCCCACCGTGAACGGAATGAAGACGCGTTCTGCAACCCGGTTGACCATGTCGACGACAGTTTGCCGAGCATCGCTCGATGCGGTGATGTCAAGAAAGACGAGTTCGTCTGCCCCTTGTTCGTCGTAGCGAACGGCAAGTTCGACAGGGTCCCCAGCGTCGGCTAAATCGACAAAGTTGACACCCTTGACGACACGACCATCGGTGACGTCGAGGCAAGGAATGACTCTCGCGACCGTCGCGTTCACAAGTTCACCTCAGCGATCGCTTCGGCAACAGTGAACCGATGCTCGTACAGCGCTTTCCCGGTTATCACTCCAGCGAGACCTGGAATGTCGCGCAGTGCTCGAATGTCGGCGAGAGATGAGATCCCACCGCTTGCGATTACTGGAGTGCTGGTTCGTTCGGTGCAACGTCGCAAACCCTCGATGTCAGGACCGCTCAACATGCCGTCCCTGTTGATGTCGGTCACCACAAACGCCGATGCAGCCGGAAAGAGATCGAGGGCACGGTCGACGGTGAGTTCGCTTGGTGAGGTCCAACCATCGGTTGCGACAAAACCACCGTTGTGGTCTAACCCGACCGCAACGTCGAGGACCGCTGCAACTTCGGAGACGAGCCCGGGCTGCCGTATGGCGGCCGAGCCCATCACGACGCGGCTGATTCCGCCGTCGGCAAGTGCTGCTGCATCAGCAACAGTTCGAACCCCGCCCCCTGTTTGCACTTGTGCTCGCCCATCCAACGTTCGAACGAGGTTGAGAAGAACTGGACGATTGACCGGCCCCTCACCTCGCGCAGCATTCAAATCGACGATGTGTATCCAACGGGCGCCCTCGTCAACGAATTTCTTTGCGACCTCGGAAGGTTTATTTCCGTACACCGTTTCCGCGTCGTAGTCGCCTTGTGCGAGACGGACAACTTTGCCGTCGAAGATGTCGATCGCTGGGTACAGATCGAGTGTCATAACCCAACCTCAAGGTTGAGCCATCGCCGCAAAAGGGCTAAACCGGCAACACCGGATTTCTCGGGATGAAATTGCACGGCGAGCAGACGCGTGGTCCTGACGGCCGCAACCACTGGTCCGCCGTACTGCACCGTCGCAGCGATCACCGATGAATCAACTGGATGCGCTGACAGCGAGTGCACGAAATACATCCAACGATCATCGGGCTCTGCGCCGAGCACGAGATCTGAGCCGAGGCTCTCAAGTTGGTTCCACTGCATTTGCGGTCGTTTGACCGTTGTCGGCAGATACTTGATCGCGCCGTTCATGACGCCGAGCCCGGCAATACCAGGGCTTTCCTCAGAACTGTCGAATAGCATCTGCATACCTACGCAGATGCCCAGAAATGGTGTGTCCGAAAGAGCGGCAGCGACTGTCTCCTCCTCGAGTTCCGCCTCCCGAAGTGCCGTCATACAGGCGCCAAAATTTCCGACTCCGGGTAGAACGACGCCATCTGCTGCGCGAATTGTCGCCGGATCGTTCGTCAACCTCGAATCGGCACCAAGGGAGTTGAGAGCATTGCTTGCCGAATGCAGATTGCCGATGCCGTAATCGATGACGGCAATGTTCACCACGATCGAATCACCATCATGGGCTGAGTCACAGGACGCCTTTGGTCGAAGGAATTCCACGACCTTCAATGCGTACGGCATCACGCAAACACCGAGCGACACCCTTGAAGACCGCCTCAATAATGTGATGGACGTTTCGTCCACGGATGAGCTCAACGTGGAGCGTGATTCCCGCAGCAGTTGCGAACGACGAGATTGCGTGCTCGGCGAGTTGCGGGTCGAACGGCGGGTCACCGAGCGGAAGACTCTCGGGCATGTCGACATGCCACTCGACAAACGGTCGTCCCGAGAGATCGAGCGATACATCGACGAGTGCCTCATCTAGTGGAAATCGTCCGCTCGCGAACCTGCGGATACCTGCCTTATCACCGAATGCTTGTCGAAAGACCTCGCCAAGCGCTATTGAAACGTCCTCGACCGTGTGATGCGAGTCGACATGCAAGTCACCCTTTGCCGCAATGACGAGATCAAATCCACCATGTCGGCCGATCTGATCGAGCATGTGATCGAAGAACGGTAGCCCTGTTGACGCCGCCGCGTGACCTTCGCCGTCAAGGTTGAGTGAAATCTCAATTTGGGTTTCCTTGGTATTTCGAGAAGCCGTGGCTGCTCTCGGTGCTTTCGGTTGATTGTCAGACATGTGTGATCTCCTTCATCGCGCCAAGAAATGCATCGTTTTCCTGAGGCGTACCGATGGTGACGCGTAGCCACCCTTCGAGCCCGGGCCAACTGCTGCAATTACGCACGAGTACGCCTCTATCGACGAGTTCTTGCCAAATGCTGTCGGCATCTTTGGTGCCTCGTCGAGCCTCAAACAAGACGAAGTTCGCGTCGCTGTCCACAACAACACACCCGAACGAACGAAGTTGGCTAATGAGCCGATCGCGCTCACCTTTGATCGCAGCGACGCGTTCATCCATCTCGTCGGTAAATCGGAGCGCGAGCACTCCTGCAAGTTGCTTGACAGAGTCAAGGTGGTACGGCAGCGCAGTCGTCCACAAACTGTCCACCATGGCGGTCGTCGAAATTGCGTAGCCAAGTCGAGCGGCAGCCATGCTCCACGTTTTTGAGAATGTCCTCGTAATGACCACTCGGTCATGCAGCGGCCGATCGAGTGCGGACCAGCGACCGAATTCTGCATAGGCCTCGTCGACGACAACGACCGCATCGCTCTCGACGAGCGCCAGATCGATGAGGTGCTCTGGGTCACAAAGACCGGTTGGATTATTCGGAGATGTCAGAAAGACCACGTGAGGCGTTCGTTGTCGCAGCGCATCAACGAACGCGTCCTCATCAACGGTGAAGTCTCCCCGGCGAGCAACTGTGTGAACCTGCGCACCCGTGACCTTCGCGATCTGCACATGCATCTGGTAGCCGGGTTCGTTGACGAGTACCGATCGGCCAGCACCTCCATATGCAATGAGAATCGTCTGAAGCACCTCGTTTGATCCGTTGGCAACGAATACCTCGGAGGGTGAAACTCCGTGGCGATCTGCGATCGCGCTGCAGAGACGAGTCGCCTTTCGATCGGGGTATCGGTTCCACGAAACGTCACTCAGTTGGGCAACAAGTGCATTCACGAAAGATGCTGGGGGCGCGAATGGCGATTCGTTCGTGTTGAGACGCACGGGTACGTCGACTTGCGGAGAGTGGTAGCCGGGCATGGCGGCGATGTTCTCCCGTAGACGCGTCACGTTGTTGAGGCTACCGACGCGCAAGGTCGACAGCCTTCGGCTCAGTCGCATGGGCGGGAAATGGCGCGTATGGTGAAGGGATGGAGTCGTCACCGGAAACGGTTGCTGCCGAGGTGTCGGCGGTCGAGGAATCGGTCTCGCGTTGCCGGGACCGAGTCACAGCGCTCATCGAGCCGCTGCGATCGTCAGAACGTGAAGATTTGTTGTCGGCGCTGTACGAGTCAGAACGACTGCTGCGATCGGCGCAGAGATCGCTGCTGCGTGCGGGTAGAGCCTCTCGCTAACCACTCACTCCGTTGAACCCGAACGACAGGAGTAGCCTCGCAGGTATGCCGCAGCGGAGAGCAAACGAACTTGCGGCACCGGTTACTACGGAGACCAGGGCTTATATCGCGTCCTTTTGTGAGAGCGTCTCGGCGTTGCACGGGCACAGCGTGTTGAGCGATCACCTCATGCTCGACCTGCTCGATGTCGGTTGCGACCCGCCTCCAATCGCGGCACTTGGTGGCGTTGAGGGTGATACCTCCGTGGTCGCGCTCGCAAGTCAGTCAAATGAAGGCTGGGTGATTGAAGTCGTCGCCAATAACGATCATGACCTAGCTCCGCCGCGTACGGTGACCAGCGAAATTGTGAGTGCGGTGATTGGCGCCTTACGGCGCGAAGGCGTCCCAAAGGTGACATGGTGGATTCGGGACCACGACCGTTGGGCCGAATCGGTGGCTCAGGGAATTGGTTTCACTGAAGATCGGCGCCTTCTGCAAATGCGCATGCGTCTCGATGGGACGGTTCGTCAGCGCTTCCGCGACGAGGGAGCGCATACTCGTGACTTCGACGAGATTCGAGACATAGAACCGTGGCTGACACTTAATAATGCAGCTTTTTCGGACCATGACGAACAGGGTGGTTGGACTCGTGAGAGCCTTGAACGTCGTCTTCATGCGTCATGGTTTAAAGCCGAGGATTTTCGAGTGCATGAGAGATCCCGCGGGGAATCCGACGGCGATACCCGTGAAATGGCTGGGTTTTGCTGGACGAAACGTCACGAACCGAATAGCCATCAGCCCGCCATGGGCGAAATTTACGTTATTGCGGTAGCACCTGATCTCGCCGGGCGCGGACTAGGTCGCCAGCTCGCAATGTCAGGATTTGCTCACCTCGCCGACCAGGGACTGCAGATTGGAATGTTGTATGTCGACAGCGACAACGAGGCGGCACTGTCGATGTATGAATCGTTAGGTTTGACTGTTCACCACACCGACCGTGCGTATGTCATGAACCTGGAATACACGTCAGCCGACTGACCATGAGTGCTACGAGGTTCGGCATCGAGCGAGCGGAACTCGCAACCCTGTTGGATGGCCATCCGCGGTACCGCCTCGATCAAGTGTGGGCGGCGATGTACGCCCAGGGCGGCGAGCCGAGCAGTTGGACCACATTGCCGAAGGGGTTACGTGACGAACTCGCGCACGCTCTCCCCCGGGAACTGTCCGAGAAGGCATCTTCGGTATCGGATGATGGCGACACCATCAAATTTCTGTTTGAGACATCAGGTGGTCATCGCATCGAAACGGTGCTCATGAAATACAGCGATCGCGCGACGGTGTGCGTATCTACACAGGCTGGCTGTGCAATGGGGTGTTCTTTCTGTGCGACCGGTCAGGCCGGGTTCTCACGCCACTTGACGGTTGGTGAAATCGTTGAGCAGGTCGCACTCGCAAAAGAAGCGGCAGCCTCGACCGGACGCCGACTGACGAATGTTGTCGCAATGGGTATGGGCGAACCACTCGCCAACGAGGACGCGTTGTGGCCCGCCATGCAACGTATTCATGATGATTTCGGGCTGTCGGCTCGCCATCTCACCGTGTCGACCGTCGGACTCATTCCAGGCATTCGGCGGCTCGCCGAACGACCGTTGCCAGTGACACTCGCCGTCAGCCTGCACGCAGCACGGGACGAGTTACGTAATCAACTCATACCGATCAACCGGCGGTATCCAATACGCGATTTGATGAATGCCTGCCGCGACTACGTCGAATCCCGAAGGCGACGTATGAGTTTTGAGTGGGCGATGATTGATGGTGTCAACGATTCGGTGCGCGACGCAGAAGAACTTGCCAGGCTGTGTCGCGAGATTCGACCCGTCGTGCACGTCAACCTGATTCCGCTCAATCGCACTCCCGGCTACCCGGTCTCTGGATCTTCCCATGCGCGGATTCAGGCATTTCGTGCAGTTCTCGACAGCGCTGGTGTGCCCGTGACGGTTAGAAGAAATCGAGGTAACGAAATCGACGCCGCGTGTGGGCAACTTGCTGCCGGCCAGCCCATCAAGATCAGTCGGAAAACATGACCCTCGATCCATCTCGAAATATCGTGACTGTCACTGACGTCGCATTTCAACGTGGTGAACGAACGATTCTCACCGGCATCAACTGGCGGGTTCAGTCAGGCGAACGCTGGGTTGTGCTCGGTCCGAATGGCGGGGGCAAATCGACGTTGCTCAAACTCCTCGCGCTCGTTGAGCATCCAAGTTCTGGGACGATCGATGTGCTCGGTGAGCGGCTTGGCCGTATGGATGTGCGTGCCATGCGGCGACGCATTGGCTATGCGTCCCAGGGATTCTCTGATCAGTTACGGCTCGATCTCACGGCCGAGGACATCGTGGTCACTGCGATCAACGCCGCACTTGAACCGTGGTGGCACTCGTACTCAGAACAGCAACGAGCGCAAGCGCGACGTTGCCTCAACCGCATGGGTGTGGGTTCGCGTGCCGAACAGCGTTTCGGATCGTTGTCGTCAGGCGAACGGCAGCGGGTCCTTGTTGCGCGAACCCTCATGACGAGTCCTGATCTGGTGGTCCTCGATGAGCCGTTTGTCGGACTTGACCTACTCGCTCGCGAGGATCTCGTCGATGCCTTACACGGCCTGACTGGCGACAGAGCGCTGTCGGCGCTCGTGATGGTGACACACCATCTTGAAGAAGTTCCGTCCGGAGTTACTCATGTGCTTGGTGTGCGTGACGCGAAGATTTGTTTCGAAGGTCCGATCGAGAAGGCATTCTCGAACGAGGTACTCAGCGAAATATTTGGCTGCGAACTCGAGGTTCACAGGGGCGTCGACGGTCGATTTAGTGCTCGCGCGCGTCGATGAGAGCGTCAAGACGCGACCCTGCCTGATCGATCTGGTCAGCGATGACGCGATCGAACGAACCAGGAATCCACAACGCACCGCCGTATACGAGCGTTGCGTTAACGACTGTTGTCATCTCGTCGGCACATATCGAGGCGCGATATTGCCAATGGGCATGCCGCTTTCCGTCGAGTTCCTCTCGCACAAACTCCACCGCGTCGGCTTCATCAAGAACTCGACGCATACGAAGACGCTTCGAACGGGCGAATGGACCAATGGTTGCACGCAACGTGACGTCATAGACCCCTGAACCCTCCTCTACCGCTGACTCCACAATGTGAACCCACTGCGGGTACGTAGAAAGATCGCGCAAAATCTCATACACCGCACTCGGCGTGCTCTTCACAACGGACGAACCGTGCAGTTCAATCGCCACTAGTCAACTTCGCCGTGCGCAAGTGGAATTCCGGTAAACGCCCGTAACAGCAACGGCGACAGCTGTCGTGAAGGTTCGGAATTCTCTGGGCGTTGTGGAAGTGCAATCGACGAAGCACCACCAACCTCTGACCACAACGAGGGTGTTTCAACACGTGGTGTTCGTGTTGTCCGGCGGTTGCGTCGATTTCTTGTTGACGGAGAAACGTCGTGTTTCGATCGAAATAGGCGCAACGTCGGATCACGGCGGTCATCGAGCGCCCAGCCCTTCGGAACAGTGAGTCGGTCGGCATGCGCTGCACATAACCGTCCCGCCGAGCCTTCACTTTCAAGCGGTGAAATCCAGAAAAGTTGTCGATCGCGATCGAACCCGTACGACAGTTCGGCAACTTCGTTGCACCCTGGTCGATCACAGCGCTGCACATCGTCAGATTAACCGCACGAATGGTCACGACCGAGAGATCCTCGAGTGGGCGATACGGGCCTCGATCCCATGACCTCCACGGTGTGAACGTGGCGCTCTTCCAACTGAGCTAATCGCCCTCGAACAGTCAGGCTACCAGCGTCCATTCCCGCACCACTCATGCCCGTGCGAGCGCAACGCATACCGCACGTCCTTGGCGGCGGGTCCACGTTGATTCGTCTGGCAGCAGCGGAATCACCGCGTAGGCATTAAACCCCTCCGCAGTGCAAAACGTGTCAGCCCGCAGTAACAACTCCTCCACGGACGGATACTCCTCGTCGCCAGTTCGCAGGTCTGAAGTTGCGACAACTTGTGCGGCAACTCGACCTGATCCCTTCACACTTGCGAGAGCATTTGCGCAAGGTTGAAGATCGAACGATGTCAGGTTCTGCAGATCCATTTCCTCGTCAAACACGAAGCAGTCGCCATCCTCGAGGTCGTCCAGGGTGACCGTTTGTTGCCCTGCCACAAGGGCCACCGTTGACACTGCGATGACGCACAACAGCAGACTGATCGCTACTCGTCGAGACAAGCGCGACCCATGCCCTGGCGATCGAGGTAACCAACTGATCCATCAGCACACCCCGCATCGAGTGGAACAAATTGCCGAACCACGAGTTGACCGGTGCCCCCGCACTCAACTTCACCGACAGTGAGATTGTCGAAGATCTCCACACACGAACCGACAGTGATGACGCCGTCTGGCGCCTCCGCTGCCCGGGGCGAGACAATGAGGGAGCCGGCAACGACAACAGCCGAGCCGATGATCGCACACGACACAACGAACCGCCACGGGAATCGAGCGGGCGCATTCACCGAGACGACGGGCGATGGCGATGTGGGAGCAGCGGTGATGCGAACGTGTCCCCGAGACAGCTCGGAGTATGCGTCATTGAGTTCAACCATCTCATCGACGCGACCCGTTCCACCGCTATCAGGGTGAAGCAACCTTGCGCGCCGACGGTACGCCTCGCGAATTTCGCGTCGTGAGGCGTTCTCGCGGACACCGAGCACCTCATGAGGGCTACGCATATGGCTACCTAAACGACATTCAATCGGTGGGTCATCCGCCGATGTTCACCATGACGTGCTTGATGCGCGTGTAGTCGTCGAGCGCGTATGCAGACAGATCTTTTCCGTAGCCCGACTTCTTGTACCCGCCGTGCGGCATTTCAGCGACAAGCGGAATATGGGTGTTGATCCACACACAGCCAAACTCGAGTTCTCGAGACATCCGCATAGCGCGACCCACCTGCTGGGTCCACACGCTCGATGCAAGTCCGTATTCAACTGAGTTCGCCGCCGTCAAGGCTTCCGCTTCGTCGTCAAACTCCTGAACGGTGATCACGGGACCAAAGATTTCCCGCTCGCTCATCTCATCTCCTTGACGGAGGCCGGCGACCACTGTCGGACGAATGAAATAGCCGGTTTCGCCGAGTCGCTCACCACCGGCGAGCACTTTGGCATGAGATGGCTTTCGGTCGAGAAAGCCGAGCACGTGCGCGAGTTGATTCGCGTTGTTAACCGGGCCAAGGAGAATGTCTGCGTCTTGCGGACTGCCGATACCTGCACTGGAGGCTTGTTCGGCGAGGGCAGCGGCGAACTCCCCAGCGATACCCTTCTGAACGAGCACACGAGTTGCTGCTGTGCAGTCCTGACCGGCATTGAAATAGCCCGCAGTTGCGATCGCCTCAGCTGCGGATTCGATATCTGCGTCGTTGAACACGATGACGGGTGCTTTACCGCCGAGTTCAAGGTGAACTCGCTTCAAGTCGGCCGACGCCGCAGCGGCAACTTCTGTACCAGCACGAACGGATCCGGTAACAGACACCATGGCGGGGGTCGGGTGAGTCACCATCGCACGTCCTGTGTCGCGATCGCCGCAAATCACGTTGAGAACGCCAGCGGGAAAATGCTCGGCAGCAATCTCGGCGAGCATGGTGGTGGTGACGGGCGTGGTGTCGCTCGGTTTGAGAACGACAGTGTTTCCAGCGGCAATCGCCGGTGCAAGTTTCCAGACTGCCATCATCATCGGATAGTTCCATGGTGCAACCTGCGCACAGACGCCTACCGGCTCGCGGCGGATGATGGACGTAAGGTCCGCCATGTATTCAGTCGAAGCCTTCCCTTCGAGATGTCGAGCAGCACCCGCGAAGAACCGAATCTGATCAACCATTGGACCAATTTCTTCGCCACGATGAAGGTCATAGGGCTTGCCGCAGTTCTTTGATTCGGCAGCCATGAGTTCATCAGCAGCCGCCTCGACCGCGTCAGCAAATTTCAACATTGCCAGCGAACGCTCTGACGGGGTGGTTCGCTTCCATGACTCGAACGCGTGCTCGGCTGCTGCCATCGCAGCATCAACATCGGCGGCGTCCGACACAACCGCCTCTGCGTATGCTTCGCCTGTGCATGGATCGATGATTTCGCTCCGCCGCCCTTGAGCCGAGTCGCGAACTTCTCCGTTGATGAAATTTTTTACTGTCTCAGACATGGTGGATTTTTACCATGTCTGACGCTGCTCGATAACAACGCGCAGCACGAACCTGCTTTCGGTGCTCGATACAGCGACGTCAGATCGGAGCCATCGCACTACCTCATCGAGCCCCTCCGCTCCGACGCAGTCAACCTGAACTGAGTAATCGGACCTGCCGGTGACATACGCCGCAAAGGAAATCTCTGATCGAGTGTGAAGGCGGCGTTCGAATGCTTCGATGTCTGCTCCTGCTACGAGGCCCACCTCGATCACTGCCCGCACCGTCGTCCCGAGTTTTTGCGTGTTGACGTTCGCCGAATACGACGTAATAACGCCTTCTCGTTCGAGGCGTCGCACCCTTTCCGCCACCGCAGTCGGAGAGAGATGTACCTCGTTCGCCAACTCCGCCCACGAGATTCGACCCCTGACTGCGAGAATACGAATGATTCGTTCGTCAATTTGATCTATAGGTGATGAATCCATCGTCAAAGAACGCTACCACTACGGATTTTCGAGTAATGCTCGGCGCCAAAGTGTTCATACTGGTCGCATGAGCGACACACATGGTTTCCAGAGCGTTGGCGTTCCACGCGAAATCAAGTCCGACGAGCGTCGAGTTGCACTCACACCAGACGGCGCGTCCGAACTTCATGCACTCGGAAAGACGGTCCTTGTGGAATATGACGCCGGCCTCGGCGCTGGTTTTGCGAACGGCGATTATGAGGCAGCCGGCGCGATCATTGTCGACAGTGCAGCCGATGCGTGGGGCGCTGAACTGGTCGTGAAGGTGAAAGAACCTCAGGACAATGAATTCACGTATCTCCGAAGTGACCTCACGTTGTTTACCTACCTGCATCTCGCCGCCTATCCCGGGGTTGCGACCGCTCTATGTGATGCAGGCACGACAGGTTTCGCTTATGAAACTGTTACTGACGACAACGGTGGGCTGCCGCTGCTCGCACCAATGAGCGAAATTGCCGGACAACTCGCGGCACAAATGGGTGCCCACCACCTCTCTGCCCACCTTGGTGGAGCCGGCCTGCTCATGGGTGGAGTGCCAGGAGTTCTGCCAGCCGAAGTTCTCGTTCTCGGTGGTGGAAACGTTGGATGGGCAGCTGCTCGAGTCGCCCTCGGACTCGGCGCAAACGTCACGATCGTCGATCGATCAATCGAGCGTCTCATTTGGATCGACGAACACAAGTTCTCACGACTTCGCACACTTGCCTCGAGTCGCGCCGCTGTAGCCCGGGCGGTCGCATCAAGTGACCTCGTCATCGGCGCCGTACTTGTTGCCGGTGGTCGAGCGCCGGTTGTCGTATCTGAGGACATGGTTCGAACGATGCGCAAAGGCAGCGTGATCGTCGACGTCGCAGTCGATCAAGGGGGCTGTGTTGAAACGACGATCGAAACATCTCATCGCGAACCAACACGAGAGGTACATGGCATCGTCCACTACGCCGTGGGCAACATGCCGGGTGCTGTGCCGAGAACCTCGACGCTTGCACTCACAAATGTGACCCTGCCGCGCATCGCCGAACTTGCGCAAAAAGGTACCGATCACGCAATTGCATCGAACTCGCATCTTGGGAACGGACTCAATACTCGTAACGGCGAGGTTGTGAACGCCGTCGTTGCTCAGTCAATCTCGCGCTAACGGCGACAGTCGGGTTGTCGAACCACCGAGTTCCGCCCAAGTCGTTCTAAGGTCGAGACATGACTTTGCAACTCGGATACAGCGTTGGGTATTGGTCAGCGGGTCCTCCTAAAGGAGCTCTCGAGGGAATCCTTGAGGCCGAACGATTGGGTTTCGCTTCGGCGTGGACCGCTGAGGCATACGGGTCAGACGCGCTAACCCCGCTTGCGTGGTGGGGAGCCTCGACCGAGCGGATTCAACTCGGAACGGGAATCTGCCAACTGTCGGCGCGAACCCCAACGGCTACTGCTATGGCTGCGATGACGATGGACCACCTCAGTGGCGGACGCTTCATTCTCGGGCTCGGCGTATCCGGTCCACAGGTCGTTGAAGGTTGGTATGGCGAACATTATGAACGTCCTCTAGAACGCACCCGCGAATACGTCGAGATCATTCGATCGGTGCTTCGACGCGATCGCCCCGTGGAGTTTGACGGCAACCAGTACTCACTCCCCTACGACGGCACAAACGCAACGGGGCTCGGAAAGCCACTGAAGTCAACGGTGCATCCATTTCGTACCGACGTGCCGATTTATCTCGGCGCCGAAGGTCCAAAGAACGTCGCACTTGCCGCGGAAATTTGTGATGGATGGCTGCCGCTGTTCTTTTCGCCTTCGGAGAACTCGTTCTATGAACGCTGCCTCCACGATGGCTTCGCGAAGTCAGGTCAGGCGGATAAGCAGCAGCGGTTCGAAGTCATCGCCCCTATCTCGGTCATTCCTGGTCCAGACGTAGAAAAGTGTGCTGATCTCGTTCGTCCGATGCTCGCGCTCTATGCGGGCGGCATGGGCGCACGAGGCGCAAATTTCCACTTCGACGTGTTTGCTCGAATGGGGTACGAAGATGTTGCTGTACGGGTTCAGGAGCTCTACCTCGAAGGACGCAAAGAAGAGGCAGCAGCCTCGATTCCTCTCAAAATGGTCGAGGATGTCGCGTTAGTGGGGCCACCCGACAAGATTCGGTCGGAGCTGCCGCGTTGGGAGGACACGGTCCTGACGACACTTCTGCTCTCAGGTCCCCCTCAGATGTTGCACACCTTCGCCGACATCCTCTCCTAACGCTCTTCATCGCCTGCGCCCGTGGTGGCAGTCATTCAAAGATTCGTTGTAGTGCGCGGCTAAGTTGACCTAGCCCCCATGAAGACGACAGCAGAGACCACTTCAATCAAGCGCGGTACCGCTAAGGCTGCGCTACAGCATCGACACTTTCGACTTCTCTTTACCGGCGCTTCCTTATCAAATGTCGGCACATGGATGCAGAACTTCATGCTGCCCGCCTACCTCGACCTGCGTACCGGATCAGCCGCCTTCGTGGGCTTGCTCATCTTCGCGCAGCTTGGACCACAGCTCTTCGGGTCGGTACCTGCAGGAGTGCTTGCGGACCGTGTCGATCGAACACGGCTCGTACTTGCCATGCAAGGCTGCATGATGCTCGCCTCGGTCGTTCTCGCATTTCTCGCGAAGTGGCATGCCCCAATTTGGACGATATTCGCCGTACAACTCGCCATCGGTATCTCAAATACCGCTCAGGCGCCGGCTTTTAACGCGAGCCTTCCAGCGATGGTGCCTCGGGAAGACCTCGCTGGTGCGGTCAGTTTGACAAGCGCGATGATCAACGGCAGCCGTATTGCTGGCCCGTCGCTCGCCGCGCTGCTCGGCTGGTTTGGTTTCAACCTGTGGGAACTCTTTCTCGTCAACGCCGCCACCTACATCTTCGTCATGACACCTCTCACTCGCGTGGGCTTGCCCAAAGTTGTCGCAAGCAATACGGCGCGAGGATGGAGGGCTCTCACCACCGGTATCAAGCTGGCCCGTAGTCGACGAGTGTTACAGACTCTGCTCGTCTCGATGTTCATCTTCTCACTGGTCAGCCTTCCCTACATCGGCCTCTTTCCCTCCGTCGCGCGTCTCAACCTCGGACTCGCCGCTGACTCCTCGAGCTACAAGGTTCTTTACATCGTGTGGGGTTCAGGTGCCTTTCTCGGGGCGTTGTCGGTTGGCACCGTGCTCGCGGGTCAGAACCGTCACACGATCATCAAGTGGGCGTTCCGTATGTTTGCCTTGATCCTGTTTTGCTTCGCGATGACGAGCTCGTACGCCCTGGCGTTACCGATTTCTTTCGCACTCGGCGTCGTGTACTTCTTGCTCGCAACCGCGATGATGACCGAGCTGCAACACAATGTGACGAACGGAGAGCGAGCATCGATCATGCCCCTGTGGTTCATGTCTTTCGGCGGTTCGATCCCTCTTGGAAATCTGCTCGCAGGACCGGTCATGGACTCGATCGGTGCTCGTTGGGTGCTCGCAATCGGCGCCGTCGGTGCGTGGATTGTCGGCTTCTATTGCAACCTTTCGTCGCTCACTGTCGACTCATTCCTTCAAGATGAACCTGGCACAGCCATTGATGGCTCACCTAGCCGGCTTCACTGAGTGAGCCGATGACGCGCTCCACGAGCGTTTCGAGACCGGCGACTCGACTGCCCTTGACCACTACCGACACATCACCGCCGATGAGTACCTCGCAGACTCGAGCCGCAAGATCTTCCATCGGAGGCAATCCGTAAAGACTCGTGTCTGCTGGCCACAGTTCGATCCCGCTACTCGTCGCCAATTGTGCAACCGAATGGTGTGCCTTCACCTCGTCGTCAACTTCCGCCATCAGACCGCACACGGCAATCGTGCGACGCCGATTCATTGACAGTGCTGTATCGAACGCAGCAGCCATCGACGTTGGATTCGCGTTGTAGCAATCATCAATGAGCAATGCACGCCGTGGGAATTCATGGAGGACCATGCGATGGTCGCCAGCCGCGACGGCGCCGAGGGCTCCGGCAGCATCGGCGATCGATTCTCCGACGGACCCTGCGACTGCAAGGGCAGCCAGTGCATTCGACACGTTGTGTGTGCCCGGAATTGACAGCGTGACGGACGATTCCCCCCATGGACTGCACGCCACAAACGAAGCGCGCCCGCAATCATCAACCCTGATCTCCCGCGCAAACACGTCTCCGTCATCCCCAAAAGTGACAACCGAACCACGACACATCGCCGCCATCGACTTCGTGAACCGATCGTTCGCCTGAAGTACCGCAACCCCATCTGATCGAAGCGCATCGACAATTTCAGATTTTGCTCGTGCGACCCCTTCAATGCCTCCGAGCCGTTCGGTGTGCGCTTCGCCAATTCGTGTGACAACGGAAATAGTGGGCGGTGCGATGTCGCAGAGCCGTTGAATTTCGCCGAAACCTCGCATACCCATTTCAAGCACGAGAACTTCAGTACCCGCCGGTGCATTGAGCACCGTGTACGGCAGACCCTGGTCGTTGTTGAAACTTGATCGATTCGCCCATACCCGCTTTGACGGCAGGCAACCTGCGATGAAATTTTTTGTGGTTGTCTTGCCCACGCTGCCAGTAACACCGACGGTATGGGCGTGAGCGAAATGTGCTCTGTGCATGTCTGCCGCAAGCGCGCCGAATGCATCGACCGTGTTATCCACTGCGATGACCGTCGTTCCGTATGCGCGGTCAGTCTTCGACACGAGTGCTGCCCGCGCCCCACCCTCAACTGCCGTATCGACGAAGTCATGGCCGTCACGTTCACCAACGACGGCAACAAACATCGCTCCATCAAGGCGTTCACGCGAGTCAAAACCGACGCCCACGATTTCAACGTCCGGACCGATCAACAGGCCACCGGTCGCCGCCGCAACCTGTGATGCCATGAGCCGCATGACATCGGACAGTACCGTGAATCGTGTGAAGAAGCGTCGCACCCGCGTTGTCGTGCTCTTTGGCGGCCAGTCTGCCGAGCACGACGTGAGTTGCACGACTGCCCGTCACGTTGTTGAGGCGATCGACAGGGAACTTTTCGACACACTCGCCGTGGGAATTTCTCGTGATGGCATCTGGTCGGTTGTTGAGGACCCGTTCGCTCTCGAATCCGAAGATGAGAAACCGACCAAAATGTCCGTTGTCGGCGATGTCGTAAACCCGTGGGAGTTACTCGTTCAAGAACGTTCAAGGTCGTCTGATCTCGTCGTCCTCCCCCTCCTTCACGGCCCAATGGGTGAGGACGGAACAGTTCAAGGACTTCTTGAGTTGCTCGACATTGCCTATGTCGGTTCCGGTGTTCTTGGATCGGCGGTATCGATGGACAAGGCGGTCGCAAAGCGACTCGTCGGAGAGGCAGGTATCGAGGTGCCGCGATGGCTCCGTGTGCACGAACTCGAAGATCGAACTGCCGATGCCATCGCTCACGACATTCGACAATCATTCGGCTTTCCATGTTTTGTGAAACCAGCAAATATGGGTTCCTCAGTCGGAGTCTCTCGAGTGGCAAGCGAAGAAGAGTTGGGCACGGCCCTGCAGCACGCCTTGACCTACGACTCGACTGTCCTTGTCGAAGAGGCGATCAACGGGCGAGAGCTCGAGATCGCTGTGCTGGGAAATGAAAGCCCAGCAGTCTTTGGACCCGGCGAAATTATCCCGGCAGACGTGTTTTATTCGTACGCCGACAAATACCTCGACGGTCGATCACGCACGGCGATACCAGCAGACATTCCTCACCACGTTGCTGCGGTCACGCGAGATCTTGCGATTCGGATTTTTCGCACACTTGGCTGCTCCGGTCTCGGTCGTTGCGACTTCTTTTACGAAGAAGACACCGAGCGAGTGCTTTTCAACGAGATGAATACGATGCCCGGCTTCACTCCGATTTCGATGTATCCAAAGCTCGTACTGGCGAGCGGACTTACCTATGCGGAGCTCATTGAGCGCCTCATCACGCTTGCAGTCGAACGTCACGAATTGGCACGCCGCCGCACTGATTATTAGGACGTCGAGTTATTAGGAGGTCGAGGGTTCGGCGTCATCAAGGAGCGAGCGTTGCACGCACATAGCGACGAAGCTCGCGACGAAGTTGTCTGAGTCCGGCAGTGTCTGCTGTCCAACCGAGGGATTCGAGCACCACGGGCTCGGTGCCAACGCCAGCCACCGTCGCATAGAGCATTCCGGCGAGTAGTGCGGGATCACAGCGACGTAGTCGACCCCGATGCATTTCGCTTTCGAAATAACACCGACACGCCTGAATAACGGGGTCGAGGCGCTGACGTAGATGATTGAGGTGTCGGGGGTCGAGCCGTCCCACTTCGCGGACGAGACCAAGAAGCGCAGGTCGTCGAACAACGGGCCGAAACACCGCACACACAACCGCATCGACCCTCGCCAACGGGTCATCTCCCCGAGAGCGCACTGCGGCCTCGACAACCGTGAGAAGTTCGTCTGCGGCATGGTCGAGTACCGCATCAACCAGCGTCGCCTTGGAATTGAACCAATAGAGGATGCTCTGCTTTCGAACACCGACGGACTCTGCGATGTCGTCGAGCGAGACGCCATCGACACCTCGCGTGCCGAAGAGGTCAAGCGACTCCTCAAGGATCCGTCGTCGGGTTGAATCTGCAGTCATACCGATTTTCTACCAGTTGTCTACCACTTGGTAGATACGTGATAGAAAGTGGGCTGTGATTTCTTCGTCACTCGCCGGTAAGCGAATCGCCATCACGGGCGCCACGGGGTTCGTTGGCACCGCGCTGGTGGAACGACTACTGCGTGCTGTCCCGGATTGCGAACTCATTCTGATTGTGCGCGACGGACGCCGAACCTCTGCCGCTCGTCGAACCCAACGCGAAATACTCGCCAACGATGCCTTCGACAGGTTGCGCGACATCTACAGCTCGTCTGAAGAGTCATTTGAGGAGATGTGCGCACGACGCATTACCACCATTGCGGGAGATGTGAGTACGGATGGACTTGGCCTTGATGCGGATAGCCGGTCAATTTTTTCTTCGGTCGACACGATTATTCACTCCGCCGCGGCTGTGTCGTTCGATTCTCCACTCGACCAGGCTGTCGAAATCAACTTGCTCGGACCCGTGCGTCTCGCCGAGCTTTGTCACGATCTCAACATTGCCCCACACCTTGTAGCGGTGTCGACCTGCTACGTCGCAGGTAATCGTCGCGGAACCGCGCCGGAGGAGCTCGTCTCGGAGGGCCCGTTTGCGATCGGGCTGAATTGGCGAGATGAAGTGCATTCAGCCCGCCGACTTCATGGTGATACCGAGGCCGCTTCACGAACACCGGCGCGTCTGAACGAGTTCAGAAAACGGGCCCGCGCGGAACTTGGTGCCGCCGGCGCACCTGCACTAGCGGCGAAGACGGAACAGATTCGAGAACGTTGGGTTCGTGACGAACTTGTCACCGCCGGGCGATCCCGAGCAGCGTCGGTGGGCTGGCCAGATGCGTACGCATTCACCAAGGCACTCGGTGAACAGGCGCTCACCGAGACTAAGGGCGATATTCCCGTCTCAATCGTTCGACCATCAATTATTGAATCTGCGTGGGCGGAACCTCGACCCGGTTGGATTCGGGGGTTCCGCATGGCGGAGCCGGTCATCATTTCGTACGCGCGCGGGTTACTCAAAGAGTTCCCCGGCGTCCCCGAGGGCACCATCGATGTCATTCCAGTTGACCTTGTCGTTGCCGCCATCGTTGCGGTGGCAGCGCAAGGTTCGAAGGACGCGCCGTTCATTACCCAGGTGGCTTCGGGGGGCATCAACCCGCTCAAATATCGCACGCTTGTCAATCACGTCAGCAGTTGGTTCACCGAGCATCCGCTGTACGACAACGAGGGTCAGCCCATCCTTGTACCCGAGTGGCGATTTCCGGGTCGGGGCCGTGTGCAGAGTCAACTTGGTCGAGCGAAGTCAGCAATCACGCGCGCCGAGTCGGTGATGCAGATGTTGCCGCTTCGTGGAAAGCAAGCGGAATTCGCAGCAACCCTCGAGACGAGACGTCTCGAGGTTGAGCGTGCGCTCGAGTACGTCGAGTTGTACGGGCTGTACACCGAATGCGAGGCGATTTACCAGGTCGACAACCTGATGGACATCTGGAATCGCCTTTCCGTCGAAGACCAGCAGTCCTTCACCTTCGACCCCCGCGTTGTCGACTGGGCGCATTACGTCCACAACATCCACCTTCCCTCAATCGTCGAACACGCCCGCGTGAAGAGCACGCCTGGCAAGGTCAAGACCGCCGATCGCTCAACGCGGCTGCGGAACCAAGTCCTCGATTCAAAGCGTCATGTTGCTGCCTTTGACCTTGAGAACACGCTGATTGCATCTAACGTTGTCGAAAGCTACTCCTGGCTCGCGACACGTCGACTCGACAGCCGCGAACGCCTGCGATACGTCGCACGCACCCTCACCGAGGCTCCAGGACTGCTGCGCATGGACCGTCGCGATCGAACAGACTTTCTCCGGCACTTCTATCGCCGCTACGACGGAGCACCGATTGAACAGATCGATACTGACGTCGACGCAATGCTCACCGGGCTCATTATTTCGAAGTGTTTCCCTGAAGGTATTCGGAGGGTTCGTGAACATCGCGCGGCTGGGCATCGAACGGTGCTCATCACCGGCGCACTCTCGTTCAACGTGGCAGGACTCAAACCACTGTTTGACGAAATCGTCGCTGCAGAAATGACGGTACGTTCCGATGGCACCCTCACTGGAGAGATGACGAGCGTCCCGCCAACTGGCGAGGCACGAGCACAAATTCTCGCCGACTATTGCGATGCCGAAGGTTTCAAACTTGAGGAGTGTGTTGCGTACGCCGATTCCTCGTCCGACTTACCACTTTTCGAGGCCGTGGGATTCCCGGTCGCCGTGAACCCCGAAACTCGACTTGCAGCGATCGCCCGCAAGCGAGGCTGGCTTGTTGAGAATTGGTCAAAGGCAAGCGGAGGACCCAGATCGCTTCTGCCGATAGGGCCACTGCTGTCAGAACGTGAACGACGAAGGTCATTCTCATGAAGGCGCTTCAGGTCCACCACAGCGTGCGCCGATTCGGCATGGCACGTTTGTTGTCGGTGACAAGCCCCTCGACGAGCGTCAGAGTTGCTCCGGTCGAGTATCGATCAATTGACGATCCGCCGCGACCATCCGGTGAAGGGTGGAACAAAGTCACCACGCGTATGTGTGGAATCTGCGGTTCCGACCTTGCGCTTATCGATGGACACGCGTCGACCTACTTCGAAGACTTTGTGTCATTTCCGTTTGTTCCAGGCCACGAGATCGTCGGCGAGACCGACTCGGGACGCCGCGTCGTTATTGAACCGGTGCTCGGCCACGCTGCGAGAGGAGCGAAGCCACCCTGGGAAGGTGCCGCGCCTGCCGACGGCGATGACTACGCCCACCTCGCGACTGGACCGCTCGAACCGGGTATCCAAACAGGGTTCTGCTGCTCGACCGGTGGCGGTTGGGCGCCGTGGTTTTGGGCGCACGAATCGCAACTACATGACGTTCCCGCCGACATGAGCGATGAGACAGCGCTGCTCATCGAACCACTCGCCGGTTCGGTTCACGCGGCGCTCATCGCGAACCACCATGAGAACCGACACCTCGGCGACACGGAGTCACCAATATTCGTAGTGCTTGGAGCGGGAACGATGGGTCTTGGTGCGATCGCGGCGCTGCGCGCAGCCGTTCCGAACGCACGAATCGTGTCCTCCGCTCGTTACCCCCAACAGATGCGTCTCGCAAGGGGATTCGGCGCAGACGTCCTTGCGTCTGGCGACGAACTCCCCCGTGCCGTTCGTCGGCTCTCTGGTTCACACCGGATCGGCAGCCACCTGTCATCGGGATCTCATGCGACCATTGACGCGATTGGTGACGCGTCGTCAGTTCGCCAGGCCATCGAGGTGACTCGCCCGAGAGGAGCCGTCGTGCTTCTCGGGTTGCCCGGCGATGTTCGCCTCGACCTCACCGGGCTCTGGCATCGGGAAATCGCGTTGCTTGGTTCCTACACCTACGGCACGGAACACGTTGACGGCAAGGACGTTCGAACATTCGACCTCGCAATGCAACTCGCACGACACATCGGCGCCGAGCGTCTCGTCTCGGCGACCTATCCCCTTGAGGACCATGTCCAAGCCCTTGCCCACGCCGCATCAGCGGGTCGGCGGGGAGCAATCAAAATCGCTTTTGATATGAGAGGTACGCACTGATGCCACGCCCAGGATTCGTACTCGATGTCGACCGTTCGACTCCCCCGATGCTCTTTTGGCATGGAGAGAAGTTCAGTCTTGAACGTCTTCCATCCGACCGGAGCCGAGTGATCTATCCGGCTGAACCATTTCCCGGAATCAGCGACGTCGGTGGCGCAATTCGCCATGCGCTCGACAACCCGATCGACATGGAACCGCTTCGGGCGCTGCTCGTGCCGAATATGAAGTTAACAATCTGCTTCGACGACGCGAGCCTCTCATTGCCAAAGATGAGACGTCCGGACTCGCGCCAGCGAGTCATTGAGGCCGTGCTCAACCTCGCCGCAGAAGCTGGTGTCGATGATGTCCACATCATTGCGGCGCTCGGTCTGCACCGACGCATGCACGAATACGAATTGCGTCATGTGCTTGGCAGTCGAATTTACGATGCGTTTGCTCCTGCGGGAACCCTCTACCAGCACGATGCTGAGGATCCCGAGAATCTCACGGTGCTCGGAACAACCGACCACGGAGAAGTGCTTGAAATTAATCGCCGTGTCGCCGAATCCGACCTAGTGGTGTACGCGAATGTCAACCAGGTTGCGATGGATGGCGGCTGGAAATCGCTCGTCACCGGCGTTGCGTCGTACCGCTGTCTCAGCCACCATCACAATCCCGAGTCATTACGAAATACGCGAAGCCTCATGGACCGTCACCACTCGGCGCTGCACCACTCGATCTGGCGACTCGGAAAGGTGCTTCGAGATCACGGACCAAAGATCTTTCAAATTGAGACCACAATCAACACTGACGCATTTCCATCACCCTTCGATTTTCTCTCCAAACGAGAATGGGAATGGACGGCTCGCGATCGGGCAACATTTCTTGCGACATCGAAAACCCTGAATCGCCTGCCACGCCGGGCAGCACGCAAGATTTTCCACGGCATCGAAGCGCCGTATGCGATGACCGGTATTCACGCGGGGTTCACCGAATCAGTTCATGAGCGAACTCTGGATGACGTCTACCGTCAACACCTTGTCGAAGTCGAAGGTCAAACCGACATTCTCACCCTCGGAGTTCCGTTCATCAGTCCGTACAACCCCGAGTCGATCATGAATCCGATCCTCGTCATGTGTATGGGTCTTGGGTACATGTTCAACATGTATCGCAACAAACCGTTGGTTCGCGAAGGAGGCGTCGTCATCATGACGCACCCGACCTACCGCGATTTCCATCCCGTGCATCATCCGAGTTACATCGACTTTTTTGATGAAGTTCTCGCTGACACCACCGACCCTGTTGTCATGTCGGAGAAGTGGGAAAAGCGATACGCCGAGGACGAGTGGTACCGACACCTCTACCGAACCGGAAACGCGTATCACGGCGTACACCCGTTCTACGCCTGGTATTGGGGTGCTCACGGCCAGCAATGGGCCGGAAGAGTCATCATCGTCGGTGGAGATCCAGTGGCAGTGCGCCGAATGGGATTCACCCCGGCCTCGACCCTCGACGACGCGTTCGAACTGGCAAGTGATGTTGTCGGTCGCTCCCCCACGATCACCCACCTCCACGTCCCCTCGGTACTCGTCGCCGATGTGAAGTAATGAGCAAACGAGTCGCAATCACTCGCCGAGCGCAGCGTCTTGCGGGAACGGTCGAACGCGGAATTCGCTCCGTTGCAAAACCGTTGGCGAAATTTGGATTTCCATGGCGGTCGCCGACCGTGCCACGTGGTGTCGTCGTGCCCGAAGAGCCCGACACCCTTGGAGCAAATTTCGCTACAGAATGGGCTCGGCGCCCTGTTGCGTCGGTGGTTCGAGGGATCGTGACGGCTGGACCGATGCGCCTGCTCACTGGCGTGCTCGCACGTCCCGAAGTTCATGGCCTTGACCGACTCGCAGACCTCGCACGGCTTGATGACCCGCCACCCTTGATCTTTGCTCCAGATCACCACAGCCATCTCGATACCGCTGTCATGATCCAGGCAATTCCACATGTATGGCGACAAGATCTTGTCGTGGCAGCAGCCGCTGACTACTTCTTTGACCGACGATGGAAAGCGGTGTTCTCTGCGCTTGCACTCAACGCAATTCCAATCGATCGAGAATCCACAGGCCGACAGTCGTCGGATCAGTTTCGTGAACTCATCGACGACGGGCGGAGTCTTCTCATCTACCCGGAGGGCGGACGATCGCCTGACGGATGGTCACAGGCATTTAAGGGCGGTGCTGCGTATCTTTCATCGCGCACAGGCACAATGATTGTCCCGGTCCACATCGAAGGAACTGGCGCAATCTTTGGTAAGGGAATGCGCAAACCGCGACCCGGGCGAACTCGAGTCATCTTTGGCGAACCACTGCAGCCCGTTTCGGATGAAAACACGCGTCGATACAACGCCCGCATCGAATCGGCAGTCGCACGTCTCGCCGAAGAATCCGTCTCGGACTTCTGGTCGGCGGCTCGCCGTTTCAGTGCTGACCAGACGAATCCGCTCCGAGGTCCCGCGACGACGAGCTGGCGACGAAAGTGGGCGCTTACCGAGCGTCGCAACTCTGAGGTGAGCGGCAGGAATTCACGTCCGAAACGGACATGGCCCGATCTCGGTTCGAGAGATCATTCGTAGTTTGTGACAACCGGCGTTAGCAGTCGCCGACCGGAATGATGAGGGTGCCACCGAGCAGGAAGCTGAGATAGGTCGCGTTGGTCGCATTCGCTCGAGCCAGATCTTCGAGCGTGACCGAATACTGGTTGGCGACAACAGTTGGATTGTCTCCAGCGACGATGGTGTGCTCAACGACGCTGCAATTCGTTCCGGTTGCAGACTGTGTGCCGTCGCTGTTCGTGCTCACCACGACACCAGCATTGGGCATGATCGCTCCAGCGGGAATGATGACGGTTCCACCGATCGGAAATGCGCCGTAATCAGGATTGGTCCGATTCGCGTCATTGAGCGTCTCAAGAGTGATGCTGTAGACATCGGCGAGGTACGAAGGGTTGTCGTTCTTCACGATTGTGTGCATGTACGGCTCACCAAGCTGGCCAGGCAACGTCGTTGTCGTCGTTGGAGCAATAGTTGTCGTCGTCGTGACGAGTTCCTTCACGACATACGACGTCGGCTCAATCGGCGACACCGTTGCCGCCGACGAGGAGACTCCGCCAGAACACCCTGTCGCTGATATTCCGACTGTCAGCAACGCTGCAGCGGCGAACACAACTTTCGGCGACATATCTCTATCGTATTCGGTTCCGCGAGGTCACCGACAGCATGGTTCACACTGGCGACAACAGCACTCACATAAGCGGTCGGTCTGTTGGCGCAACCGGTCTCGGCAGCCGTGTTTCGCCCATGAGGAACGAGTCCACTCCGGCGGCTGCCGAGCGACCTTCGGCAATCGCCCACACAATGAGGCTCTGGCCTCGCCCCATGTCGCCAGCCACAAACACGCCCGGTTGCGACGACATGTAGTTGGCATCGCGGGCAACGTTTCCACGATCGTCGAGTTGCACACCGAGTTCGTCGAGCCATGAGCCCTTTTCCGGACCTACGAAGCCCATCGCGAGAAAGACGTAGTCGGCGGGAATCTCTCGATCGGTGCCTTCGACCTTGACGAATCGACCATCGATCATCTCAACCTCATGAATGAGCAACGCACGAACGTTGCCCTCCCCGTCATCGAGAAAACGATCCGTGTTAACGCTGTACACCCGATCGCCGCCTTCCTCGTGTGCAGACGACACTCGATAAATCATGGCGTACTGAGGCCACGGGTTTCCCGCAGAGCGCTCTTCGGGTGGTCGGGGCATGATTTCAAGTTGTGTCACCGAGGCGGCACCTTGTCGTAAGGCCGTACCAAGACAGTCAGCGCCGGTGTCTC
Source organism: Ilumatobacteraceae bacterium (assembly GCA_023262325.1). GTDB lineage: Bacteria > Actinomycetota > Acidimicrobiia > Acidimicrobiales > Ilumatobacteraceae > Casp-actino5. Next base: position 20,099 of record JALRBS010000118.1, on the reverse strand, counting down.
CTCCACCGATAATGACGACGTGCCCTCCATGCACATCGATTGCCGATTGCTCGATGTCGCCGAGTTGCACCCGATTCGCGAGCGGAAGATATTCCATCGCTTGGTGAATGTTGCGAAGTTCCCGACCCGGGATGGGTAGGTCCCGCCACGCCGTTGCGCCGCACGCAAGCACCACTGCGTCATGCGAGGCTCGAAGAACCTCGATGTCGATGTTGTCCCCGACGATCGCGTTTGTTCGAAATTCAGTGCCCTCCGCCTGCATCTGTTCGAGCCGACGGTCAATGTGGCGCTTCTCCATTTTGAACTCAGGAATTCCATACCGGAGGAGACCACCGATACGGTCAGCCCGCTCGAGCACGACAACGTCGTGTCCCGCACGAGTGAGTTGCTGCGCCGCGGCGAGTCCGGCGGGACCCGACCCGATCACCGCAACTCGGCGACCGGTTTTCACTGTTGGTACCTGCGGAACGATCCAGCCTTCTTCGAAGGCGCGATCAACAATTTCAACTTCAACCTGCTTAATCGCCACCGCAGGCTGGTTGATGCCCACGACACACGCGGATTCGCATGGCGCAGGGCAAAGCCGCCCGGTGAACTCCGGAAAGTTATTCGTCGCGTGCAGACGCTCGATCGCTTGGCGCCAGAGATCTCGATAGACGAGGTCATTCCAGTCTGGAATGAGATTGCCAAGCGGACATCCGTTGTTGCAGAACGGACTGCCGCAGTCCATGCAACGACCTGCCTGTGTTCGCACCGACTCCGCCGGAAAGTCCTCATAGACCTCTTTCCAGTCCTTCAAACGCACGGGAACTGGTCGCCGTTCTGGAAGTTGTCGACTCCACTGAAGGAATCCGGTTGCTTCACCCACGTGCCGCCTCCATCACTCGTCGAACGGCCTCAGCGTCATCGGCGCCTTCAGAAGCCGCTTGAGCCATCACGTCCAATACTCGCCGGTAGTCCGTAGGCATGACCTTTCGGAAGCGACTCATCTCAACATTCCAGGATGCGAGCAATCGCTTCGCAACTTCGCTCTCTGTGCGTTCAGCGTGTGCCGTAATGAGACGATGGAGATCCTCGCGGTCGCCTTCGCCGAGAACTTCGATCGCGACCATTTCGGTATTTACCCGACGATCAAACGATCCGTCTTTGTCGTACACGTAGGCGATACCGCCCGACATGCCGGCACCAAAGTTTCGTCCAGTAGAGCCGAGCACAACAACGACACCACCGGTCATGTACTCGCAACCATGATCCCCTACCGCCTCTACGACGGCAGTGGCACCCGAGTTTCGAACACAGAAACGTTCGCCGACGATGCCGCGAATAAAAATCTCGCCGGAGGTTGCGCCATAACCGATGACATTGCCTGCGATGACTTGATCCTCGGCAACAAAGGTTGATCCTTCGGATGGTCGCAGGACAATCCTCCCTCCTGAAAGCCCCTTCGCGACGTAGTCATTTGCATCGCCCCACAGGGTCATCGTGACACCTCGAGGCAAGAAGGCACCGAAGCTCTGGCCAGCAGAACCATCGAATCGAAGGTTGATCGTCCCGTCTGGCAGTCCATCACCTTTCCATTTACGAGTGATCTCGTGACCGAGCATCGTTCCGACCGTACGGTTGACATTGCGAATCGGTAATTCCAGCGAAACCGGAACTGCATCATCGATTGCGGGCGCACATGCGGCGATGAGGTGTTGGTCGAGCGCCTCATCAAGCCCGTGATCTTGCGTGACGGATGCATGAAGTGACTGCCCGTACACGTTCTCGGCAGGCTCAAGAATTGGCGAAATGTCGAGGCCACTCGCCTTCCAATGGTCAACAGCCGGGGCGACGTCAAGTGCTTCGACGTGGCCGATCATCTCATCCATGGTTCGGAAGCCAAGTTCGGCCATGAGTTGGCGAACTTCTTCGGCGATGAACTCAAAGAAGTTGACGACGAATTCGGGCTTGCCGCTGAACCGGGCTCGAAGTTCTGGATTCTGCGTCGCGATACCGACAGGGCACGTGTCAAGGTGACAGACGCGCATCATGATGCAGCCCGACACAACAAGCGGTGCCGTCGCGAAACCAAACTCCTCGGCACCGAGCAGCGCCGCAATAACCACATCACGACCAGTTTTCAATTGGCCGTCGGTCTGAACGACGATTCGGTCGCGAAGTCCGTTCATGACGAGGGTCTGCTGGGTTTCCGCCAGCCCTAGCTCCCAAGGACCACCAGCATGTTTCAGCGAGGTCAGTGGCGATGCACCAGTACCGCCGTCGTGCCCGCTGATGAGCACCACGTCGGCCTTCGCCTTTGACACACCAGCTGCCACTGTTCCAACACCCATTTCGGCGACGAGCTTCACGTGCACTCGAGCAGATGGATTCGAGTTCTTCAAATCGTGAATGAGCTGCTTGAGGTCCTCGATTGAGTAGATGTCATGGTGTGGCGGCGGACTTATCAGGCCCACTCCAGGGGTCGAGTGCCGCGTCTTCGCTACCCACGGATACACCTTGTGTCCTGGCAACTGTCCACCCTCGCCGGGCTTCGCACCCTGAGCCATCTTGATTTGCAGATCGTCCGCATTCGTGAGGTACTCAGAGGTCACGCCGAAACGTCCCGATGCGACCTGCTTAATCGATGAACGTCGGGCCGGGTCGTGGAGTCGGTCGGCGTCTTCCCCACCTTCGCCGGTGTTCGACTTCGCACCAATCGAATTCATCGCAATCGCAAGCGTCTCGTGAGCTTCTGCAGAAATTGATCCATACGACATCGCGCCGGTTGAGAAGCGCTTCATAATGACCGAGGCGGCCTCAACCTCGTCAATTGAAATTGGCAAACGATTATCCGCAAATCGGAAGAGACCACGCAACGTCGCGAGACGCGTTGACTGATCATCGACGAGTTGCGTGTACTCCTTGAAGATGTCCCATCGCTTCGCGCGGGTCGCGTGTTGCAACTTGAACACAGTCTCGGGGTTGAAGAGATGGTGCTCACCCTCGCGTCGCCATTGGTATTCACCGCCGAGTTCGAGCTGTCGGTGTGCTCGCTCTTCCGGTCGGGTTGGATGCGCTGATCGGTGACGCATCGCTACGGCTTCTGCGATCTCGTTGATCGTGATACCACTGAGCCGACTAACGGTGCCGGTGAAGTATTTGTCGATCAGCGACTCTCCGATACCAATCGCCTCGAAGATCTGCGCGCCGGTGTAGGACGCAACGGTCGACACTCCCATTTTGGACATGACCTTGAGCACGCCTTTTCCGCATGCTTTCACGTAGTTGTGAATAGCCGTGGCGGGATCAATCGCGCCGAGGTCGTGCATGCTGGTGGTGATGAGATCCTCGATGGATTCGAACGCGAGATATGGATTCACTGCGCCGGCCCCGTATCCGATGAGGAGTGCCATGTGATGCACCTCACGGGCATCACCCGATTCGACAACGAGTCCGACCATCGTCCTCTGCTGAGTGCGCACCAAGTGATGGTGAACTGCCGATGTCGTCAACAAAGAAGGAATTGGGGCAAGTGTTGCGTCGGCGTTTCGGTCTGAGAGCACGATGACGCGGGCGCCATCGGCGATCGCGGTGCTCACTTCTTCAAAGATTTGCTCGAGGCGACGCTCGAGAGCATCACCACCACCGTCAACCGGATACAGCGCCCGAACGACGTGCGATCGAAATTCCGGTCGACCGCCTTCTTCAGCAGCGAACATGATCTTTGCGAGTTCGTCGTTTTCAATAATCGGGAACGGCAACACAAGTTGTCGACAACTGTCGGGGCCAGGCGAGAGCAAGTTCGCCTCTGGACCGATTGTGGAAGACACTGCGGTGACGACCTCTTCACGAATTGCGTCGAGCGGAGGGTTCGTTACTTGGGCAAACAACTGCTGGAAGTAGTCAAAGAGAAGACGTGGGCGATCTGACAGCACGGCAAGTGGCGTGTCGGTACCCATCGATCCGATCGGTTCGATGCCTTTCGCCGCCATTGGCGCAAGAAGCACCTTGAGTTCTTCGTGCGTGTAGCCAAACATCTGCTGGCGGCGACGCACGCTGTCGTGGCTGAACACTGCGTGCTCTCGCTCTGGCAGGTCGTGAAGTTCGACCATTCCTGCCTTGAGCCACTCCCCGTACGGACGCTCGGAGGCGAGGCGCTGTTTGATTTCTTCGTCATCGACGATGCGACCTTCGTTGGTGTCGATGAGAAACATGCGGCCCGGCTGCAGTCGACCTTTCGAGACGATCTTGTGGGCTGGCAGGTCGATCACCCCGACTTCGGACGCCATGACGACGAGGTCATCGTCGGTCACCCAGTATCGGCTCGGGCGAAGTCCATTGCGGTCGAGGACGGCACCAATCACTTCGCCGTCCGTAAAGGTGACGCTCGCGGGTCCATCCCACGGTTCCATCAGCGCAGCGTGGAAACGGTAGAAATCTCGACGATCCGGATCCATCTCGTCGTTGTTCTCCCATGCCTCCGGAATCATCATCAAGACGGCATGTTCGATCGACCTCCCACCGAGGTGAAGGAGTTCGAGCACTTCATCGAATCGAGCCGTATCAGACCCACCTGGCGTACAGATCGGAAGTGCTCGTTCGAGCCCAGGAAGCAATTCGCTCTGTGCGAGCGCCTCTCGTGCTCGCATCCAGTTCTGATTGCCCTGCACGGTGTTGATCTCCCCGTTATGCGCCACGAATCGGTATGGATGTGCCAGCGGCCACGACGGGAACGTGTTTGTTGAGAAACGTGAGTGGACGAGTAACAGAGCGCTTTCTGTTCGCGTGTCGGTGAGATCAGGAAAGAATTCGGCGAGTTGGGGGGTCGTGAGCATCCCCTTATACACGATTGTTCGCGCCGACAATGACGGGAAGTAGACACCGTCGAGTTCGTGCTCAGTCCGTTTACGTGCGATGAAGGTGATCCGGTCGAGCGCAATACCCGAGCGTCGGTCCAGGGAGGCGCAGAAGAGTTGCCAGAACGACGGCATCGCCGCTCGTGCCGTCGCTCCGAGCGACGCCGGATTAGTCGGAACTTCTCGCCATCCCAACGTTTCCAATCCTTCTTCACGAAGAATCCGCTCGATCTCTGCACGCTGAGATGTGGCTCGTGTCGCCTCGGCGGAGAGAAACGCGATTCCGGCGGCGTACTGCCCTACTGCAGGAAGCTCACACCCTGCAACGGAACGAAAAAGCGCGTCTGGGATCTGCAGAAGAATGCCGGCACCGTCACCGGTATCGGGTTCTGCCCCGGTCGCGCCCCGATGTTCCATATTTGTGAGCGCCAAGAGACCAGTACGAACGAGCTCATGCGAGCGAACTCCACGCAGGTTTGCAACGAATGACACACCACACGAGTCATGCTCGAAACGGGGGTCATAGAGACCGCGTCTAAGAACTGAAGGCTGCATCGTCGTCTTTCCACTGAAATGTCAAAGGGGGGTGTGGCGCTGGGACGACGCTGGCCCAGAACAAATATTCTACACGCGTGGAGCGAAGTTCGCGATTGCGTTAATCCACAAGGATTGGGGCGCGCTTTTCGAGATTTGCGGTGATGACTTCGACTTGATTCGGTGTTCCGATGAGAACACCAATTTCACTGCGCTCGGCGGCAAATTGTTCGCCCGCTCCTGCCGTGAACGACCGCGACAAGAGGCGTTTTGCGGCACGAATCGCATGCGGGTTTCGACCGGCAATCTCGCGCGCCATCCCGAGCGCGTCGTCAAGTGGCGACTGGGACAAGCGCGTCACGAGACCAAGTTCGTGTCCCTCAGCGGCATCGAGCACCCGAGCCGTGTAGGTGAGCTCTCTCGCAATATCTGGACGTACGAGCCGATCCAAAATATGTGTGCCCGTCATGTCAGGGATGATGCCCCAGTGAACCTCGCGAACCGAAAGCTGTGTGTCGGGGTGTGCAATGCGAATATCTGCACCGAGCGCAATCTGTAGTCCGCCTCCCAATGCATGTCCGTGCATTGCCGCGATCACGGGCACCTCAAGCTCCTGCCATACCCAACACACCTGCTGACCGAGGTGGGTGAGTCCAGATTCGGTCAGCCTGCCCGGGCTATTGGCTTCGCTCCCCGTCGCAGGTCCGGAGTTCACCATCGACGCGAAGCCCGAAAAATCGAGACCAGCGCAGAACGAGGCACCCAGTCCATGCAGAACGACAACCCGAACTTCCTTCATCGACTTCAGTTGTCGCCCGGCCTCGGCGATCGCCGCGAATTGATCCCCATCGAGTGCGTTGCGCTTATCAGGACGTGAGAACGTCACGAGCGCAACATGGTCGTGAACCGCAATCGTCACCCGACCCGTCCCATCAACGGGGTGCGCATCAAAACCTGTGGGTAGTCCGGCTACTTCAATTGACATGGTGCAAGTTTCGCAAAGCTGGGCGATGAATCACGAATCACGCCCTTTGCTCACCTCGTGAGCACTACCGGTACATCTGCAAGACTCGTCACCATGACCCGACTCAATCTGTCTGCCGATGAAGTACTCCTCACCACCCGAAGCGTTCGAAAGCGACTCGATTTCGATCGTCCGGTGGACACCGACGTCATCATGGAATGCCTTGATATCGCTCTTCAGGCACCAACAGGTTCGAACCGGCAGGGATGGCAGTGGGTATTTATTACCGACGAGAGCGATCGGAAAGCGCTCAAAGACATCTACGCCGAGAACTTTGCGGCATATCGCCAGATGCCCCGTCCTCAATATGCCGAGTCCGACCCTCGACACGCGGCCGCTCCGCGCGTGACGGACTCCGCCCAATACCTTTCCGACAACTTTGAAAAGGCTCCGGTATTGCTCATTCCATGTCTCGAGGGTCGACCCGACGCGTCAAACTCAGCTGCGTTCTGGGGCTCGTTGTTGCCCGCTGTGTGGAGTTTCATGCTCGCGCTGCGTGAACGCGGCATGGGATCAGCATGGACCACCCTTCATATGCCGAACGGGGGCGAACAAAAGGCCGCAGAACTTCTCGGCATCCCCTTCGAACGAGTCAGCCAGGCCGGTCTGTTTCCGATCGCCTACACGATTGGGACTGAGTTCAAGGCCGCTTCGCGGCTTCCTGCAACCGAGGTGAGCCACTGGGGTAAATGGGGACAGCGACTCGACTGAGTCCCCTGCGCCGAAGCAGACCTCGGTTCGTATAGTGGAGCCATGTCGGTAAGCGCATCAACCCCCATCGATCTCGTACGTCGCGTCTACGCCTCACTTCCCGGACGTGTTGCGCTTGGACGTGAACGGCTTGGTCGTCCGCTGACGCTCGCCGAGAAGATTCTCATCAACCATCTCGTGGATCCTTCGGGACAAGAGATGGAACGAGGGCTCTCGTACGCTGACTTCAACCCAGATCGCGTGGCGATGCAAGATGCCACGGCACAGATGGCCCTTCTGCAGTTCATGACGGCAGGACTTCCGGAAGCCGCGGTTCCATCGACGGTTCACTGTGATCACCTCATCCAAGCCAAGGTTGGCGCAACCATCGACCTCGGGGTTGCGGTTGACACCAATCGCGAGGTGTACGACTTCCTTCGTTCCGTCTCCGCAAAATATGGCATCGGATTCTGGGGCCCCGGGTCCGGCATCATTCACCAGGTCGTTCTCGAGAACTACGCGTTCCCCGGCGGCATGATGATCGGCACCGATTCACACACCCCGAATGCTGGTGGCCTTGGCATGGTTGCGATCGGTGTTGGTGGTGCCGACGCAGTCGACGTAATGACGGGCTTTCCATGGAACGTTCGCTGGCCGAAGGTCATTGGCGTTCGCCTCACGGGGTCGCTGAGTGGTTGGTCATCACCAAAAGACGTGATCTTGGAAGTTGCGCGCCTGCTCACCGTTGAGGGCGGAACTGGTGCGATCGTCGAATACCACGGCCCCGGAGCCGACTCAATTTCCGCAACCGGAAAAGCAACGATCTGCAATATGGGTGCCGAAATCGGCGCTACGACCTCAGTTTTTGCCTATGACAGCAATATGGCGGCGTACTTACGCAGCACGGGCAGAGCCGAACACGCAGACGCTGCCGACGCTGTCGCCGATGATCTTCGTCCCGACGAGGGCGCTCTCTATGACGAACTCATCGAAATCAACTTGGATGACTTGCGGCCAATGATCAATGGTCCACACTCGCCCGACCGAGCGCACCGTGTCGGATCCGCAGTTGGTGCTGCCGCCGCAGAAAACGGTTGGCCGATCGAGATCTCCGCTGCGCTGATTGGCTCGTGCACGAACTCGTCCTATGAGGATCTCACTCGGGCGGCATCGATTGCGCGTCAAGCGGCCGCCCACGGTCTCCGCGCCAAAGTTGACCTCCTCATCACACCCGGATCAGAACAGACACGTGCAACGATCGAGAGAGACGGAATTCTTGCTGACCTCGAAGCGGTTGGCGCGACGGTGTTGGCGAACGCCTGCGGGCCGTGCATCGGTCAGTGGAGTCGACCTGAGGATGCCACAGCGGTTCCAAACACGATCGTCAATTCGTTCAATCGAAACTTCCCGAAACGAAATGATGGGTCAGCAAACACCTACTCGTTCGTCACCTCGCCCGACACCGTCATGGCAATCGCCCTGTCAGGCCGGCTTGATTTCGATCCGGTAACCGACACGATCACATCCCCCGACGGCACAGAGGTGCGACTAGACGCTCCCGTTGGTGTCGTCCTCCCAGCACACGGCTACGACCCAGGTGAGGACACATTTACCGCTCCGCCAGCCGACCGCGATGGAGTCGTCGTGCAGGTATCGCCTTCGAGCGAACGTCTTCAGTTACTCGAGCCATTCCAAGCATGGGATGGCAACGATTATGTGGGACTCCCGGTGCTGATGAAGGCGCAAGGCAAGTGTACTACTGACCACATTTCAGCAGCAGGTCCGTGGCTCACCTATCGCGGCCACCTTGAAAACATTTCCGGAAACCTGTTCGCAGGGGCGGTCAATGCGTTCGACAGCGAAGTTGGCATCGGGTTGGACACCACCGATGGCGACCGTCGTACGTACCCCGAAATTGCACGGCGATATCACGAAGCCGGTATCCGCTGGGTTGCCGTCGGCGATCGCAACTACGGCGAAGGTTCGTCCCGCGAGCACGCAGCGATGGAACCACGCTTCCGTAACGGGGTTGCCGTCATTGCCCGGTCATTCGCCCGCATTCATGAGACCAACCTCAAGAAGCAAGGGCTGTTGCCGTTGACCTTTTCCGACCCCGACAGTTACGAACTCATCGGCGAGAGCGATCGCATTGACATTTGCGACCTGCCACCGGTTCCCGGGAAAGAGATCCGTTGTCGCGTCGTGCGAGCTGATGGTTCCTCAGTCGAGTTCCTCACCACGCACACGTTCAGCGACGAGCAGGTCGAGTGGTTCAGGGCGGGATCGGCGCTCAATATCGTGCGCGCAAAAGTGGCCTCGGCAGGCTGAAGACCCACGCCTGTCCACACTTCGCCCTCGGTCCCTTGCGACCGGGCTCGGTACCGGCAAATCGGCTGAAAAACGGGAGACGCCCCGATGGGGGGCCGGGGCATCTCTACCTGGAATCCCAATTGGGTTCCTCGAGCGGGACTTGGGGGGTGTACCGCGTCGATATTTGCTTGTGAAATTATGCACGTGATTTCGTGCATCTCGCAAGTCGAACTTAGAGATATCTGATATCGTTTTTAGAGATGGATCTTCGCCAACTCAGCACGCTCATCGCTATTGCCGACCACGGCAGTTTCTCATCAGCAGCCCGTGCCCTTTATACGGTTCAATCAAACGTTTCCTCGCATATCAGCAAACTCGAACGCGAACTCGGAACTGTGCTCATCGATCGCCAGACAGGTCGTGTCACTGAGGAGGGTCGAAAAGTTCTTATCCGGGCACGGCGAATCATGCACGAACTCGATGACATTCGCTCGGACCTCGAGAGCAGCGAGTCCGACGTCAGCGGAGATGTGCGCATCGGCGTCATCGGAACGATTGCTCGTTGGTCCATTCCGCCAACCCTGCGCCGTCTCAGCGAGGTCTACCCCAACGTGCACACCGTCGTTACCGAGGGCAGCACATCAGCACTGCTTCCTAACGTCGTGTCGGGACTCCTTAATGCGGCGATTCTTCACCTTCCGATTGATGAGCCCGACCTCGTTGTCGAACCAATTTTCGATGAAGCGCTGCTGCTCCTCGCTCCGACCGACCATCACCTATCCAACCGTGACGAAATTTCGATTGAAGATTTAGACGGTGAGCCCCTCCTGCTACCACCGCTGGGCGCGGCACTTCGTCGAATCCTCGAACGGTCCACCGCCGAACAGGGTGTCACCCTTCGGTCGCAATCCGAAATTGACAGTGTTCGATTACTCTCCGCACTCGCCATCGACGGGCACGGGGCGACCATCGTGCCCGCTACAGCGGTCGGTGAGACCGATCTCACCGGTGCTCGCCTCATCACGGTCACCGGTCTGCCTCGACGCCGCGTTGCGTGGGTTCGCCGCCAACGTCCAAATCCCTCGCCGGCAACGCGCGCAGTGCGGGATGCAGTCCTCACCTCGATCGAGACACGCATCCACGAGGACCGCGGGTTATATCCCGTCACTGACAACGGATAGATGCTCCCGGCCACACAAGCGACGCGCCGAGTGAACGAGGCACGTCAGTCGAATCCACGCGGCACCACCACGGCGACCTAACCTCAGAGCATGTCAATTGACGAGCTAGGTATCGCGACCGGAGTCTCCGTTCCGGTCACCGCTCGCGTAAGACTGGTCGAGGAACGTCGTGTCGTCTGGGTCGACTTCGCAGCAAGCGACGTGGCACCACCGCTCACCTCGCAGATGACGCAGGTGATGAGCGAAGGTGTCCGCCTTGCGCTCGAACAACGCCTCCCACTCGTCATTGTCATCAATTCTGCGGGCGCCGATATCGCCGAGGGCATCGCACCGTTACACGGCTGGGGTGTCGCTGCAAAATTGCTGACCCGTTGCTCGGGCGTCATCCCCACCTTTGCGATCGTCGACGGACCGGCAGTATCAGGACCGGCACTGCTTCTTGGCCTCGTCGACTTCGTTGTCATGACGAACGAGGCGTACGCATTTGTCAACGGGCCACTCATGATTCGCCAATTCACCGGTGTCGAAATTTCAAAGACTGAGCTTGGCAGTGCCACAACGATGGAACGTTCTGCAGGACTTGCCACCGCCGTCGTCGCCGACCGCGCCGAGGCGGCAGACATGATCTCCGAACTTCTTGACTATCTGCCAGATCATTCGGACCTTCGCACTGAACGACGCGAAACCGGCGATCCGACGTCTCGCCGCACCCCCGAAGCGGGCGACCTCATTCCTGAGTCGACGACCGGCAGTTACGACGTACGGGACGTCATTGAATCAATTGTTGACGACGGTGTTTTCACCGAGGTTCGCCGAAATTGGGCGATGAACGCGGTGACTGGTTTTGCCACGATCGGTGGTCGAGCGATAGGTCTTGTTGCCAATCAGCCGATGGCCCTCGCAGGAACCCTCGACATTCCGGCCTCGCAGAAGGCTGCCCGTTTCGTCAACACCTGCGACGCGTTCAACCTGCCGATCGTGACCCTCGTTGACACCCCAGGTTTTTACCCCGGCAAGGATCTCGAATGGCGCGGGATGATCCGCCACGGCGCGCAGCTCGTCTTTGCCTATGGCCAAGCAACCGTGCCACGAGTATGTGTCATTCTGCGCAAGAGCTACGGCGGGGCCTACATCGTGATGGATTCGAAGGAGATGGGCAACGACATCTGCCTTGCATGGCCGTGGGCCGAGCTCGCCGTCATGGGAGCCGGCCAGGCCTCTGCAATTCTTCGCCGAGGCGCAAGTGACGAGGATCGCCAGGCATTCGAAAGCGACTATTCGGAGCGACTGTTGAATCCGTATGTCGCTGCCGAGCGCGGCTACGTTGACGACGTGATCGACCCCGCTGACACGCGTTCAGTCATTGCGGCTGCGCTCGACATGCTCGTCGATAAACGCGACCGCCGGCCGCCACGCCGCCACGGCAACTCGCCACTGTGACCACCCTGCGCAACCCGTTCGGCTTGCGTTAGTCCGCTTCGGCTGTTCGCCGATACATTACTTGCGTATCCCCCCAGTCGATTCGGAGGACGACGACGTGCCTGAAACCATCACGATTACCGATGACAGAACCGGACAGACGGTTACCGTACCCATCGAAGGTGGTGTCTTCCCAGCATCGGCAATTCGGTCCCTCGACCCGTCGCTGTTCGTCTACGACCCGGCGTACATGCAGACCGCATCGTGCAAGTCAGCAATCACCTATCTCGACGGCGACAATGGCGTACTTCGTTACCGCGGGTACCCCATTGAGCAGCTCGCCGAACACTCATCATTCCTTGAAGTTGCATACTTGTTGCTGAATGGCGAGTTGCCAACGAGCGACCAACTGGCGAACTGGCGAAACGACGTTACGCACCACACATTCATCCACGAAAACATGCGCAAACGCTTCGTCGACGGATTTCACTACGACGCGCACCCCATGGGCATGTTCGTGTCCGCACTCGCCGCGCTTGGCACCTTTTACGACGGCGCGAAGGACATTGACGACGCGGACAGCCGCTACAAGCAAGTTCTCCGACTCATCGCGAAGACTCCGACGATTGCATCGATGTGCTACCGATTCAGCGTTGGATTGCCCTTCAACTACCCGAACAACGACCTCTCATTTCCTGCCAACTTCCTCTCGATGATGTGGAAGGTCGGCGATGACTACACCGTCGACCCAGTGCTCGAGAAGGCCATGGACGTCCTCTTCATCTTGCACGCGGACCACGAGCAAAACTGTGGAACAACCGCGATGCGTGTCGTCGGATCATCGAATGCCGATCCGTACTCGTCTGCAGCCGCTGCGGCAAGCGCTCTCTACGGACCGCTCCACGGTGGAGCGAATGAAGCAGTGGTGCGCATGCTCACCGATATCGGATCAATCGATGAAGTGCCCGCATTCATTACGTCGGTCAAAGAGGGCAACGGACGCCTCATGGGCTTCGGCCACCGCGTGTACAAGAACTATGACCCCCGGGCGACGATCATCAAGAAGACGGCCTACGACGTATTTGAGGTGACCGGCAAGAACCCGCTTCTCGATATCGCGTTGAAACTTGAAGAGGTCGCGCTGCAAGACCCCTACTTCGTCGATCGCAAGTTGTACCCAAACGTCGACTTCTACTCTGGGCTCATCTATCAGGCGATGGGCTTCCCGGTCGACATGTTCACCGTGCTGTTTGCGATTCCGCGGACCGCAGGTTGGCTTGCGCACTGGCAAGAATTGCTTGCCGACAAAGAGCAAAAGATTTCGCGCCCTCGCCAGTGGTACGTCGGACCTGATTCACGCGATTACGTGCCGATCAACTCGCGGGCCTGATCAATGGAATTTGCGTGGACTGCAGAACAAGAGGCGCTGCGCAGCGAGGCACGGGCAGTCGCCGAGGATGCCGTTGCGCGATTCGGCTGGCATGCCGACTCATGGATTAACGGCTATTCAAAAGAATTCGCGAAAGAGCTTGGCTCCCGAGGCTGGATCGGTCTGACCTGGCCCACGGAATATGGCGGAGGTGGGCGCCCGGCAATTGACCGGCTCATCATCGGTGAAGAAATGATTGCCGCGGGAGCGCCAATCGCTGCAATGTGGTTCGCCGATCGCCAGATGGGCCCTGCGCTGATTGCCTTCGGTCGTGCCGATCAACAGCAAGAGTTTCTTCCGTCAATGCTCTCCGGCGATACGACCTGGTGCATCGGAATGTCGGAGCCAAACTCTGGCAGCGACCTCGCATCGCTCACGACATCGGCTCGACGTGAAGGTGACGAGTTCGTCATCAATGGTCAGAAGATATGGACCTCATTTGGGGCCCTCGCCGATTACTGCTACCTCATCTGCCGCACCTCATCCGAGGGCCCGCCGCATGCCGGCATCAGTGAAATCATTGTTCCAATGTCGTCCCCCGGTATTGAGGTGCGAACGATCAAGGACATGACAACGAACCGCCACTTCACCGAAGTGTTCTTTAGCGATGTGCGCGTGCCGGTGCATAACCTCGTCGGGGTCGAAGGCAGCGCCTTCAAACAGACGATGCGCCAACTTGAACACGAACGAGGCGGAATCGACCGTCTCGTCTCGAACCAAGCGCTCTACAAACTTGCACTTGAACGCGCAGATCTCTCAGACCCAATTGTTCGCCAAGAGGTTGCGGCACTTGAAACCGCGTACCGCATTGGCCGCATCCTCGTCGTTCGCGAAGTGCTCCACCAGGCCCCGGCTGGATTCTCTGCGGCGACAAAATGTTTCTGCACAGAGCACGAGTGGAGAGTCGCTCAGTTTGCATCCCGAGTCTTTGGGGTCGACGCAACGCTCTGGAACGACGTCACCAAGGCGATGACCTACGCCCCGGGCTACACAATCATGGGCGGGACCTCAAACGTGATGCGCAATATTCTCGGCGAGCGCGTGCTCGGCCTGCCAAGGGAACCGCGTTAGTTGCCCTCGGTGTGAACTCGCCGACTATCGGCGTATCACGACAGGATTTCTCGCAGCGCAGCGACCGTTGCGACCGGGTCACCACCGACCGGGGTGACCGACAGGTGGGTCACCCCTGCTTCGCGATACGCCGCGAGCCGTTCCTTGATCTCCCCTGCGGGACCAACGAGATTCGTTTGCTCGAGCATCTGTGCTGGCACCGCTGCTGCCGCGCCGGCCTTATCGCCTGAGAGATACCTGTCCTGGATTTCAATCGCCTCGTCGACATAGCCATACTTCTGACAAATCGTGTTGTAGAAGTTCTTGTCGCGGGCACCCATGCCACCGACGTAGAGCGCAATATTTGGACGAGCGATATCGAGAATTTGCTGCTTTCGCTCACCCACAAATTCGTCACCAATTGCAACCATGCCACCAGCCGAAATTTGCAACTGACCAAGCGATGGATCGCGTTTGGCGGTGCCCGCCTTGAGCTCATCTCCCCATACCTGATGGAACTTCTCTGGATCGAAGAATATTGGGAGCCAACCGTCGGCGTATTCGGCGGTTGCGGTCACCGAGAGACCCATGAGCGACGCCCAGAAAATAGGAATATCGCTGCGCACAGGATGATTAATGATCTTCAACGGCTTGCCAAGACCGGTACCTTCCCCCGCCGGCAGTGGCACCTGCACGGTCGGTCCGTCATAGACGACTGGTTCCCGTTTCCATGTCATGCGACAGACGTTGATGTAATCGCGGATTCTCGCCATCGGCTTGTCATAAGGGACGCCATGGAAACCTTCAATGACCTGAGGTCCTGACGCACCGAGGCCGAGCACGAACCGTCCCCCGCTCACGAAGTCGAGACCAGCGGCTGTTTGAGCGACACAGGTTGCCGTTCGGGAATAGACGTTGATGATGCCGGTTCCCATCTGAATGGTCGAGGTTTTGGCGGCGAGGTATCCGAGTTGGCTGATCGCATCGAAGCTGTACGCCTCGGGCACCCACACGAGATCGAGTCCCGCTGATTCGAGATCGCACACCTTCTGCACGTCAGCATGAAAGTCACCCGAGTAGTTGATCATCATTGAAAGCTTCACGGAGGTAAACCTACGGAATCTCCCGAGGGTTCGCCCAGTTGGACTCGTATCGCACATGACAACGAGCGGCTACCCTGCCTCGCATGCAAGCGGTCGATCGCGCACACACCGCACCGTGGATCACTCTGGGTGATCCCGACGCGCTATCGGTAACACTCAGTGCCCGCGGCGCGTCGATTGTGTCAGTTCGGACTCCAGACCGCCACGGCCATGTTGACGACATCGTGCTCGGCCTCGACGACGATGCTGCGTACGCTCGCCATCGCTCGCTCTTTCTTGGGTCAACCGTTGGCAGGGTGGCGAACCGAATCGGTACCGCGTCATTTGAGATCGATGGTGTTCGACATGTGGTCACTGCGAACGAGGGCGCGAACTGCCTGCACGGAGGTGGCCTTGAGGCATTTGACGCCGTTGTGTGGTCGCTTGGGGAGGTCACATCGACGTCGGTCGTCTTTCACCATCGAAGCCCTGATGGTGCGGAAGGATTCCCCGGGATCGTTGAGGCGACAACGACCTACCGACTTGACGACTCGTCCCTGCTCATTGAGTGGGCTGCGACGGTCGATCGAGCAACGCCGCTGAACCTGACGAATCACGTCTACTGGAACCTCAGTGGCGTGAGCGGGGAGAGCGTGCTGCAACATGACTTACAAGTGCACTCACTCGCGCTCGTTGCAACAGATATCGAACAGATTCCAACCGGTGAGCTCACGGCGGTTGAAGGAACGCCATACGACTGGACGACACGTCGTCGGCTCGCATCGTCAATCGATCTCGAACACGGACCCCTACACGACGGGCTCGACCACCACTACGTCTTCGCTGACCAACGATCACCAGACGACGAGGTGGTGAGCATCTGGCACGAGGGTTCGGGACGGCAAGTTGCACTATCCACGAATCACGACGGTGCTCAGATCTACACCTCGAACTCGATCCCGACGACAACCGGACGTTCGGGACGCACATTTGGACGACACAGCGCAATATGTGTCGAGCCGCAATCCGCACCTGACGCCATTCATCACCCCCACCTTGGCAACGTCATCGTTCAACCTGGTGAGGCGTATCACCGGTGGGCGCGTTTCATGTTTCGATTCAGTTGACCACTCGTCGTGGCGGACGTGGAATAAACGCGCTTGTGCGTGCGATGTACTCCTCGTATTGCGGCTTTCGCTTGACGAGCGATTTCTCCAACATCGCGACGCCCGAGACACGCAAGAGCAATACGTTCATCACGAACGCACCGATGAGCCCCCATCGACCGACGCCGGTGGTGGCAGCAACAAGCGCGATCCCCCACCACACACATGCATCACCGAAGTAGTTCGGATGTCTCGTGTACTTCCAAAGCCCGGAATTCATCACTTTGCCATCGTTCGAGGAGTCGGCTTTGAACCGGGCAAGTTGCAAGTCACCAACGGATTCAAACAGCAGTCCAACGCCCCACAATGCCGTGCCGACAATTGCGAGCGCGCCAACACCAGCGGAGTCTCGATGGCTGAGGTGAACGGGAAGCGACACCACCCACATCAGCGTGCCCTGCAGTACGTAGACGGTGAGCAGGCTCATGATCCAGAACGAGGAACCCCATCGGCGCCGCATCGCTCGATACCGAAAGTCCTCCCCGTGGCCGAGGTTTCGCCATGCGAGGTAGGCGGTGAGGCGCAGTCCCCATACGACGACGAGCACAGTGATGAGATGATCGAGCGAGGTGCGGCTGTCATCAGCGAGCCATGTGGCGATACCAACCACTGCGAAACCGAGACCCCAGGTGATATCGACAATCGACGCATCCGAGATGATCAAGCTGATTACCCATGTCGTCACCATGAGCGCCGCGACGCAGACGAGGGCGAGAAGTTGAGGGTTCATGTTCTTACTCTTAATGCTTCGTGAACTTCTTCGTCCATCTGTAACCACATGTCGTCAAGCACCTCAAGCGTGATCTCACCGGTGCACGATCGATCAATGCGTCTCATCACAAACCTCACCGGTGTCTCCGGTCCAACGATGGCACGGTAGATGCCCTTGAAATTTGACAGTCCATCGAAGCCGGTGTGCCATGCGAGAATGAGATCGCAGTGTGGCGCGCCATCGATGAGTGCCATGACTCCGGCGGGTCGTATCGGAAGCAGATGGTGCAGTGCGCCAAGACGTTCCGCTCGCGCCGCGTTGCTCTCACCAATCTTGTCAAGAGATCGCCGTCGCTTCTCCGCCGTTGCACGTGTGCCTTCGGGAAAGATGACTGCGACTCGCCCCGAGGTGAGACCAGCGGCGAGTTCGCCGAGCGCATGTAGATCCTCTGAGGAATCAGCAGCGCCCCTGTCAACAAATCTGTTTGGAACTCGAAGCCCGACGATGTCGAGGCACGGATCAAAGAGCAGTTCTCGCTTCAGCACATATCTGGGGTGAATGCCGTGCACCGTGCAGATCACCCACGCCGACAGCAATGAATCGGCAAGACTCGCATGACGACACAAGACAACTGCGTTTCCATCTCCGAGCGCCTCAGACCCTTCAATGACTGGCTCAAACCTGAGCGCCTTCTTCATGCCTGTCATCAACTTGCCGGCCCACCATCCCATCAAGCGATAATGCGCCTCCTCCCGTTTCGCTTGACCCGCGCACCACAGCACAAACGAAATGAGCACCCCTGCGCATTCGATGACCGACCAGTACCAACCAAATGCGATCAATCGAGTTGCCGGCAAGCGACGCTGCCTCTTCACCATGTCGGCGAGCAGCGCAACGAGCAACAAGGCAGGGCTCAATGCGGTAAGGAGGAGTGCGAGCAGAAACAGGGCCGTGACCGAAATTGCTCGCCGACGAATGGTCGCAACACGCCGAGCGTATGCCGGTTTCATTTACACCTTTGGAGGATTCAATGACCCCGACCGCAGCCCACCAAGATCGAGCGCGACGTATCGAAACCCAATTGAGCGAAATTCGCTCTCAATACGTTCACGGTGGCTGATGACGCGATCGAAGTCGTCGGGTTGCACCTCGATACGAGCAACCTCGCCGTGGTGACGTACTCGACTCGTACGAATACCGCATGCTCGAAGACACGACTCTGCACGCTCGACGCGTCCGAGCAACTCAACGGTGACCTCGGTGCCATATGGAACGCGACTCGCAAGACACGGTGCCGCTGGTTTGTCCCATGTGCGAAGGCCGAGATAGCGAGATATCTCGCGAACATCAGCCTTCGACATCGCCAGTTCGACAAATGGAAAGCGCGCTCCTCCGAGCAGGGCCGCCTCCTGGCCGGGACGATGGTCGTTGAGGTCATCGGTGTTCACCCCGAGTAGCAGAGTTCGCGTTCCGATGTGATCTCTCAGCCCGTCGAAGGCTCGCATAAGCGCTGACTTGCAGTGAAAGCACCGATCGAGGTCGTTTTGGCGATATGCGGCGTCGAGCATCTCGTCGGTTTCAACCGTCAACCATTTGAGATTCCACTCGTCTGCAAGGGCAGCGCAGTCATCGAACTCTTGCGTTGCGAGGGACGGTGACACAGCAGTGATCGAGACGGCATCAACACCGTCGGTGCTGGCTGCCACATACGCAAGAAGCGCTGAGTCTGCACCCCCGCTAAATGCGATAGCAACTGGTGACTCAGCACGTAACCAGGCTCGAAGTTGCGCAATTTGACCCACCAGTCTCATCAAGGGTGAGACAACGACCGCTGCTGGTGCCACAGGACCATTGTTGCACGCCATTTCGTTGCGCCGACAACTTTTTGCGTAACGCCGGTTGTCAACGAAAATTTGCTGTACACCTAAATATTAAGCTTTTACACAGACTTCCTTTCTTGTCAGTCAAGTTGCACAGAGATACATTTCGCCCAAGTGAACGACGGCACTCTCTACGGCAAACCACGACGTTTGTTCGTTGTCATCGTGTTGTCCCTCATTTCGGCAGTCGTCCTTGGGCAGACCTCGGCTGCCGATGTCCCTCCTGCCTGCGGCGGGTCCGCACAAAGCGACCTCACAGTGAGCGCATCCCACGGCCAAGTGTTCTACGTTGACTCAGGCGTCGGACAAGAGGCTGACGCTGCGTACGTCGGATACAAAATTACTGCCAGCGCAAACAAAACTGATCTGTGGGCGAAAGTCAGCGGGTTTACTGGAGGGTCAGTTGCTCTCGCGAATTCGGCGGACAACCAGCGCGCGATTGGAGATTTAGCGAGTGGCTCGTCCGACACCGTGTACTTCTTTTTGAAGGCGTTGTCTCCTACCCAAACCGACCAGTCCCACACCGTTGAGATTTATTCGGGTAAGCCTTCCCTGGTCTCCTCCACTGTGCTCGCAACGTGTGTCTTCAACTTCTCAGAGGTGCGCGAGACAATCAAGGCCGCGGCGAACAAGGCAGTGTCCATTACTGGGACATCCTCAACGACGATTGGCGATACCTACGTCATTACCCACCGGGGTCAGACGGGCACGATTGGTGACGGAAATGATCCGGATGGGGCCATGATCTGGCTCTCTCCCGCCGCCCGTTCAGATTGGCCAAATT